>JBIKKE010000019.1:0-19957 GCA_044360575.1 Limnohabitans sp. | reverse complement strand
GGCCATTGGCGTGGCCCTGAATATCCTGAAAGAAGGCTGGCACCTGATCTGGCGATCGTCGCAAGGCCTGATGGACGAGGCGCTGGAGCCCGAGGTCTTGACCCAAGTGAACACGGTGCTGGCCAGCTTTGCGTACCAGCGCGGCGAGACCGAGATCATCCGCTTTGACCACCTGAACACTCGCAAAGCGGGTCAGCGGCGATTTGTGGACGTGCACATGCACATGCCCTCGGCTTGGACCCTGGGCCGCGCCGCTGCTTTGCGCGGCAGCGTTGAACAGGCTTTGATGAGCGCCGTGCCTGGTTTGCGGGCCACTATCCAGCTGTTGCCCAGCGATGTGGAGGCGCATTTTGACGATGCGAGGGACTTGAAATGATGGCCTTGTTGCAAAGGGTGAGTGAAGCCAGTGTGCGCGTTGATGGCGAGGTGATCGGCCAGATTGGCACCGGCCTGTTGGTGTTGTTGTGCGCCGAAAAGGGCGATACCGAAGCCGTGGCTGACAAGCTGCTGAGCAAACTCTTGAAGCTGCGCATCTTCGGTGACGAAACCGGAAAAATGAACCGCAGCGTGCAAGATGTGGGTGGCGGTTTGCTGCTGGTGAGCCAGTTCACATTGGCCGCAGACGTGGCCGGCGGCAACCGGCCCAGTTTCACCCAAGCGGCCGCGCCCGAAGATGGCCGGCGACTGTATGAACACTTTGTGGCGCAAGCGCAAAAGGCCCACCCGGTGGTGCAAACCGGCCGCTTTGCAGCCGACATGAAAGTGTCTTTGGTCAACGATGGGCCCGTGACCATTCCGATGCGCATGACCGCGTAACCCAAGCGACCCCGATTGCCGCCTTGCGGGCCTAAGATGCAGGCGTGATGGACACTTTCCCCTGGGTTTTGGCTTGAAACGGCGCAAACCCAATTACCCCAGACGCCAGTGGACCTTGGCCCACCGACGCGGTTTGCGCACATTTGCCAATTGGCCTGTGGCGGTGCGTGGCATGGTTTGGATGGTGCTGGGCGGCTTCTTGTTTTCCTTGCTCAACACCATTGCCCGCGACCTGACGCTGCATTTGGACGTTTACCAATCGCAGTTCTTGCGTTACCTCTTTGGCTTGCTGGTGATCCTGCCCTGGGTTTGGCGCGAGGGTTGGAGGGCTTACATGCCCGTGAACCTGGCGGGGCAGTTTTGGCGTGGGGGCGTTCACACACTGGGCTTGGTTTTGTGGTTCACAGCCTTGCCCAAAATTTCCTTGGCCGACATGACCGCGATTGGTTTTACCGGGCCTATTTTCATCATGCTGGGTGCCGCTTGGTTTTTGGGTGAACCCATGCGCAAAGACCGTTGGATTGCGGCCATCATCGGTTTCAGCGGGGTGCTGGTGGTGGTTTTACCGAAAATGTCGGGTGATGGCGGTTGGTACAACCTGGTCATGTTGGCCTCGGCCCCGGTGTTTGCCGCCTCGTTCCTCATCACCAAAGCGCTGACCCGTTACGAAAAACCCGGCGTCATCGTGCTCTGGCAAGCCCTCACGGTGACGGTGCTCAGCTTGCCCATGGCGATCCCCAACTGGCAAATGCCAACCCCCATGCAGTGGTTGGCTTTTGCGGCCACAGGCGTGCTGGGCACGCTCGCCCACTACTGCCTGACCCGGGCCTTTGCGCTGGCTGATATTTCAGCCACCCAGTCGCTGCGCTTTTTAGACTTGGTGTGGGCTTCGGTGCTGGGTTGGTTGGTGTTTGGCGACATACCCAGTCAATCGACATGGCTGGGCGCCTTTGTCATTTTGTGGGCCACGGTGTGGATTGCCCGCAGGGAAGGTCGGAGAAAAACCGCCTGAAATCCCTGAGCGGGTATATTGGCCCGGACTCAAAAAAAGGGGAGTTTCGTGATCGACATTGAGCCCATGCGCTTTGCCTGGACCCGTGGGGGGCCTGACACCTTGGTGCTGGGCCGTTTGAATGTGGCGCAGGGCCAGACTGTGTTTTTGCATGGCCCCAGTGGTTGCGGCAAAAGCAGTTTCTTGGGCTTGTTGGCGGGCGTCTTGCAGCCGCAGCACGGCCGTGTGTCTTTGCTCGGACAAGATTGGGCGACCTTGCCCTTGGGCCAACGTGACGCTTTTCGCGCCGACCATGTGGGCGTGATTTTTCAGCAATTCAACCTCTTGCCCTATTTGAGCGTGCTGGACAACGTGACCTTGCCTTGCCGCTTTTCAAAGCTGCGGCGTGAAAGCTGCCAAGCCGCGGGTGGCCCCGAGGCTTCGGCCCAAACTTGGTTGCAGCGCATGGGTTTGCCCGAAGGCCTCTGGGCTCGACGTGCCGACACCTTGTCGTTGGGCCAGCAGCAGCGCGTGGCGGCCGCCCGTGCCCTCATCGGTCAACCCGAATTGGTCTTGGCAGACGAACCCACCTCGGCGCTTGACGCCGCCTTGCGCCACGACTTCATGGACGTTCTCATGCAAGCCACGCGGGATGCGGGCAGCACCTTGGTGTGCGTTAGCCATGATCCGCAGCAGGCAGCGCGTTTTGACCTGAATTGGTCTTTGCCTGAGTTGCAACAAATTGGAGGGCGCGCATGATCAGTTTGCTCAGCATCGCTCGCCACAGTGCCTGGAACCGCCGCAGCACATTGGTCTGGGTGGTGGTGTCGCTGGCGCTGGCCACGGCCTTGCTCTGGACCTTGGAGCGTCTGCGCCACGACATCCGCACCAGCTTTTCCCAGTCCGTCAGCGGGGTTGACCTGATTGTGGGCGCCCGCAGCAGCCCGGTGCAGCTGATGCTGTTTTCGGTGTTTCACATCGGCAGCGTGCCGCAAAGCATGTCCATGGACAGTGTTCGGGCGTTGGCGCAGCACCGTTCGGTCTCGTGGGTCGTGCCCTTGAGTTTGGGCGACTCGCACCGGGGTTTTCCGGTCTTGGGCACCATGCCTGCGTATTTTCAGCACTTCGCTTATGGCGACAAACAACCCTTGACCTTGCAGCAAGGCGCGGTGTTTGCGGGCATGCTCGATGGTTTGTACGAGGCGGTGATTGGGTCCGAGGTGGCACGCAAGATGGGCTATGCCTTGGGTCAAAGCATCACGCTCGGTCACGGCATGGATGATCACGACCATGGTCATTCGCACAGCCACAGCCCTGCACCCGCCAGCCCGGCATCGCCCAACCATGACGACAAGCCCTTCAAGGTGGTGGGCATCTTGGCACCCACCGGCACCCCGGTGGACCGCACGGTGCATGTGAGCTTGCAGGCGCTGGAGGCCTTACACCTGGAATGGGTGGCAGGCGCTCCCTTGCCTGGCGGGCAGATCCCTGCCGACCAAGCGCGCAAATTCAATCTCGAGCCCCAAGCGGTGACAGCCGCTTTGGTGGGCCTCAAAACTCGGGCCGCCGTGTTCAATGTGCAGCGCTTTGTGAACGCTTACCAAGCCGAGGCCCTGATGGGTGTGATGCCGGGTGTCGCTCTGGGTGAGTTGTGGGCCGTGTTGGGCTTGGGTGAAAACGCCTTGTTGGCCGTGTCAGCCTTGGTGGTGCTGGTCAGCGTGGTGTCGCTCATGGCCGTGGTGCTGGCGGGTCTGAATGAGCGCCGCCGAGAACTCGCTGTGCTGCGTGCCGTGGGTGCAGGGCCGCGCCATGTGCTGGGCTTGCTCACCCTTGAAGGGGCTTGGGTAACCTGCGCAGGGGTGTTGCTGGGGGTTCTGCTGGCGCAATTGGGCATGGTGCTGGCCACGCCCTTGTTGCAGCAAGAGCTGGGCATTCGTTTGCAAATGTCGGCGCCCTTGTCCACGCAGTGGGCTTTGCTGGTGGCGGTGTTTTTGGCGGGCTTGTTGGCCAGTTTGGGGCCGGCTTGGCGGGCCTACCGATGGTCCTTGGCCGATGGTTTGTCACCGCATGTTTGAGATGAAAACAAATTTAAGAATGAACAACCGCCGCACAGCTGCCAAGGTCTTGGGCCTGGGTCTTTTGAGCCTGCTGGCTGGCTTGGTTCAATCCCAAAGCGTGCGCGAAACTGCCCGCGAATTGGTGCCGCAAATTCAGCCCCCTTTATCGGCCGAAGCCCCGCCCATGGGTGCCAGCCTGCCAGGTCCGGTGCGCACCATTGGCTGGGAGCAGTTGATACCGCCCGGTTGGGACCCTTTCAAAGACCTCAAGGCCTTGAACCTGGACGCGCTCAAAGACAACGACCCCAAGGCCGAAGAGGCGCTGCAAAAAATGCGCAAGATGTGGGACAACGCGCCCATCAACCCGCTGGTGCTCGGCCAAAACCTGCGTCTACCGGGTTATGTGGTGCCCTTGGAAGACCTGCCCGAAGGGATGAAAGAGTTTTTGCTGGTGCCTTACTTTGGGGCCTGCATCCACTCACCCCCGCCGCCGGCCAACCAGATCGTGCATGTGGTGCTCAACAAACCCGCCAAGCGGCTGCGTCTGATGGATGTGGTGTGGGTGACCGGCCCCATGAGTGCCACCAAAACCGACTCCCATATGGGGGTGGCGGGTTACCGAATTGAAGCCCGGCAAGTATCGCCTTACACCGAGAAAAAGCGCTAAGATTGGGCAGATCAGTCGGGGTTGGACACCCCAGACGCCACATGGCCCGAAGGCACATGTCGGGCCGCCGATTCGATGTGCCCCGTCTGGTCGTCAAAGAAAAAGTCGGGCTCGAATTCGCGTAAAAATTCGCCCTTGGCCAAGCCACCCAAAAACATGGCCTCGTCCACCTCAATGTTCCAGTCCATCAGCGTGCGGATGGCGCGTTCGTGCGCCGGGGCACTGCGGGCGGTGACCAGTGCGGTGCGCACACGCATGGCTGGTGTGCCCTCTTGCTGCAAACGGTGCAAGGCGGCCAGTAAAGGCTTGAAAGGCCCCGCCAAAAGGGGTTGCCCCGCCTTGTCCTGCTCATGGGCCTGAAAAGCCGACAGCCCTTGGGCCTGAAACACCCGCTCGGCCTCGTCAGAGAACAGCACCGCATCACCGTCAAAGGCGATGCGCACCTCGTTCGGGTGCGCCTCAGACGCCAAGGCCGAGTGCGGGTACACCTGCGCAGCGGGCACGCCCGCACCCAAAGCCGCGCGCACATCCGACAAATGGGTGGACAAAAACAGGTTGGCGTTCAGTGGCTTGAGGTAACGCCACGGCGGCTGCCCGCGAGTGAAGCTGCCGCGCTGAATCGGCAGGCCGTAATGCTGCGCCGAGCGGAACACCCGCATGCCCGAGACCGGGTCGTTGCGCGACAGGATCACCACCTCCACCCTTTGCGCATCGGCATCGTTGAAGGCCAGCAGTTTGCGCACCAAAGAAAAGGCCACGCCGGGTTTGGCGGGCGCTTCCAGGCGATCCAGTTGCAGCTTCATGTAAGCCCGGTCGTCGCCTTGCTCAAACAGCCTGTTCTCTTCTTCAAAGTCAAACAAGGCGCGGGAAGAAATGGCGACAACAAGTTGGCCTTCAAGGCTTGCGGGCATGGTTCACTCCTGGCAAAAACAGCGTGACATCATCGCTCACTTGACCCATTGGTTCAGCTGCATGATGGGCATGAGCACCGCCAGCACGATCAGCATGACCATGCCGCCCATGGCCACGATCAGCAGGGGTTCGAGCACGGTGGCCAGCGCCATGGCGCGGCGTTGCACTTCGCTGGACAGTTGTTGTGCGGCGCGCTGCAGCATCACGGGCAATTGGCCGGTTTGCTCGCCCAAGCGTGCAAACATCGACAACAGGCCAGGAAAGCGTGCGTTTTGCGCCAGCGCGGTGCCCAAAGGCGCGCCTTCGCGCACCCGCACCAGAGCCTCCAGGGCATCGGCCCGCAGGGCTTGGTTGGACAGCGTGTCGGCCGCCGACTGCAAGGCCTTGAGGATGGGCACGCCTGCAGCCGTCAGCATGGCCAGCGTCGAGGCAAAGCGGGCGCTGTTGTAACCCCGGGCCAAGCGGCCAATCACAGGCAAGCGCAGCCAAGCCGCGTCAAAACGCAAGCGCAGGGCTTGCTGGCGCAGCGCCACCCGAAATGCAAGCACGCCCCCTGCCAGCAACAACAGCATGAGCCAGCCCCAAGCGCGCACCAAGTCACTGATGGCCAACATGGCCACCGTCAGGCCAGGCAGTTGGCGTTTGGTGCCTGCAAACACCCCGGCCACTTGCGGCACCACCGAGGTGACCAAAAAAATCACAATCGCCAGCGCCACCAAGCTCACGATGGCCGGGTACAGCGAGGCCGATAACAGCTTGGAGCGCAGCAGTTGCTGGTCTTCCAGGTCGTTGGCCAATTGGTTGAGTACATCGCCCAAATGACCGCTTTGCTCCCCGGCGGCGATCACGGCGCGGTCAATCGCAGGAAACTCTTGCGGGTATTGCGCCAAAGCACGGCCCAAGGTGCTGCCTGCATTGACCTCGGCGCGGATGGCCGCCATCAGGTGACGCTGTTTGTCGTCCTCACCCTCTTCGGTCAGTGCTGCCAAAGCCCGTTCAACGGGCAGGCCGCTGCTCACCAGGCCTGCCAGTTGGCGTGTCCACACCGCGCGTTGGCTGGTGCTGAAGGCGCGGCCACCGCCAATGGGGCGTTGCCACCAGGGCAGGGCACGGCTGGCCTCGGTTGCAGTGCCCGATGCAATCGCCTCGACCAACAGCGGTACCAGCGACTGCGCTCGCAATTGGCTGCGCGCGGTTTTCAGGCTGTCGGCCTCCAGCGTGCCTTTGCGCAGGGCGCCATCGGCTTGCAGGGCTTCAAAACGGTAGGCGGGCATGGGACAAATCTCAACGGCTGAAGTAAAGCAAGCCCATCTGGCCCTGCCAGTTGAGATTGTGGGGGCTGATGGATTGCACCTGTCCCAATGGGCGGGAGGTGCCCAGGGTACCAAACCAGGCCCATTGGGGTGTCAGGGCGTAGCGGTAACTCATGCCTACGCCCAGCGAGCCCAGCCCGGATCGCCAAGGGGCCTCCGGGGCCGGGGCATTGCGCCATTGGGTGGCCCAGTGGTCGGCGGTGGCCCAATTCAAGCCCGCACTCAGGCTGAGGGCGCTGCGGTCGCTCAAGGGCAAACCATAAGAAGCGCCCACCGACACAGTGGTGCCATCGCCTCGGTCCATCAGGTCTTGGGTGAGGTCGCTGCCCAGCGACCAGCGCGGGTTCAGCCTGTAGTTCACGCTCACACGACCGCGCAAAGTGTTTTGGCCCGAGGAAAACCCATCAAAAGAACTGTTGTCTTGGAGGTTCTGCACCCGCAAAGACAGCCCTATTTTCAGTCGATCATCGTCTCGCAGTTGGTACGCCAGATTGGACTCTTTGCGGTAGCCGCTGAAATTCAGCCATTCGGTGCCCGTGGGGTGACCGAGGCGCCAACGCCCGTAACGCAAACCCAGTATGGGGCGCAAAACCACGGAGGTGCCGGTACCCGCCACATCATGGCTTTGAACTTTGACGCCGAGGGTATACAGCCAAGGGGATGTTGGCTTGTTTGCGGGCGGAGGTTCGACAGCATTTGGGTTTGCGCTCACGTGGGTGGAGACCATCCAAACCAACAGGCACCCGACACCCAAAATCCACAAAAATGGGGGCATTCGAAAAGCGCGCACACCAGGCATGGCGCGTCAGTCGCGCGTGACGCGCAACAGCTCTTCTGCGCTGGTGATGCCTGCATCGACCAAGCGTTGACCGTCTTCGCGCATCAACACCATGCCTTGCGATAGCGCTGTGGTGCGCAACTCGGCTTCGGCCGCCCGGTTGTGAATTTGGGCACGAATTTCCTCGCTGGCGACCAGCAACTCGAACACGCCTGTGCGGCCGGCATAGCCGGTTTGACCGCAAGCATCACAGCCAGCGCCCTCGCAAGCTTGGCAGCGTTTGCGCACCAAGCGCTGGGCCAGCACGCCCAACAAAGACGAGCTGAGCAAAAACGGCTCTACACCCATGTCGATCAAGCGGTTCACCGCGCTGGCAGCATCGTTGGTGTGCAGCGTGGCCAGCACCAAGTGGCCTGTTAGCGAAGCCTGAATGGCGATTTGCGCGGTCTCGTGGTCGCGTATCTCACCGATCATGATCACATCCGGGTCTTGCCGCAGGATGGCCCTGAGCGCTTTGGCAAAGCTCAGGTCGATTTTGTTGTTGACCTGCGTTTGCCCCACGCCGGGCAACTCATACTCGATAGGGTCTTCCACCGTCATGATGTTGTTGCGCGTGGCGTCCAGCCGCTGCAAAGCGGCATACAGGCTGGTGGTTTTGCCCGAACCGGTGGGGCCCGTGACCAGCAAGATGCCGTGCGGCTGGGCAATCAGTTGGTCAATTTGTTGCAGCACACGCCCTTGCATGCCGACCGCTTCGAGGGTCAGCCGCGCTTCACTCTTGTCCAGCAGCCGCAGGACTGCGCGTTCACCATGGGCGCTGGGCAGGGTCGAGACGCGCACGTCCACCGCCCTTGAACCTAGGCGAAGGCTGATACGACCGTCTTGCGGTAAACGTTTTTCTGCGATGTCGAGTTCGGCCATGATTTTCAGGCGCGAAATCAATGCGGCATGCAGCGCCCTGTTCGGTTGTACAACCTCGCGCAACGTACCGTCTATGCGAAAGCGCACACTCGAATGGCGTTCGTAGGGTTCGATGTGGATGTCGCTGGCGCCATCGCGGGCCGCTTGGGTCAACAAGGCGTTGAGCATGCGGATGATGGGCGCGTCGTCACTGGCCTCCAGCAGGTCCTCTACGGCAGGCAACTCTTGCATCATGCGCGACAGGTCGGCCTCGGCTTCGACTTCATTGACCACGGCCGCTGCCATGGATGCCCCGTGGGCTTGCCCTCCCGAATAAGCTTGGTGAATGCGTTGCGCCAATTCGGCAGGCGTGCAGGGCAGCAGTTGCAAGCCTTGGCCCGCAAACTTGCGCGTCACTTCCGACAAGGCCGAGCGGTCACTGGCGTCGGACAAGGTCAGGCACAGCCTTTGGCCGTCATCCTCCAGCAGCAGCTGGTGGGCTCGCGCAAACGAATAGGGCAAAGGGTAAGTCATGGCGCGGTTTGGCACTCAAGGCCGTGAGGCGGACGGCGCCGATGGAGGCGTGGCTAGGTTTGATTCAGGGTTCAGGGCGGGCAAAACCGCCGATCCGCTGATGGGCAGCGTGCTGGTGGCCTCAGGTTGAAAGCCTTGTTGATTGATGCGCATCTGCTCGTAACGTCCTCTGGACAAAGCCTCTGTGGCTGCGCCATCGCGCACCACCACCGGTCGCAAAAACACCATCAGGTTGGTTTTGTTACGGCGTCGCGATTCGGATTTGAAGAGGTTGCCAAAAATCGGCACGTTGCCCAGCCCGGGTACTCTTTCTTGGCTATTGTTGGTGTCGTCTTGCAGCAAGCCACCCAGCACCACGATAGCGCCATCTTCGACCAGAACATGCGACTCGATGGATCGTTTGTTGGTGATCAAGCCGGTTGGCGAGTTGGTCGAGTTTTGATCGACACTGCTGACCTCTTGGTAGATCTGCATTTTCACGGTGCCGTTTTCGCTGATTTGTGGTTTCACCCGGAGTGTCAGACCGACATCTCTGCGCTCCACGGTCGTGAATGGGTTGGTTGAGCCGGGTGCGGCGCTGGCAAAAGAACCGGTGATGAAAGGCACGTTTTGTCCGATCACAATTTTGGCCTCTTCGTTGTCCAAGGTCAGCAAATTGGGTGTTGACAACACATTGCTGTTGCCGTCGGTCTGTAAGAAACGTGCGACGGCGCCAAGGGCCAAGACGCCATTGCGTTGTTGACCGAGAGCCAAATTAAGTCCAGTGGGTGCAACCAGCGTTCCTGCGGCTGCACCTGCGGCGATGTTCAGCAGGTTGGTGTTGCCGGTGCCAAAGTTGGTGCCCAAAAGACCGACTGTGTTGCTGCCGGTTCCAGTGCCACTCATCCATTGCACCCCAAATTGGGCCGCTTTGTCAGCGCTGACCTCGGCAATCAAACTCTCGACAAACACCTGCGCACGGCGCTGGTCCAGCATGTCAATCACTGCACGCAATTGGCGGTATTGAGGCTCTGGCGCGGTGATGATCAGCGAGTTGGTGGCTGGGTCAGCCTGGATCTGGCCTCCGGTTGACACCTGCGGGGTGGCGTTGCTTTGCCCCAGCGTGCTGCCCGTGGGCGCAGGTGGCGTCACCGGCAAGCTGCTGTTGATGTTACCGGGCAAGGCCGTGTTGCCTTGCGCTGTGACGGCTGCCCTCAAAGTCGCTGCCAGTTTGGTGGCATCGGCGTTCTTGAGATACACCACATGGATGTTGCCACTGGCTGCACGCGCACCGGTGGCGCTGGGTTGGTCCAGTTGCACCACCAAGCTGCGCACCAGCGACAAGCGGGCGGGGTTGGCGGCGCGGATGATCAGCGAATTGGTGCGCACCTCGGGCAGCACCGTGGTTCTGAAAGCCGTGTCGGTTTGGCCTTGGGCTGCAGGAGCCCCTGCACCGGCGGCGGCGCCCGAATCGATCAGGCGCTGCACCATGGGGGCCAACTCACCTGCGATGCCGTGCTGAAGGCGGATCACCTCCACCCCTGTCGCGTTCGCCACGTCGAGCGCCGCGATGATGCGGCCCAGTCTTTGCAGGTTATCGCCGTAATCGGTGATCACCAAGGCGTTGGTGCCTGGGTTCACGTTGATGGTGTTGTTGGGGCTGATCAGGGGGCGGAGCACAGGCACCAGGTTGTTGGCGTTTTCGTGGTTAAGCTGAAAAATTTGCGTCACGATCTGTCCGCTTTTGACGGGTACTGCCCCAGCAGTGACGGAGCTGCTTTGCAGCTTGGCTTCGGCTTCGGGCAGCACGGTGTAAAGCCCTGCGGATTCAACCAGTGCAAAACCCTGAGTGCGCAGTTGCGCCGCAAACAAACGCAAAGCTTGGGCGGGTGGCACCGGCACAGTGCTGGACAGCGTCATCGTGCCCTTGACCCGCGGGTCCACCACCACATTGGCGCCCGACAAAGTGGCCACCGTGCGGGCTACCGCATCGATTTCTGCGTTGACAAAGTTGAGGGTCACGGGCTCTTTGCGAGAGGCTTGTGCCAGTACCGATGGTGCGCTCAAAGCCATGGCCGTCATGCAGGCCAAGACCAATACCGAGTGTCTCCAGTGCACCGCCTTTGGCAAAAACAGTGGGCATGGAATGGAAGACATTGGAGGGTGGGGGGTCGTGATGTGCATGGCTTGGCGCATGGTTTTCGGATGAAACTGTTTCATCCCAAAGAAAGCAGGCTGCGCACGCCTTGACGGCGGCCCAGAATGTTCAACAGGTTATCGAAAGCGGACTCATGGCCCTCTTGTGCGCTGGCTTCGCCGGTAAAGCGCAGGCGTTGGCTCACCCATTGGCCTTGGCCCGACAGCATCAAGGGCCCTTGCAAGGTACTCAGCTGCAAGTTGGGAGTGGCCGTGCCTTCGGGTGTGCCCGACAGTTGGATGCGGTAACTGCCCATGGGTTTGATGGGGCTCAAGCGCGAAGACATGTTTTGCAGGTTCAATTCCAATTGACCTTGCATTTGCATGCGGCCTTGCGCCCAGAGCAGCTGCACTGAGCGGGTGTTCAGCTGCAACTGGCCATCGGTTTGCAAGGTGTTCCAAGGCGCGCCCAATCCGGTCAGCAAGGCAGCAGGCCAAACTGAGGCGTGGTCGCTGATGCGCAACTGTTGCGTGCCCCAACCCAGGCTCAATTGCACGCTGGCCGCTTGGGCCATGCAGCAATCGGCTCGCCAGCCCCAACGCACACCATTCAGGGTGGGGGTCAGCGTCCAATGGAAACGGCCCGTCAAGGCCTGTGGGTCACGGCTACCCTCGCCCCCGCTCAGTTGCAATTGGGCAGAGCCTTGCCAGACCGTGCCACGGGGATTGAGCCATTGCACTTGACCTTGACTGATCTCGTCTACGCCCCAGGCCAACCAGCGTGCAGGCGCCCAAACCACCATGGCAATGCTTGTTCCCAGCAGCGCTCCCCAAACCGCATGGCGCCAACCTGGTCGCACGCCCATGCCCGCGGGGTGGCTTGAGCCGCGTGGGGGCGAAGGGCGCAGTGGGCTGGGCATCGTGTTCACGGCAATCTCAGCACCAAAGTGCCTTGCCACAGCACTTCGCTGGGGGAAGGGCTGCTGACTTGTTGCATTTGTGCCTGCTGAGGCAAAGTTTGAGCGTTGTCACGCGCCAGGCTCAACCAGCGGGCCATGGCCAAGGCCGGAGCCGCTTCGACGCGCAGGGTGACGTTGTCACTCGATAGGCTTATTTTGGCATTGGGTCCCAGCTCGGACAGGTTTTTTTCTAACCATTGGGTGGCTTCAGTGCGCGAGACCGCCGAAGGTTTTTGCAAACCTTGCGCCTGGGCTTGCCACTGCAGCATGCGTTGGGTCTGGCTGTCGAGTGCGGCTTGGCGGGCAGGTGCTTCTTGCCAAGTGCGCCAAGCGGGCGCCAAAGCCCATTGCCACAAAACGGCCAGTGCCAGCACAAGAAAACATGTGCGAAGCAGTGTTTGTTCGCGCGGGCTGCGAGCGTTCCAGGCTTGGCGCCAAGCATTTAAGGCACTTTTCTGCGCCGCTTGCCATGGGTTGAGCGTGCTCACGGTTTGACCTCCGCTGCCGTGTTCACACTCATCAGCCAGACATCGCCATCGGCACGCCAAAGGTAGCCTTGAGCGCTCAGATTTTGAGCAAGGCCTTGCTGCTGCGTGGCTGTAGGTTTGAAGTCTTGCAAGCGCAATTGACCCGTTTGGTAAGTCCATTGCCGAGGCGCTGCCAGGTCGGTGGGCAATGCGCCTCCCAAGGCATTCAGCATGGATTCCAGGTCTGTCGGACCCAGTTGGCCTGAGCCTTGACGCAGACGTTCGACTTGCTGGGCCATTTGCAAAGGCGCATCGACCACCACTTGGGTGTCTGGAAAAGTTTCACGCAACATGTGGCCCCAGCGTTGTTGTTGGTCTTGCCAGTCGGCACGTGTTTTCCAGGCCCAAGCATTGAGCCCGATCAACTGGGTGCTCATAAGGCAGACCAAACCCCAACGTACCGGACGCCAAGAGGGGCTGCGCCACAGGTTGTCCAGGCCGCGCTGCAGTTTTTTGAATTGCCGGGTCTGCGCGTTGGCCCGCAGTTCAAACTGGGCCAAATCCCAATCCGAGCCGATGGCATCCAGCCAATGTTGGCCCGGGGCCATCAGGCGAGCGGAGGTTTTCGTCCA
Source organism: Limnohabitans sp. (assembly GCA_044360575.1). Lineage (GTDB taxonomy): Bacteria > Pseudomonadota > Gammaproteobacteria > Burkholderiales > Burkholderiaceae_C > Limnohabitans_A. The sequence continues at coordinate 6,816 of JBIKKE010000019.1, read as the reverse complement.
TTCGCTGGCCACTTGCACCACGCCGGGTTCGGCCTGAACAAAGGCCAGTTGACGCTCTTCGTCGCTCAGACCCAAAGCGGGAAGATGGGCCGTATCCGCATTGAAAGCTTGCCCCCAGACGCCGCGTTCCGCATGGTTCACCCACAGCCATCCGCTGTCGGCATCGCCCAAAGCGGTGATGCGGGCAGGCGCTGTTTCTGCAGGAGGGTGCAATTCGGGCACGATGCGGTGCACCTGGATACCCGCTTGTTCCAGAGCTTGTAGGTGGGCGCTCAGCCATGCGCGATCGCACACAGCCACCCAAGGGCGGGCGGTGTTATGCCAATCGGGTTGTAAGGCCAGGTGCAATTGGCTGGGGTCATCCAGCAAGCGTTCTTCAAGCACGCCCTGGAGGGCCGCTTGCCAGCGTGCGGGCTGTTTGTGCAAACCCGTGGGCAACTCAACGCGATGCCAAGACAGAGCTGTTGCCGGCACCATGGCCACGGTTTCTGAGGGTGCTGCAGGTTGGGGCAACAAGGCGCAGGCTGCCCATTGCAGTGTCAGCGGCTGCACCATGGGCTCGGCCCCAACCATTGCATGGGGGTAAGCCAATGCAGGGTGCGGCAAGTCGGTGGGCAGTTGGATGATCAGGGTGCGCATGTCCGAATCATTGTAGAGGGGCGCTGTGACGCTTGATGGGACTTTGGATGCGCCAGAGCATTCGCACTTGGTTGCCCTCGCGCCGCACCAAGGCGAGTTCTTGTTGCACCACGTTGTCAATGCGCATGCGGCCGTGCACCTCGAAATAGCGGCTGCGCACGCTGTGCTGCTGGTCGTCCAGCAGGAGAGCGGATGGCCCCAAGGCCTGCTGGACGGCATTCAGGCTCGTCCAGTGAGCGCGCTGTCGTTGTTGCACCATTTGGCGTGCCGATGCCAAATCGAGCCCGGCTATGGCAGCCGACAGTACCTCGGCCGAAGCCGTATTCAGGTTGACGGGTGTGGCCTCGGGCAGCACTGTGATATGTGGCTGCAAGGCCGCTAGGCTGGTGGGGCTCAAGCCCAGCCAAACCAGCTGTGCGGATTGTTGTGGCATCAAGGGCTCTGCCAATGTGACGGCAACGAGGGGGGGTGTTGAAGATAAACCCCCAGGCGCCGCATTGCCTGCTGTCTTGGGCGAGATGCTTTGTTGGCTGCGTTGAAGCTGTTGCGCCAGGGTTTGCAGCTCGGCCAAGGGCAGGTTCAAGCGCTCAAACAGGGCGGCAAATCGTGCAAATGCCTTGGGTGAGACCTGTCCGTTGTCCAGCAGGTTCATCACGTTCATGCGCGATTGGGCGTCGGTGATCTGCCCCGACAAAAACACTTCGGCATCACCTTCGCGCCATTGTTGGTCTTGCGACAAAAAGCTTGAAAGCTTGGACTCTTGTACTGGCAATGCCCAGGGCTCTCCCAAATGGTCGGTTTGCGCGCCTTGGGCTGAGATCGCGTCTTCGCGCAAGATCAGTCGGGTCCAATCCATGGCCCCGGTCATCATCAGGCTGGTTTGACTGCGCCCGCGCTCGGCGGTCTCGATCTCAACTTGCCGCCACTGCTGCCACAAGGCCGCACTGGCCAAAGTGGTCACCAGTGCCACGGCCAGCATGGCGGTCAACAAGGCTGCGCCGCCTTGCGCTGCAGGGCGGCTCATGAAGCCGCTCCAGACAGGGTGGGGCGTACCCAGTCCATGCTGAGCGTGCCCGTGCCAGCCGGGCCCGGTGGCAAGCTGAGCACCAGCCTCACCCCGTCGGGTGTGTTTTGACCCGGTATCTTGCGTGCAAGCGGAGCGCCGGCTTGTGCGGGGTTGGGGTTGACCACGTCGCTGGACAAAGGGTTGGCCCAGCTGCCACCTCGGTGCACAAACAGTTGCCAACCCGATAAGGGGTGAATCTGAACCTGACCTGTCCGCATGTCGTCATTGGGCGTTTGGCCCCATTGCTGGGCCAGGTTCCAGACGGTTTGCCAGTCTTGGCGTTGGCTCAAAGGGGCGGATTGCCAGCGCAGCCAATCGCCGCCACCCGGACGACCCGGGTCGGTGCGCCAAGTCCAGGCCACCACCCGAATGCTGGCCCCGGGCGCGTTGAGGTTGTTGGTCGCGGGTTGTTCGGCACTGCGCCGCGTCAGGCGCAACACACGGCCATCCCAGTCCCAGCTGGGGGTGCCGGGCAATTCAGCCAATTGGTCATGATCGGTTTGCCACTGGGCCAGGCCTGCCTGCAAAGTGCGCACTTCGTCGGCTCTGGTTTGCAGGCTGCTTTGCGTACGCAGCATGCCATCCAGGCCGCGCCACACCATCAGGCTCATCAAAGCCATCACGCTGATCGCCACCAAGACCTCAATCAGGGTGAAACCTTGAACCATGTGCTGGGCTCTGTTTTTAATCATTGCCGCCCCATCACGGTGGACAGTTGCAACACATAGCTGCCTTGGTCCAGTACACGCGCATCGACCCGCCTGAAATTCGGGTTAGGGGTGGGTCGTACCGATACTTCAACCTGCAACAAACGCCCGGCTTGGTTGCAGTCCACGCTCTGGTTGCCCGTGTCGGGCAATTGGCGGCGCAATCGCAGGGCTATCAATTCATTCTCAGCGCAAATTTGCCCCAGCATGCTCACAATCTGCCGTTCCGCGTTCCGGCTGAGTGAACCCGTTGCCTGTAAGCCCGCCATCAGCGCTACCGCCGTGATGCCCAAAGCAACCAGCACCTCGATCAAGGTGAAGCCACGGAAGGATTGGGCTGCTCCAGGCGATCTCATGGTCTGGTGCCCGTCACATCGGGCGAACTTTGCACCCTGAAGGGCCGCAAGCCATCGGTCACCACCCACAGGTTTTTACCCGGTGCGTTGGTGCTTGATAACGCCAAAGCCTGCGGCTCGATCAAGGGTTCTGGCCCCAAAATGACCCGCATACCGGACACGGCGCGGATGTTGTCGTTCAACCATGTGCGGGGCAAGCCTGGCGGCGGCAAGCCTGCAAATTCAAAATGGGTGCCCGCATTGGAGGTTTGCCAAACAACGGGAACGCCTTGGGCGCGGGCTTGGGCGCGGCCAGTTTCCAGCAAGGCGGCCAACCTTTCAGCATCACGCTCTAAAGCACTTTCGGCGCTGTCGCGCAGCGACAGGCTGACCCCTGCCGTGGCCACCGCAATCAAGGCCACCACCACCAACAGCTCCATCAGGGTGAAGCCCCGGGCAGGGGCGGGGTGGTGTTTACTGCCAGCTGCCAATGTCCGCATTGTTGCCTTCGCCGCCGGCCTGACCGTCAGCGCCAAAGGACAAGATCTCGACCTCGCTGCGGATGCCAGGGTTCATGTATTGGTAAGGCCGGCCCCACGGGTCGTTTGGCAATTTGTCCAAATAGGGTTTCCAGTTGGCCGGCACGGGTGCTGTGGTGGGCCGCAAGACCAAGGCCCGCAAGCCTTGCTCGGGCGTTGGAAAGCGCTGGTTGTCCAATTTATAGAGTTTGAGCGCTTGCATCAGATTGCCCACATCGGTGCGGGCGGCGGTGATGCGTGCATCGTCAGCCCGCCCCAATACGTTGGGCACGATCAGAGCGGCCAGCACGCCAATGATGGCCAAAACGACCATCAACTCGATCAAGGTGAAGCCGCGTTGGCGGCGTTGAGCGGGACTTTGGTTTGAGAGGGCAGGGGTTTGCATGTAGTGAATCATAATCTGCCTATGTTTCAAATCAACAACATGCCTGCCCGTGTGCTTAGACTGAACACCATGACCGCATGGGTCTGGTGCCTTGCTGCGGCCGGGCTCGTTTTTTGGATGTTGAAATTTCCCATGGATTTAGCGCCTAGCCAGAATTTGGCCGCTTCAGCCCCAAAGGACGGCTCGGTTTTGATGGCTGACGCCGATGTCAAGGCCGCTCGGGCTTGGGGCGTTCAGTCGGCCTTACCTGAAGTGAGCGTGGCTTTGTCCTCGCGCTTTCAACTGTTGGGCGTCATCGCGAGCGCATCAGGCCAAGGAAGTGCGTTGATCTCGGTGGATGGGCAACCACCCAAAGCGTTTCGCGTGGGGCAAACATTGACCGAGGGGCTGACATTGATCAGCCTGAGTGCCAAGCAAGCCAATGTGGGGCCCACTGGCTCTGGCGTTGGCGGTTTCTCGTTGACGCTGCAGGGCCAAGGCAAGGCCCCGTAACGCACTTGCAGGTGCATCAAGCCCGTAAAAACAGCCGGTAAACCGGGTTGTTCGTTTCTTCTGCGTACGGATAGCCCAGCGCTTGCAAGAACTTGTCAAAGGCTTTGTCGTCTTTGGCGGGCACTTGCAGGCCCACCAAAATGCGGCCGTAATCGGCGCCTTGGTTGCGGTAATGGAACAAAGAGATGTTCCAGCCGGGGCGCATCAGGCTCAAGAATTTCAGCAAAGCGCCAGGGCGCTCTGGAAACTCAAAGCGCAACAGACGCTCATCTTGTGACAAGGCCGAATGACCACCCACCATGTGGCGGATGTGCTCTTTGGCCAACTCGTCGTGCGTCAGGTCAATCGCTTTGAAAAGTTGTTTGTTGAATTTGGCCGTGATCTTGGTGCTTTCGCCCTTGCCGTTAGTGCTCAGGCCCAAAAACACATGGGCTTTGTCCGAGTCGCTCATGCGGTAGTTGAACTCGGTCACATTGCGCGGGCCACCTGGCAGGCTACCAATCAGCTCCAAAAAGCGTTTGAAGCTGCCGCGCTCTTCCGGGATGGTGACCGCAAACAAGGCTTCCTTTTCTTCGCCCACATCGGCGCGTTCGGCCACAAAGCGCAGACGGTCAAAGTTCATGTTCGCGCCGCACAAAATGGCCGCAAAGGTTTGGCCCTTGCATTTATGTGCCGCCACATACTGTTTGATGGCAGCCACGGCCAGCGCGCCCGCCGGCTCCACGATCGATCGGGTGTCCACAAACACATCCTTGATGGCCGCGCAAACCGCATCGGTGTCCACCGTCATGTACTCATCCACCAAATTGTTGGCCACGCGGAACGTCTCTTCGCCCACAAGCTTCACGGCTGTGCCGTCAGAGAACAAACCCACATCGGCCAAAGTCACGCGCTTTTGTGCGGCTACCGACTGGATCATGGCATCCGAGTCGTTCATTTGCACGCCAATCACCGTCACGCCAGGGCGCACCGCTTTGATGTAGTTGGCCACGCCAGCAATCAATCCGCCACCGCCTATGGCCACAAACACAGCATCCAGTGGTCCTTGGTGCTGGCGCAGCATTTCCATGGCAATCGTGCCTTGGCCCGCGATCACGTCCGGGTCGTCAAAGGGGTGCACAAAGGTCAGGCCCTGCTTTTTTTGCAGCGTCAGTGCATGGTTGTAGGCGTCTGAATAGCTGTCGCCCTGCAAGACCACATCGCCACCTAAGCCTTTGACCGCGTCGATCTTGACCTGCGGCGTGGTGGTGGGCATGACGATCACGGCACGGGTGCCCAGTTTGCTGGCGCTGAGCGCGACGCCTTGTGCATGGTTGCCTGCCGAGGCGCAGATCACGCCCTTTTTGAGCTGCTCGGGGCTCAAGTGGGCCATCTTGTTGTAAGCACCGCGCAGTTTGAAGCTGAACACAGGCTGCTGGTCTTCACGCTTCAAAAGCACTTGGTTGCCCAAGCGCTTGGACAGGTTTTTGGCCGTTTCCAAGGCGGATTCGGTCGCCACGTCATAAACCTTGGCGTTGAGGATCTTGATCAGGTAGTCGGCGGGGTTCAGGTGTTGGGTGGTCATATTGTAGATTTGAGTTTTTCTGTTGCAGCAATCAAATGGGGTAGCAGTTTGCAAATTTCGTCGATTGCACTCTCTTCGACATCCCAATAGCCCTCGTATTCAGCCAAATTTCTTTTCTGATGGGCGGCATCCAACACACGCCATTGATTTGGTGGCCAGTTGATCGTGTGGGCCAGGCACTGGAAAACTGTGAAACGGTTTTCGCTGCGATAACCATGCCAACGCAGTGCAGCCAAAGCAGCGGCATGTGCTGCGCTGTAAGCGCTGTTGAAGCGACCTTCGCTCGAAAGACTTTTGATTTGCGCATCCAACAACCGGGTCTTGGCCATTTTCTATAACCGCTCAAACTCCAGGTCATCTTTAGGCTCGCTTTTGAGTTGACCGATGCGATGTAAATTGGCCAAAGCTTCACTGGGCATCCTGATGCTCCAGTAAATCGATGACGGATTTTTGCAAAACTTTGTTGATGAACGAACTGGGGTCCGCCTGTCGAACGGCGAACTCTTGCTTTGTGTAGCAGCTGGGGTTAATTTTTCTTCCCAACTCAGACTCCAAGTCGCTCAAGCATTGAATCACTTCTGACAAGCTCAAATCATCGCCTACCAGCAACAGGTCAATGTCACTGGTCGCGGTATCAGTTTGTTGGGCCACTGATCCATAAATCCAGGCTTTCGACAGTTTGTGTTTGATGGGCAATAGTGCTCGCGTCAAAAGTGCTTGCATGCCAACCGTTTTGCGGGTCAGAGACACTAAGTCTTTGAACACAGGGCTGTCAGGATTGGCTTGAAAAATTCTCAAGTTGCCAACACGCTCTGCCCGAACAATACCGGCCTCGGTCAATTGTTTGAGCTCTTGTTGCAAAGAAGCGCTGCCCAGTTGAGTTAGCCGAAGCAGCTCATTGAGGTGGAAAGAGCGCTCAGGCAGGCCAAACAACCACCTAAAAAGGCGGGAGCGGCGGTCTGTGAACAAGGCATTGGCCAACGACATACAACGAATTTAGCACGATCAAGCCAAAAAATAGCATGAACAATGCAAAAAAATGCCCCAAGTCTTGCGACTTGGGGCAAATCCACCTTTTCAGAGGGTGGA
>JBIKKE010000170.1:0-6092 GCA_044360575.1 Limnohabitans sp. | reverse complement strand
AAACTCACGTTGGCCGCCAAACTGTCATTGAGCATCACAACATCCTGGCTGACCATGGCCAATTGGCTGCGCAAGCTCTCCAATTGCCATTCAGGTAAGGGCACACCGTCCAGCAACACCTCTCCGTTGGTGGGATTCAAAAAACGTGGCAAGAGTTGAATCAAGGTGGTTTTGCCGGCACCGGATGTGCCGACCAAGGCCACGGTTTCACCGGGTTGGACGGCCAATTGGACATGGGACAAGGCCGCTTCGCCATCGGCTGTGAACTGAACCGACACGTCGCGCCACTCGATAGCGCCCTTGACTCTTGGCGCCGAATGTTGGCCTTGTGACTCTTCTGGGGCATCGTGCATCAGTCCCAAGCCCCTTTCAAGGGCTGCCAACCCTCTGGTGATGGGGTTGGCCACATCGGCCAGTCGTTTGATGGGCGCAATCAGCATCAGCATGGCGGTGATGAAGGCCACAAAACCACCCACCGTTGCGCCAGAGGCAACATCCCGGCTTTGCACCAAGGCGATCACCAACACCAAAGACAGTGCGATGGCGGCCATGATTTGGGTCAGTGGCGTCATGGCCGCTGAGGCCACAGTGGATTTGAGCGCCAATTGACGCAAGCGTTGTCCCAGCGCATTGAAGCGCCCGATCTGCTGTGTTTGGGCACCGTGCAGACGCACCATGCGGTGGGCCAGTACGTTTTCTTCCACCACATAGGCAAGATGGTCGGTCGCTTGTTGGCTTTCTTTGGTCAAGCCGTAAAGACGGCGGGACAGCACCTTCATGATCCAGCTCAAACCCGGCGCCACGGTGAACACCACCAATGTCAGTTGCCAATTGAGCCACATCAAATAGCCCACCAAAGCCAACAAGGTGAAACCATCGCGCGTCAAGCCAATCAGTGCCGACACCAATTGGGATGCCCCCACCTGCACCTCGTACACCACCGTGTTGGACAGGGCGCTGGCCGATTGACGGCTGAAAAGTGACAAATCTGAACGCACCAACTTGGCAAAGAGATCGCTGCGCAGTTTTTCCATGCCATCGTTGGTGACCCTGGCCAAGGCATATTGCGCCACAAAGTGTGCCAAGCCACGCACAGAGAACAGACCAATGACCGCCAAAGGAATCGACCACAAAGGCAGTTTGTTCTCGGCAAATCCGTTGTCCAGCAAGGGCTGAAACAAGGCTGGGATCAAGGGTTCGGTGAGCGCTGCCACCAAAGTGGCCCCCATGGCCAAGGCCCAAACCCACTTTTGACGGACAAAATAGGGCTTCAGACGCAGCAACCTATGGCGAATGCTGGGTTGAGCGGTGGCCGAAATAGTAGAAGGTTTTGATGAGGACATGGGTTTATGGATTGTAAGCAGGCCCCACCGGCTTTGAACCTCTTCATGGCAACCCAAGGTGGGCGCAGCACTTCATCTTGGTGAATTTCATGAAATGGCATCGGTTCAGGGTGTACGATTACGGCTTTCACTCCGATACCCCCGCTGAGACGTTCATGACTTTGTTCTCTTTTCCAGCACGTTGCTTGGGACTTCTTGTGAGCCTCTTGTGTGCAGCGGCTTTCAGCAGCGCTGCTTGGGCTCAATTCAGGGTCGAAGTCACCGGAGTTGGCATGACCCAATTGCCCGTGTTGGTGACACCCTTCAAGGGGGAGGCTCAGGCTCCGCAAAAAATAGCCAGTATCGTCCAGGCCAATTTGTCGCGCACCGGCCAATTCAAGCCCCTGCCTGCCGGCAATTTGTCCCTCGATGAGATGAGTCGTCCGGATTGGTCTGTCCTGCGCAGCTTGTCTGCAGAAGCTTTGCTTGCTGGCTCTGTCACCCGCTTGGCCGATGGTCGTTTTGATGTGCGCGCGCGATTGTGGGATGCGGTCAAAGGACAAGAAAAGGCTGATTTCAGGGACACCGTGGGCGCAGCTGATCTTCGTTTGTCAGCGCACCGTTTGTCCGATTGGGTTTACCAGCAACTGACAGGCACACCCGGCGTCTTCACTTCTCGCATTGCCTACGTCACCAAGTCCTCTGGCCGCTACAGCTTATGGGTGGCCGACTCGGATGGGGAGGGTGCCCGTTCCGCCATCACCAGTCCGGAGCCCATCATCTCGCCTTCTTGGTCCCCGAGCGGCGCCCAATTGGCCTATGTTTCCTTTGAAAACCGCAAACCGGTGGTGTATGTCCACGAATTGGCTTCGGGTCAGCGCCGCGAAGTGGCCAACTTCAAAGGCTCCAACAGTGCGCCCGCTTGGTCGCCTGATGGGCGTTCCATTGTGGCCACTTTGAGCCGTGACGGTGGCTCGCAGTTGTGGCGTGTGGCCTTGCAGGGCGGGGAACCACAGCGTTTGACCACTGGCAGCATCAACACCGAGCCGGCCTTTTCGCCCGATGGTCAGACCTTGTTCTTTGTCAGTGACAGGGGCGGGAATCCGCAGATTTACAAAATGCCCGCTCAGGGTGGACCCGCAGAGCGTGTCACTTTTTCGGGCACTTACAACATTTCACCTGCGATCAGTCCTGATGGTCGTTGGTTGGCCTATGTCTCGCGCATGGGTCCAGGCTTCAAACTCCACTTGATGGATTTGGTATCGGGCCAAGTCAGCGCCTTGACCGACACGGCTTTTGATGAGCGCCCCAGCTTTGCTCCCAATAGCCGTTTGCTGGTGTATGCCACGCAACAAGGCGGGGAAGCCCTGATGACCACCACCTTGGATGGTCGTGTCAAGGCCCGTTTGGCAGGCCAGGGCGGCGATTTGCGCGAACCCCATTGGGGACCCGTGCGGCCCTGAAGCGTTGAAGACAGTTTTTTATCCTTGAGGTTGATTATGAAAAAGCAAATTTGGTCAGTGGTTGTGGTGTGTGCCGTGCTCAGCGGTTGTGCCTCGGGTGTCAAGTTGGACGATGTGCCAGTGGAAGACAGAGCCGCGACATCCTCGGGCGCCGGTTCGGGTTCGGGTTCTGGCGTGGCGGTTCAGGGTATTGGTACTGGCCAGGGCGGCGCCCAAACTGGGATGCCCACGGTGGTTGTGGATGCCAAAGCCGCGGGCCAAGGTCCGGTAGGTGTTGCCCATGTGGTCTTTTTTGATTACGACAGTTTTGTGCTTCGCGCCGAGGCCCGCCCCGTAATCGCCTCGCATGCGCAGTTTTTGCAAGCCAACAAACAACGCAAAGCCAGTTTGGAAGGTCATACCGATGACCGCGGTGGCCGTGAATACAACTTGGCTTTGGGTCAAAAACGTGCAGATGCCGTGCGCCAAGCTTTGAGCCTGTTGGGCGTGCCCGAATCTCAACTGGAGGCGGTGAGTTTTGGCAAAGAAAAACTCCTGTCCGAAGGTGGCTCTGACATCGACCAAGCCAAAAATCGTCGCGTTGAAATTCGCTACTGAGGTCTGACATGACGCAATCCGTTTTGGGGTTGAAAAAAACCAGCCTTGCATGGGCTCTCATTTTCGGTTTGGGAAGCGGCAGTGCCAATGCCGCCTTGTTTGGTGATGATGAGGCGCGTCGAGCCATCTTGGACCTGCGTCAGCGCTTGGAGCAGGCACAAGTTGCCAACAAAGCGCTTGTTGACCAAAGTGCCCAACAGCAAAACCAGCAACTGCAGCAGATCACACAGCAGCACAACCAAACCTCGGCGCAATTGCGATCTTCCTTGTTGGATTTGCAGACCCAGATCGATAAGCTTCGTGCCGACCTGGCACAAAGCTTGGGCGCGCAAGAGCGTTTGGCGCGCGACTTGACGGAAGTTCAGCTGCGCCAAAAAGACACCTTGACCACGGTGGACGACCGCTTGCGTCGATTCGAACCCATCAAAGTCACTGTCGATGGTCGCGAGGTTTTGGTTGAACCCGCTGAAAAGGCTGACTTTGATCGGTCTATGGCCTTGTTCAGGCAATCCGACTTTCCGGGGGCACAGGCGGCATTGAGCGGATTTTTATCGCGTTACCCCACCAGTGTTTACAAACACTCGGTACTTTTTTGGCTGGGCAACGCCCAGTATGCCAACAAGGCCTACCGCGAGGCGATGGCCAACTTTCAACGCTTGTTGAGCGAGTCGCCGACCCACCCTCGGGCACCAGAAGCCATGCTCGCCATCGCGAATGTTCAGGTCGAGCTCAAAGACCTCAAGGCTGCACGCAAGACCTTGGAGGACTTGGTCAAAGCCTTTCCTGCATCTGAAACAGCTGGCACGGCCCGTGAGCGTTTGAGCCGTTTGCGCTGATCTCGCATGCATCCCAGTTCGGCAGCTGAGCTTTACCATTTGACCGTCCAGATTTGGGTCATGGGTTTTGCGCTGTCATTGGCCGCTGGCATCTTGATTCACCGGGGCCACTTTTGCACCATGGGTGCCATCAGTGACTGGGTGGTCATGCGGGATGCCACCCGTCTGCGTCAATGGGCATTGGCGCTGGCGGTGGCGATGTTGGGTTTTGGCACGATGGCATGGCTGGGCTGGATAGATCCTGTGAACACCATTTATGCCGCCAAGCACCTCAGTTGGTTGTCAGGTCTGTTGGGCGGTGCTCTCTTTGGTGTGGGCATGGTGCTCGCTTCTGGCTGCAGTAGCAAATCCTTGGTTCGTCTGGGTGCTGGCAATCTGAAGTCTTTGGTAGTTTTGTTGGCCATGGCCGTGGCTGCTTTGGCCACCATGAAGGGCCTGACAGCTGTTTGGCGGGTCAACTTCATTGACCCCATCGGCGTCAACTTGCCCAATGGTCCCTTTCTGGGTCAGTGGTTGTCCGCCCTGACCGGTCTGTCCCTGTCCGATGCATGGGGCATGTCGGCTGGCTTGGTGGCGCTGATGTTGCTGGTATGGGTCATGCGTGAGCGCAGCTTCAATACTCTCTTCAACTGGGTCACAGGTGCCGGTTTAGGCCTGTTGGTGGTGGCCTTCTGGTGGTTGACCGGGGTGTTCGGTTTTATCCCAGAGCATCCAGAAACCTTGGAGCCTTTTTTCTTGACCACCCACAGTGGCCGCATGGAGGCCTTAAGCTTCACAGCCCCCGTGGGGTACTGGCTTGATGCCATGTTGTACTACAGCGATGGGAGTAAAAGACTCACGCTGGGCATGGTCACGGTGCTTGGGGTTTTGTCAGGGGCTTGCATCAGTTCCATCTTGCAGGGTTCTTTCCGGTGGGAAAGCTTTTCACAGCGCTCAGACTTGGTTCGTCACCTGGTGGGGGGTGTCCTGATGGGGGCCGGAGGTGTGCTGGCCATGGGGTGTACTTTTGGTCAAGGTTTGACAGGTTTGTCCACGCTGAGTTTGGGCAGCGCCATCTCCGTCTCAGGTATTTTCTTGGGCGCCTATGTTGCGTTGCATTGGCAAATGCGCAAAAGCCAATGAGCACGATTGATGCGGCGCCAAGCACTGATTTTTCTCAGCCAAATATGATTGAAACCGATGATGAGCGGCGCTTTGGTGGGCTGGCGCGTCTTTATGGCGTCAAGGGTGCGCACAACATTCGCCAAGCCCATGTTGCTGTCGTCGGTTTGGGGGGTGTGGGTTCATGGTCCGCCGAGGCCTTGGCAAGATCGGGTGTAGGGCGCCTGACTTTGATCGACATGGACCACATTTCCGAGTCCAACATCAACCGGCAAATCCATGCGCTGACTGCCACAACTGGACAGTCCAAGGTGTTGGCCATGCAGGCCCGCATTGCACAAATCAATCCCGCTTGCAAGGTTGAAGTGGTGGACGATTTTGTGACGCCAGAAAACTGGCCATCCTTGTTGCTTGAGGTTCCTGACGCGTTGATCGATGCCTGCGATCAGGTCAAGGCCAAAGTGGCCTTGGCCCATTGGGCCATCGAAAAAGGCTTGGGCTTCATCACCGTTGGGGCTGCGGGCGGCAAGCGCATGGCACACAAGGTAGATGTGGACGATTTGTCGCGCATCACACATGACCCCTTGTTGGCGCAATTGCGTTACCGACTGCGCAAACACCATCAAGCCCCGCGCGGCGAGCACCGAATGGGCGTGCAGGGTGTTTTCAGCCGCGAGTCGGTAGCGCCTCCGGACGCTTCTTGTGCCATTGACGGTGATGGGTCTCTCAACTGTCACGGGTACGGATCTGTGGTGAGCGTGACCGCCACCTTT
>JBIKKE010000169.1:0-6116 GCA_044360575.1 Limnohabitans sp. | reverse complement strand
GGCTCGGCAATGCCATGCTCATCATCTTGAACCTGCCACTTATCGGCATTTGGATCAAGTTGTTGTCGGTGCCTTACCGTTGGTTGTTCCCCGCCATTGTGTTGTTCTGTGCGATTGGTGTGTACTCGACCAACAACAACACCTGGGACATCTGGATGGTGGCCATGTTTGGCGTGATCGGTTACACCTTCATCAAACTGGGCATGGAGCCAGCACCTTTGCTGTTGGGCTTCATCCTGGGCCCGATGATGGAAGAAAACCTGCGCCGCGCCATGCTGCTCTCGCGTGGTGACTGGAGCGTCTTTGTGACCCGTCCTTTGTCCGCCAGCTTGTTGGCTGTTGCCTTGCTGCTCTTGATCATTGTGACTTTGCCATCGATCAAGTCCAAGCGCGAAGAGGCTTTCGTCGAAGATTGACGTGAGGCTGGACTGATTGCTTTCAACGGCCTCTTCGGAGGCCGTTGTCTTTGGTGCGCACCATGCAGGTGCAGACCATGGTCTTGTCACTTGGGTTCAGCGAGCGCACATGGCCTCTGAGAAAATCATCTCCCATATGGCTGCGTCAGTCATCGACCGGAACATCACCATGAAAAAACGACATCTCCTGCGTGGCCTGTGCGCCGCCACTTTGGCTTTGGCGAGCCTGGGCTTGGCCCAGGCTCAGACCTATCCCACCAAGCCCGTGCGCTTGATCGTCCCTTTCCCAGCAGGCGGCGCCACCGACTTGTTTGCCCGCACTTTGTCGCAAAAGATCAGCGAAAAACTCGGCCAAACTTTGGTGGTAGAAAACCGGCCAGGTGCCGGCGGCACTTTGGGCGCAGACCTGGCAGCCAAGGCCAGCCCCGACGGTTACACGCTGCTCTTGTCCACCTCCAGCACGCACTCGATTGGCCCCAACCTGAACCCACGCATGCCCTATGACGCGGTGCGCGATTTCACGCCCATTGCCCATTTGGGCAACGCACCCAGCATCATGCTGGTACCCAACAACTCGCCCGCCAAAACCGTGAAGGAATGGGTCGACTACGCCAAGAAAAACCCTGGCCGTCTGAACTACGCCTCGAGTGGCAACGGCACCATCGTGCAGTTGTCGGCCGAACTGTTCAAGGCGCAGGCCGATGTGTTTGTGGTGCACATCCCCTACAAGGGCACCGCGCTGGCCATCCCTGACCTGATTTCGGGCAAAGTGGACGTGCTGTTTGACAGCTTGCCCACCGGCATGCCGCATGTGCGCGATGGCCGCTTGCGTGCCCTGGGCGTGACCACCCTCAAACCCACGGCGCTCGCACCGGGCATCCCGGCCATCGCCGATGTCTTGCCTGGCTATGAGTCCAACACCTGGTTTGGCTTCTTTGGCCCCAAAAGCCTGCCCCCTGAGGTGGTCAACCGCATCAACACGGCGGCCAATCAGGTGCTGAAAGACCCTGAAGTGATGGACAAACTGTTGCGCTTTGGCATTGAGCCGATTGGCGGCACACCCGCCCAGTTCACCACCATGTTGGCCAGCGAATCGGCCAAATGGAAAAAGATCATCACCGAACGCAAGATCACCTTGGATTGACATGAATTTCGATTACCAGTTCCCCTACACCAGCACCCGCTTGCCGCTGTTTGCGCGCAATGTGGTATCGACCTCACACCCGTTGGCCGCTCAAGCCGGTTTGCGCATGATGCTCAAGGGCGGCAACGCGGTGGACGCGGCCATTGCCGCCGCCGCCGTCATTACCCTGACCGAGCCGGTCAGTTGCGGTTTGGGCTCGGATGCCTTCGCCATTTTGTGGGATGGCAAAGAGCTGCATGGCCTGAATTCGTCTGGCCCCGCGCCCGCCACTTGGACGCCCGAGTACTTTCACCGCAAATACGGTGCTGAGACCAAAACACCCCCCAAGCGAGGTTTTGACTCGGTCACCGTGCCCGGCGCGGTGGCGGGCTGGGTCGCTTTGAGTGACCGCTTTGGCAAGCTGCCCTTTGCCGATTTGCTGGAGCCTGCCATCGAGGTGGCCGAGCGCGGTTATCTGATTCCGGTGGTCGTGCAGCAAAAGTGGGCCGCCGCCACGCCCGAGCTGCAGTCACAGCCGGGCTTTGCACAAAGCTTTTTGCCCTGGGGCCGTGCGCCTCAGGTGGGCGAGCTGTTCCAATTCAAAAACGCAGCGCGGGGCCTCAAAGCCATCGCGGCCACCAAAGGCCAGGCGCTGTATGGCGGCGAGATCGCGCATGCGATTGAAAAGTTTGCCAAGGACAATGGCGGCAGCATCACCGCCAAAGACCTGGCAGACTTCAAGCCCGAGTGGGTCAAGCCCATGGCGCAAGACTACCGGGGCTACACCTTGCACGAGATCCCACCGAACGGGCAGGGCATCGCCGCCTTGATTGCGCTGGGTATCTTGTCGCACTTCGATATGGCGAGCCACAAAGTGGACAGCGCCGATTCGCAGCATCTGCAAATCGAAGCCATGAAACTGGCCTTTGCTGACCTGTACCGCTACGTGGCCGATCCGCGCTACATGGAATTGCCACCCGAGCAAATGCTGGCCCCGGCCTACCTGGCCAGCCGCGCCAAACTGATCGACATGAAAAAGGCGCAGGACTTCAAAGCGGGCAACCCGGTCAAGGGTGGCACGATTTACCTGACCGCTGCCGACGAAAACGGCATGATGATCAGCTTCATCCAGAGCAACTACATGGGCTTTGGTTCAGGCGTGGTCGAGCCCACTTATGGCATCAGCCTGCAAAACCGGGGTCACGGTTTCAGCACCGACTTGCAGGGCCAAAACCCCGCTAACCTGGTCTTGCCCGGCAAGCGCCCCTTCCAGACCATCATTCCGGCCTTTGTCACCAAAGACGGTCAACCTGTGATGAGCTATGGCGTGATGGGTGGCAACATGCAGCCCCAAGGCCACATGCAAACCCTGGTGCGCATGCTGGATTACGGCCAGAACCCTCAAGCGGCTTGCGACGCACCGCGCTGGCGCTACAACACGGGCCTGAACATCAACGTCGAAGCCGCCATGAACGGCCAAACGGTGCAAGACCTGATCGCACGCGGCCACCAGCTGGACATCATCAACGACTCTTACCAAGACTTTGGCGCGGGCCAGTTCATCTGGCGCATGGGCGATCCGGCGGTGCAGGGTTACCAGGTGGCCAGTGACCCGCGTCGCGACGGCCAAGCTGTGGGCTTCTGATGGTGCTCAGCCCCACGCCGCAATTGACCAAGGGTTTGTTGCTGGCGGCTGCCGGGTCCATGGCCTTCAGTGGCAAAGCCATCATCGTCAAGTTGGCCTACCGACATGGTGTGGATGCGGTCACCTTGGTCATGTGGCGCATGCTGTTGGCCCTGCCCCTGTTTTTGTTCATGGCCTGGTGGGCTGGGCGAGGCAAAGCGCCTCTGACCCGGGCCGATTGGCTGGGCGTGGTGGGCCTGGGTTTTTGTGGTTATTACTTGTCGAGCTTTTTGGACTTTTGGGGCCTGGAGTTCATCAGTGCATCTTTGGAGCGCCTGATCCTTTACCTCAACCCCACGTTGGTGTTGCTGCTGGGTTGGTTTTTGTTCAAAAAACGCATCACCCAACGCCAAGGCGTCGCCATGGCCATCAGCTACTCAGGGGTGTTGTTGGTGTTTGGGCATGAACTGGGCCTGGCCGGACCCCACGCAGCCTGGGGCGCTTTGTTGGTGTTTTTGAGCGCCGCCAGTTATGCCGTTTATCTGACGTACAGCGGGCAACTCGTGCAGCGCCTGGGCTCCTTGCGTTTGGTGGGTTTGGCGACCTCGGTGGCTTGTGGCTTTTGTTTGCTGCAGTTTGTGCTGCTCAGGCCATTGGCCTCGGCCGCCGTGCCGGAGCCGGTGCTTTGGCTGTCCTTGCTCAACGCCACCATCTGCACTGTGTTGCCGGTGCTTTTGGTCATGATGGCCATTGAGCGCATTGGCCCTGGGTTGACGGCGCAAACCGGCATGATCGGCCCCATGTCCACGCTGATGATGGGCGTGTGGATTTTGGACGAGCCATTCAACGCATGGATCATCGCCGGGACCGTGTTGGTCTTGAGCGGTGTGTTTTGGGTCACGCGGCCTTCGGACCGCAAACCATAATGCGGCCTTTGAGCCGTACAACTTTAACTTCAGGAGATTGACATGGATTTGGGCATTGCAGGCAAGTGGGCTTTGGTGGGTGGCGCAAGCAAAGGCTTGGGCTGGGGTTGTGCACGGGCTTTGGCCCTGGAGGGTGTGAACGTGGTCATGGTGGCACGCGGCGCCGAGGTGCTGAACAAAGCCGTGGACGACTTGCGTGCCGAGTCCGGCGGCAAAGTCCAGTTGATCGCTGTCGCGGTGGACATCACCACTGAGGCCGGGCGCGAAGCCATCTGGAACGTCGCTGGTGGCCCTGGCAAGGACTACGACATCGTCGTCACCAACGCAGGCGGCCCGCCGCCCGGCGACTTCCGCGACTGGAACCGTGAGGCTTGGATCAAAGCGATTGATGCCAACATGCTCACCCCGATCGATCTGATCAAAGCCACGGTGGATGGCATGGCTGCGCGTGGTTTTGGCCGCATCGTCAACATCACCTCCAGCTCGGTCAAGTCCCCCATTGACGTGCTGGGTTTGTCCAACGGTGCCCGCAGTGGCCTCACGGGTTTTGTGGCGGGTACATCGCGCAGCAAAATCGCAGGCCAGGGCGTGACCATCAACAACTTGCTGCCTGGCAAATTTGACACCGACCGCATCCGCTCTACTTTGCCCGCCATGGCGCAAAAAGCGGGCAAAACGGTGGAAGAGCTGCGCGTGATCCAGCAAGCGCAAATCCCCGCTGGCCGCTACGGCAACCCGCAAGAGTTTGGTGCGATCTGCGCCTTCTTGTGCAGCCAGCATGCGGCCTACATGACGGGGCAAAACGTGTTGGCCGATGGTGGGGCGTATCCGGGGACGTATTGAAGACACGCACCGTTTTGCAGCGGCCCATCCACTCGCGATGGTCCGCTGCGCGTGTTGCTGCTGTTGCCCCTCACGCCAGCAAGTCTGCCTCGGTACGCACCAGATCGTTCCAGATGGTCTGGAAGTGCAGCCAACCGATGTATTCGCTGCCGACGTGTTCGCGGCTGTAGCGTGCCCGGTCTGGGGGCACTAGACGTGGTGTTTGGCCTGTGGCCATCACGGCCAGTTGTTGCTTGCAGCAGCGTTCCAGGGCGATGAACCAGAAGGCTGCAGCCTCGATGCTGTGGCGGCTGGCGGTGAACAGGCCGTGGTTTTGGTGGATCGCGGCCTTCACGCCCTTGAACCAGTCGGCCACTTTCAGGCCCGCCTGGACTTCAACCGCCACTTGACCGGCTTCGTCGCCAATGACCACATGGTCTTCAAAGAAGGCGGCCGCGTCTTGCGAGATGGGCAGCAAAGGCTGGCCCAGTGAGGCGAAAGCCGTGCCGTAGACCGTGTGGGCATGGCACATGGCCAGGATGTCGGGGTGCGCCTCGTGCACGGCGGCGTGCAGAACAAACCCGGCGCGGTTGACCGCATAGTCGCCCTCAATCACCTGGCCCTGGTGGTCCACCAAGATCAGGTTGGACACCTTGACCTGCGCAAAGTGCACCGCCATGGGGTTGGTCCAGTACAGGTGGGGGCGCTCGGGGTCGCGAATCGTCAGGTGCCCGGCAAAGCCGTAGTCCAACCCAGCGCGGGCAAAGGCCCGGCAAGCCCCTGCTAGACGTTCTTTGAGGTACTGGCGGTGCTGGGCATGGTTGTCAAAAGTGGGGATGCCCGGGAACAGCAAACCGGCTTGATCGGGTTGGTAAATCGACACCTTGGGCTCGGTCAGCGGGTCAAAACGGTGCTCTGAGGGCAAAAAATGGTTGGTGGTCACGGACAGTCCTGAAACGCTGAGTGGTTTGAAACCCAGATATTGGCCTGATTGGGCTTGCCTTGACAAACGGTGAATGCTCATGGAAACATGAGATCAATTCATCTGAAAATCATTCGCATGAGAAATCTTCCGCCTTTGGCCCGCTTGCGCACCTTTGAAGCGGCTGCGCGCCTGCAGAGCTTTGCCCTGGCCGCACAAGAGCTGCACCTGACGGCTTCGGCCATCAGCCACCAGATCCGCGATTTGGAAAAGTACTTTGGGC
>JBIKKE010000168.1:0-6123 GCA_044360575.1 Limnohabitans sp. | reverse complement strand
AGAGGGTCTGGATTTTCCGCCCTACCCCGGCGATTTGGGCAAGCGCATTTGGGAGGGCGTGAGTAAGCAAGCTTGGGGCGATTGGCTCAAGCACCAGACCATGCTGGTGAATGAAAACCGCCTGAACTTGGCCGACTTGCGCGCCCGCCAATACCTGGCTCGCCAGATGGAAAATCATTTCTTTGGCGACGGTGCCGATGCGGCTCAGGGCTATGTGCCCCCAGCGGCCGGCTGATCGCTCGCCGGTCATTCCCCATCATTTGCTGAAGCTTTGAGCAGCCCTGCAGAAGCTCGCCATGCACTGGTCATCGGTGCGGGCTTGTCGGGCTCTGCGGTGGCTTTCAGCCTGGCCCAACGGGGCTGGGAGGTCACGGTTCTCGACCGGGCCTCAACCCCTGGCGCTGGCGCTTCGGGCTTGCCCGTTGGCTTGGCTGCGCCCCACGTCTCGCCCGATGACAATGTGCTGTCACGCATCACGCGTGCGGGTGTTGAGGCGACATTGCACCGCGCCCAAGCACTGCTAGAAATTGGCACCGACTGGGACTTGACGGGTGTTCTAGAGCACAACATGGCGGGCAAACGCCGCTTGCCTGCCGACGCTTCTGATCAACACAGCGGCCCGGCCAGCGCAGCCCAAATTGCTGCCGCAGGCTTACCTGCGGGAACTCCTGCGCTTTGGCACAGCCATGCGGGTTGGATTCGGCCCCGACAACTCGTGGCGGCGCAACTGCAAACGCCTGGTGTGCATGTGCGATGGGACCAAGATGTGCGCGCCATCGAACGCCAAGCCGAACTGTGGTCCGTGACCGATGCACAAGGCCGAACGCTGGCCCAATCTCCTTTTTTGGTGGTAGCCAGCGCTTTTGACAGTTTGGCTTTGCTGCGGCCCCTGCCTGGCTTTGCGGTGCCCCTCAACCCCTTGCGAGGACAGGTCAGTTACGGGCTGATGTCCGATTTGAAGACCGACTTGGGCGCCCAGCCCACACCTGCCTTACCGCCTTTCCCGGTCAACGGTCACGGCAGCTTCATCAGCGGTGTACCCACTCCGGAAGGCCCGCTGGGCTGGTACATCGGTTCAAGCTTTGAGCGCAACTGCGAGCAAGCCCCCGTGCGCACCGAAGACCACGCCGCTAACCATGTGCGTTTGGCCACCCTGCTGCCCGACTTGGGCCAAGCCATGGCCGGGCAATTCGGGCCGGATCGGGTGATGGGATGGGCCGGTCTGCGCTGCACTTTGCCAAATCGGCTGCCTGCTTTAGGTCCCATTGACCCGCTGCGCCTGAAGGGCCTTTGGATCAGCGCAGGCATGGGTGCGCGCGGCATCAGCTTGGCTGTGCTCTGCGGCGAGCTCACGGCCGCGTGGATGAGCCACGAACCCTTGCCATTGCCACCCGCTTTGGTCAAGCATTTGGCCGCGCAGCGCTACGCCACCCCCTAAATTTAACAAAATCATCGAAAACAACTAGGATGTGTCATTCCTGCACCTGATGCGGTGATGGTTTCAACTTGGAGTGCTTTTCATGGCCCGTCAATCCTTGTCTCGCTACTTGCCATGGTTAATGACAGCTCCGCTGGCCTTGGTGGGTTGGCTCTTATCGCCTTGGGCCAGCGCAGTCTTCGGCGTGTTGTTCGTATTGGGATGGTTGGATTTCAAGCAAACCAAACAAGCCGTGCGCCGCAACTACCCCCTGACAGGTCGCCTGCGTTACGCACTGGAATACATCCGGCCTGAGATACGGCAGTACTTTTTGGAAAACGATGAGGAAAAGCTCCCGTTTTCGCGCAACCAAAGGGCCATGGTTTACGCCCGCTCCAAAGTCGAAAACGACAAACGCGGTTTTGGCAGCATCAAAGACATGTACAGCCCAGGCACCGAGTGGATTACCCATTCTTTGCAGCCTGTACAACCCGACCCGTCCACATTCAGGGTCAGAGTGGGCGAAGGCCAATGCACTCAAGCCTATGACTTGTCGCTGTTCAACATCTCGGGCATGAGCTTTGGGGCTCTATCGCCCAACGCCGTGAAAGCCTTGAACCGGGGTGCCGCCCTTGGCGGCTTTGCCCACGACACGGGCGAAGGCAGTATTTCTAGCCACCACCGCGAACACGGCGGCGACCTGATCTGGCAAATCGCCTCGGGTTACTTTGGGTGTCGCACGCCTGACGGCCACTTTGACCCCGATCGCTTTGTGCAGCAGGCCCAATCGCCGCAGGTCAAGATGATTGAAGTCAAGCTGTCTCAGGGCGCAAAACCCGGCCACGGCGGCGTGCTGCCCAAGGCCAAAGTGAGCCCAGAGATTGCAGAGGCCCGAGGGGTGCCCATGGGCCAAGACTGCGTCTCGCCGGCCCGCCACTCGGCCTTTTCCACCCCCGTCGAACTGTTGAATTTCGTGACTCAATTGCGCCAGCTGTCTGGTGGCAAACCGGTGGGCATCAAGCTGTGCGTGGGCCATCCGGCCGAATGGTTTTCCATCGTCAAAGCCATGCTGGCCACGGGTCAAACACCCGACTTCATTGTGGTCGATGGGGCTGAAGGCGGCACGGGCGCGGCCCCAATTGAGTTTGCCGACCATGTGGGCATGCCGCTGCGCGACGGGCTGCGCTTGGTGCACAACAGTTTGGTGGGCGCGGGTCTGCGTGAGCGCATCAAGATTGGTGCTTCGGGGAAGGTGATTTCGGCTTTTGACATCGCACGTTGCTTGGCGCTGGGTGCCGATTGGTGCAATTCGGCGCGGGGCTTCATGTTTGCGCTGGGCTGTATCCAATCACGCAGCTGCCACACCGACCACTGCCCTACAGGCGTAGCCACGCAAGATCCGGTAAGGCAACGCGCTATTGTGGTGACCGACAAAGCAGAACGGGTGTTTTATTTTCATGCAAACACCCTGCATGCTCTGGCGGACTTGGTGGGCGCTGCGGGCTTGAACCGACCCGGTGACATCACGCCGCACCACTTGATGGTGCGGCATGCCCACGGCAACGCGAAATCGCTGGCTGCGAGCATTGAGACACTTGCGGCTGGCGCCTTGATGTCATCAGAGAAAACGACCGCCGCTGCAGAAACGCTGCCCAGCCCTTTCGCCGAGTTTTGGCCAAGCAGTTCAGCCAACCATTGGGGCGTACCTACGGCCTGAGTGCCGAAACACAAGCCCTGAAGGTTTACTTCATGGCGTCAGCAGGTCGGCGCGAACGCACATAAGCATCAGTGGGCAGGTGGTTTTTGCCATCAGCATAGCGCCACTGCACCATGGTGCCCTTGCCACCGCGCAAATCGAGTTTGCCAACGTACGCGCCCATGGTGGACTGCTGGTCAATGGCGCGGAATTCGGCGGGACCAAACGGGGTACTGAACTTCAGGCCACGCATGGCAATCACCAGTTTTTCGTTGTCAACGCTGCCCGCTTTTTTGATGCCTGCAAAAATGGACTGCATGGTGGCGTAGCCCACCACCGAACCCAACTTGGGGTTTTCGCCAAACTTGCGGTAATAGTTGGCCGCAAAGCTGGCGTGCTCGCGGGTGTCGATCTGGTCCCAGGGGTAACCGGTCACGATCCAACCTTTGGGGGTTTCGTCTTTCAGCACTTCCAGGTACTCCGGCTCGCCCGACAGCATCGACACAACAGGTGTCTTGGGGAAGATGTTGCGCTGGTTACCTTCGCGCACCAGTTTGGCCAAGTCGGCACCAAAGGTCACGTTGAAAACCGCATCGGGCTTGGCGGCCATGGTGGCGGTCAAGGTGCTGCCCGCGTCGATCTTGCCCAGCGCCGGCCATTGCTCGCTCACAAACTCGACATCGGGGCGCTTGGCTTTGAGCAGCTCTTTAAAGCTGGCTACCGAGCTTTGGCCGTATTCGTAGTTGGGCGCGATCGTGGCCCACCGCTTGGCGGGCATCTTGGCGGCTTCTTCCACCAACATGGACGCTTGCATGTAGGTGCTGGCCCTCAGGCGAAAGGTGTAGCGGTTGCCTTTTTCCCAAACGATGGCATCGGTCAGAGGCTCGCTGGCAATGAACAAGCGCTTGTTCTTGACCGCATGGTCAGCCAAGGCCAAGCCTACATTCGACAAAAAACCGCCCGCCAAAATGTCCACTTTTTCCTTGGACGTGAGCTCAATCGCGTGGCGCAGCGCTTCGTCAGGCTTGCCGGCATCGTCACGCGCAATCACTTCGACCTTGCGCCCCAACAAGCCGCCTTGCGCGTTGATTTCTTCAACGGCCAACTGCCACCCTTGCCGATAAGGCTGGGTGAACTGGGGCATGGACGAATAACTGTTGATTTCACCAATCTTGATGGGCGTTTGGGCCACAACGGGCGCAGCAGCGGCGGTGAACAACAAACCGACGGCAAAGAGGCGATTCATGGGGATTTCCAAGGCTGAAAAGCAAAAGATAAGACTGTACCAGCGCCCCAAAAACTTGTCGCTTGGGGGACATAAGGCCCGATGCTGGATCACAGCCCTACCACAGGGCCTGCATCGGGCCCTGCAGCGGCCTCTTCAGCCTAACCTTCAGCCCGTGGCTTGATTCTTGGCCAACCAAGTCTCCAAGCGCTCGACGCCCTGCCGTAAACGCGCCAGGTCTTTGGACGCAAAACACCAGCGCAGCCAACCTGCGGCCTCGGGCGCAAAGGCTTCGCCCGGGGCCAGGCCCAGTCCGGCTTCGGCCACCAGGCGTTTGGCCGTCTGCACCGAATCAGGGTGGCCTTCGAGCCTGAAAAACGCGTACATGCCGCCTTTGGCCGGGGCCAACTGCACGCCCGGCACGGCTTGCAGCAGTGGCACCAAGGTGTCGCGACAAGCTTTGAGGTGCGCCACCACTTGAGGCGTGATGTCTGCGGTGTTTTGCAAAGCCACCACCCCGGCACGCTGAGTGAACACCGAAGCGCAAGATGTGTTGAACTCGATCAGCTTGCCCATGTGCGGCGTCATGGCGGCGGGCATGACCAACCAACCCAAGCGCCAACCGGTCATCAAAAAGCTCTTGGAAAAGCTGTGAACCACCACCAGGCGGTCCTCGGGCTCGGCCACGTCCAAAAACGAAGGGGCGCAGCCATTGGGTGTGTCGGGCTCGTAATACAGGCGCTCGTACACCTCGTCGGCCAGCACCCAGGTGCCGGTATTGCGGCAGTGCGCCAAGATCTCGGCCTGCTCGGCGCGGCTGAGTGTCCAGCCCGTGGGGTTGTTGGGCGAGTTGACGATCAGCATCCGCGTGGCGGGCGTGATGGCGGCTTTGAGCGCTGCCATGTCGAGCTGCCACTGGCCGTCCACCGGCCGCAGCGACACGCATTTCAAATTAGCGCCCATCACCAGCGCCTGCGCCGTCAGGTTGGGCCACACGGGTGTCACGGCAACCACCTCATCGCCCGCGTCGATCAGGGCTTGCGCGGCCAGCATGAGCGCATTCACGCCGCCCGAGGTGATGGCCAACCGGTCCACGCCAATCACTTGGGATTGGCCGTGCAGCGCTGACATGTAATCGGACACGGCCTGGCGCAACTCCGGCAGGCCCAGGTTGTGCGAATAAAAAGTCTCACCCTTTTGCAGCGAATCGGTAGCGGCTTGGCGCACGATAGCGGGCGTCACTTCGTCAGACTCACCAAACCAAAAGGCCAACACATCCGGGCGGCCCATGCCCGCGTTGGCAACTTCACGGATGCGGGATTCTTCCAAGTCCATGACGGCCTGGCGCATGAAAGGGGCGGTATTTTTGCTCATGCCAGCATCCTAATGCTTGACGCGTTCTCAATGAGTCACCTCTTGCACAGGATTTCACTTCACTGGAGCAGGTGCTTGCAGATGTGCCGGGCTTGCCTATGATGGACAGCACAACAAAAGACAGGGAGAACGCCATGAAGACTCGGCATTTAGCGTCGACGCTTGCCAGCGTGGGTTTGGTATTGGGAGGGCTGGCGGCTGTGCCCGCCAGTTGGGCCACAGACAACTTCACCGCCGTGACCGCCTCTGACAAACCAGCTAAGAAACCCAAACAGACCAAAGCCCCCAAGCCGCCCACCGATAAAGGCTCGGCAGAAAGCAAGTCGGATCGAGACAAACGCCTGATTCGCGAATGCAGGGGCCGACCCAACGCCGGAGCGTGCGAAGGCTACGCCAGCTGAGGGCATCAAG
>JBIKKE010000167.1:0-6156 GCA_044360575.1 Limnohabitans sp. | reverse complement strand
AATATCAGATCTTGAGGATTCAAGTTGATTTTTTGCTGATTGAACAAGTGGATATTTATTGATCGATTTTGACAGTAAAATTTTAAATTCATCATGCGCCAAAATCACAGAAGCATAAACACCAATCAAAATTATAAAAAATATTTTGACTAAAGTTTTTATTAAACTCCAACTACTTCTTAACCAACATGACATCATTTAATATTTCTTGATTTACTCTGTCTGAATGCTCAGAAACCAATTCTAAAAAAAGTTGAGTCGGTTGAATTAATCGTAAACGGCGATCATTTAAGCCAACCTTTGAAATCAGAAATCCTTCTGACTCCATTTCTCGTATTTTTAACCTTATGGCTCGATCCGTAAAATGAGATGTTGATAGCAGCTTTTTAATTGATGCTTCAGGATTAGAACCACCATCTAAAACCTCCCGCGCCACACAGGTATATACATGCCTACCAACAACAGAAGTCAAAAAAGGAAGCCTGTTCAATTCCCACTCATGAAGTGACAAATACTTTTGCAGTAGCATTACAATCTCCATTGATAATTGTTTGCTTAGCTTAAATTTTAGCTTTCAACTTAAAAATAATGTTAACAATTCTTAAGATTTGTGGGAAATACATTCCCTTATTTTTAAGTTTTCGCTATCTTAGGAAACATTAAATTCGCAAAATTCGTTAAATTTATAATTTTGAATAAAAAAGAAGGCTTCCGGGTTATGAGCAGGTTTCAAAATTTGGGAAGATGGTGAATAGAACAAGAAATCAAAGAGTCTTCTAAGGTGCGCGAACGCACTTTTCGTAGGGTCATGAAACACCGAGGCAAGTAACCCCCTCTGTGGCTGGCCATTCAGGCCATTGCACCCAAAATCGGCCGCTTGCCGCTAACACTCAAACACTGTGCTCGTCAGCACTAAATGGATGCAGGTGTGCGCGATGGCGCCAGCTCTGGCGAGCGAGCCTGCATCAAAGACCTGGAGCGTGAAGTCAAAGAACGGCTCAAAGCCAACCAAGCCCTGAAGCAAGCGAGCGTTTTTTGCCTAGACGGAGCTTGACTGCCGTCTCAAGTCGGCATTCGTTGATCAAAATCGCTAGGCTTATGGGGTCGGCCAGGTCTGGCACAAGATGAACAGTGAGAGCACCAAGGTGTCAGAAAAGATTGATGTATTTGCCCGCCTCGTCTTGAGCGAGCAGGGATAGAGGCTGCGGTAAAGAGTACCGGCCGTTAGGAGGGAAGAACGAGTTTTACGCCGCCCCCGGTTGAAGATTTTTGTTCTTAAATGGAATGAAATTGCGTCATGCCAATTTCAACGTTTCAACTTGCCACTGCGGGAGCCTTTATTTTTGGCGGCCGCTTTTTTCACCGAAGCCTTGAGGGCCTGGATGGGTGAACGGTTGCGCTCGGCATCGGCCATTCGGCGATCTTGAGCGCCGCGCTTCTTGGCGCGCCCTCCTTCGGCGGCGGCTGACACGCCTTTGTCGCGCATGGCACGCGGAACCAAATCTTCGCCGGGTGTCACCAGTCTGAAATCGATCTTGCGGCCGTCCAGATCCACCCGGCTGACCTGAACCTGCACCCGACTGCCAATGGCGTAACGGATACCCGTGCGCTCACCGCGCAACTCTTGACGCAGTTCGTCAAAGCGGAAGTACTCGCCCCCCAATTCGGTGATGTGCACCAAGCCTTCGACATACATGGTATCAAGTGTCACGAAGATACCGAAGCTGGTGGCAGCAGACACCACACCGCCGTACTCCTCGCCCAGATGCTCACGCATGTACTTGCACTTGAGCCAGGCTTCCACGTCGCGGCTGGCCTCATCGGCGCGGCGCTCATTGGCGCTGCAATGCAAGCCCGCAGCCTCCCAGGCACGCTGATCGGCTGCAGACATGCGTACCCGCGGTGCAGACGACTCGGGCCCATCGCCCTTGGCCGCACGGCCTTTTTCGAGCCGCTTGGTCAACTTGGCATGCGCTTCGCCGGGCACAGGCAAACTGGGCAAGGTGTATTTACGGTCCAGCAAAATGGCTTTGATGACCCGATGCACCAGCAAATCCGGATACCGCCGGATCGGGCTGGTGAAGTGGGTGTAAGCCTCGTAGGCCAAACCAAAGTGCCCGCTGTTGACCGGTGTGTAAATGGCTTGCTGCATAGAACGCAGCAGCATGGTGTGAATCTGCTGCGCGTCCGGGCGGTCTTTGGTCGCTTGGGCGATTTTCTGGAACTCGCTGGTGTGCGGATCGTCACTGATGCTCATGCCCAAACCCAGCGCCTTGAGGTAATTTCGCAGGATGTCTTTCTTCTCGGCCGTCGGGCCTTCGTGCACCCGGAACAAGCCAGGGTGCTTGCCTTGCTGAATAAAGTCGGCGCTGCAAACGTTGGCGGCCAGCATGGCCTCTTCAATCAAACGGTGCGCTTCGTTGCGCACGCGCGGCACGATCTTTTCAATGCGACCGCTTTCGTCGCAGACGATTTGCGTTTCGGTGGTTTCAAAATCCACCGCACCCCGCACGGCACGCGAGGCCAGCAAAGCCCTGTACACATCCTGCAGGTTCATCAAATCGGTCACACGCGCTTTGCGCTTGACCGCCTCAGGTCCGCGGGTGTTGGCCAGAATCGCGGCCACTTCGGTGTAAGTGAAGCGGGCATGGCTGTGCATCACCGCCGGGTAAAACTGGTACGCATGAACGTCGCCCTTGGCATTGACCAGCATGTCGCACACCATGCACAAACGGTCGACGTCGGGGTTGAGAGAACACAGGCCGTTTGACAGTTTTTCAGGCAGCATCGGAATCACGCGGCGCGGAAAATACACGCTGGTGGCTCTGTCGTAGGCGTCAATGTCGATGTCACTGCCGGTTTGCACATAGTGGCTCACATCGGCAATGGCCACCAGCAAACGCCAACCTTTGCCACGGCCCACTTTGGCGGGTTCGCAGTACACCGCATCGTCAAAATCTCGAGCGTCTTCGCCGTCGATCGTGACCAAGGGGACATCGCGCAGATCCACACGGTCCTTGCGGTCTTTGGCCAGCACCTTGTCGGGCAAGCCCTTGGCTTGCTCTAAGCAGCCGGCTGAAAATTCGTGAGGCACGCTGTACTTGCGCACGGCGATTTCAATCTCCATGCCCGGGTCGTCGATCTCCCCCAGAACCTCTTTCACACGGCCCACAGGCTGGCCAAACAATGCGGGCGGTTCCGTCAACTCGACCACCACCACTTGGCCTGGTTTAGCTGTGCCCGTGGCTCCTTTGGGGATCATCACGTCCTGCCCATAACGCTTGTCTTCAGGCGCGACCAACCACAATCCCCCTTCGTGCAACAAGCGGCCGATGATCGGCTGCTCGGGGCGTTCCACGATCTCGACGATACGCCCCTCAGGTCTGCCTTTGCGGTCCTGGCGCACGATGCGAACTTTCACGCGGTCCTTGTGCAACACGGCGCGCATTTCATTGGGCGAGAGGTAAATGTCGGACTCTCCGCTGTCACGGATCAAGAACCCATGACCGTCACGATGACCTTGGACACTGCCTTCAATTTCTTCCAGCAAGCCGCTGGGGGGCGCTACGTTTTTGATATACAATCCTTTGATTCCTGAGGCGCCCAGATGGCGGAATTGGTAGACGCACTAGTTTCAGGTACTAGCGAGTAACATCGTGGAGGTTCGAGTCCTCTTCTGGGCACCATTCTTACCCAAACCGGTAAGTTAAAAACATGATAAGCCGTTGATTTCCAATCAGCGGCTTTTTTGTTGGCCAAAACATTTTTGACCGCCTTTAAAGCCTGATTGTGCTGTCCTGAATGCAAAAAGAAAAGACTTGAAACTCGTCCTCTTGCCAAGGTCCAAGTCAGCAACATCAAACCGGCACCCCCACCAGATCGTGGCCTTCCACACGCACAATTCGCGCACGGGTGAACTCACCCACTTTCAGTGTTTTGCTGATTTTTTCCGGGGGCAACAACCGCACAACACCATCGATCTCAGGGGCATCGCCAAAACTGCGACCCACGCCGCCGCGACGGCCCATGGCGGGCGCACTGTCCACGAGCACCTGCATGGTTGCACCCACACGCTGGTGCAAGCGGGCAATCGACACCTCTTCGGCCACTGCCATAAAACGAGCACGGCGCTCTTCACGCAAGGCTTCTGGCAACATGCCAGGCAATTCGTTGGCCGTTGCGCCCTTCACTGGGCTGTAAGCAAAACACCCTGCCCGGTCAATTTGCGCCTCTCGCAAAAAGGCCAGCAAATGCTCGAACTCTTCTTCAGTCTCACCCGGAAAACCGGCGATGAATGTGCTGCGGATCACCAACTCTGGGCACAGTTCACGCCAACGTTGAATGCGCTCTAAATTTCTCTCCCCGCTGGCTGGGCGCTTCATGCGACGCAATACATCGGGGTGGCTGTGCTGAAAAGGCACATCCAAATAAGGCAACACCAGGCCCTGGGCCATCAAGGGAATGATGTCGTCCACGCTAGGATAGGGGTAGACATAGTGCAAGCGCACCCATGCGCCATGCTCACGGGCGATTTCGCCCAAGGTTTGCACCAGCTCCAGCATGCGGGTTTTGACCGGCTTGCCATCCCAGAAACCCGTGCGGTATTTCACATCCACACCATAGGCTGACGTGTCTTGACTGATCACCAGCAACTCTTTGACACCGCCTTCAAACAGTGCCTTGGCTTCTTTGAGCACATCGCCAATCGGGCGCGAAACCAGGTCGCCGCGCATGGACGGGATGATGCAAAAGGTGCAGCGGTGGTTACAGCCCTCGCTGATCTTCAAATAAGCATAGTGGCGTGGTGTGAGCTTGAGGCCCGCTTCGCCAAAGCCTCCGGGAACCAGATCCAGGAAAGGATCGTGCGGCTTTGGCAAATGGGTGTGTACCGCGTCCATCACCTCTTGGGTGGCATGGGGTCCGGTCACGGCCAGCACGCTGGGGTGCATCTCTCGCACCATATTGCCACCGCCCTCGCCTGTTTTGGCACCCAGACAACCGGTCACGATCACTCTGCCGTTTTCGTTGAGCGCTTCGGCGATCGTGTCCAGGCTTTCCTGAATGGCTTCGTCGATGAAGCCACACGTATTCACAATGACCAGGTCAGCGCCTTCAAAGGTTTTGGAAGTTTGGTAACCCTCGGCACTCAACTGCGTCAGGATCAGCTCGGAATCGGTCAAGGCTTTGGGACAACCCAAACTGACGAAACCCACTTTGGGGGCAGGCAGGTTGGCTAAGGTGGGGGCTGTTGGGGTCATTTCACTCATCCCCGCATTGTCCCCGCAAAAACGACCGCTTCGTGACAAAAGGTCATGCAAAGCCCGTCAGGTCCTCAAACCCATGACACCGAGTAATTGCTCCGTGTTCTTTTGGATATGTTTTTGCATCTGCTCTTGCATTTGAGTCATGACGTTTTGAGACGGGTTGGCCAAACCAGAAAACATGTTTTGCATCATTGGCGTCTGCCATTGCATGAACTGCGCCCAGACCTCTGGGCTCAAGACGGGACTGGACTCGCCCAACTTGTTTTGCCAATCCATGAAGGATTGCACATGGTTTTCCAGATAAGAACCCATGTGCCCTTGCATGGCATGGCCATAGAAACGGATGATGTTGGACAAAACGGCCTCACTGAACATCGGCGCGCCAGCAGACTCTTCTTCCAAGATGATTTGCAAAAAGATTGACCTGGTCAGATCTTCCCCGGTTTTGGCGTCCACAACCTGCACCGGTAAAGCCGTCATCACCATTTTTTTGATTTCGGCCAAAGTCACATAGCTGGAAGACTGCGTGTCGTACAACCGTCGGTTGGGGTATTTCTTGATGGTGCGAACATCCCCAACTGCTGCCGATTTGTCCGCATTGTTTGCATCGAGCGGTGGCTGCGAAGGGGTCGATTTGACTTTTGGCTTGACCGGCAATGAAAACTCCTGATGGCATGCGGCAAATGAAAATCTGCTGCAATGCACCATTTTAGGCACACAGTGAATGGCTTGACGCCTTGGTTTACCCTGAGCACTGGGCTCTGAAAATCAAATCGGCAACCATTCAGACCCCTGCATTTTTCTTGTGCTGCCAGCCGATTCACCCTCTTTACCTGCGAAAATACACAGCTATGTTTACCGGAATCATCACCGGCGTGGGGCGAATCGTCGC
>JBIKKE010000166.1:0-6165 GCA_044360575.1 Limnohabitans sp. | reverse complement strand
CATTGGGGCCTCCACCTTCCCAATCGGGTAATTCGGCTTCTTTCTTCCCGGGTGGCCCTAAAAAGGTGGTTTTTAACGCTGAGTTCATCACGCCCTTTCCGGGCGTGGGCAACGACAGAACGCTGAGGTTGTTCGGGTTCACCGATGCTGGGCGCGCTTTTGGTGCCAATGAGGATGTGTCGCTGAACAAATTGAGCGTTTCAGCAGGCGTAGGATTGAGTTGGATCTCGCCCATGGGGCCCCTGCGCTTTTCCTATGCGACCCCTATTGTCAAACAGACAGGCGATAGAATTCAACGTCTCCAATTCCAAATCGGAACTTCCTTCTAATGAACTCGATTCAACCAAAAATCGCCTTGGCTTGCGCCATCATGGCCTCCTTGTTGACTTTCAGTGTCCAGGCTCAAGACATCAAGCTGGGCTTTGTCAACACCGAGCGGATTTTTCGCGAAGCGGCCACTGCCAAGCAAGCTCAAGCCAAGTTGGAACAAGAATTTTCTCGTCGAGAGAAAGAGCTGGTAGAGAACGGTAACAGTTTAAAACAAGCCTCTGAACGTTTTGAGCGTGAAGCGCCGACTTTGGCGGAGTCTCAGCGAACAGCCCGTCAAAAGCAATTGCTCGACCAAGATCGTGAGTTTCAGCGCAAGCGTCGTGAGTTTCAGGAAGATTTGAACGCTCGCAAAAATGAAGAGCAACAAATCGTTGTGGAGCGTGCCAATCGTGCTGTCAAGCAGGTCGCTGAATCTGAAAAATATGACGTGATTTTTCAGGAAGCCGTGTACATCCACCCTAAACACGACATCACCGACAAAGTCATCAGGGCCCTCAACGCCTCGGTCGGCAAGTAACGGTTTTTCCCTGACGTTTTATTGTGTCACTGACACTGTCGACCATTGTTGACCGGCTCGGTGGGCGTCTTTTGGGTTCACCGGAGCTCGCTATCGAAGGTTTGGCACCGCTGCAGACTGCACAGCGCCAAAACATCGCCTTTCTGAGCCACCCCAAGTATCAAAAGCAGTTGGTCGAGAGTCAGGCCGGGTGCGTGATTGTCGCGCCTGCTTTTGAGTCGTTGGCCAGCGTTGGCCGCTCTGTGATCGTGACCGACGACCCCTACCTTTACTTTGCCAGATTGACACGGTTGTGGAAACACACCCATGCACCTCTTCAAGGGCCGCGCATTCATCCCAGTGCCGTCATTCATCCCCATGCTGAGGTTGCCGATGATGCGGTGATTGGTCCATTGTGTGTCTTGGAGCAGGGCACTCGCGTTGGAGCCGGAACAGTCCTCAAGTCAAGGGTGACACTTTCGGAGGGGTGTGTGGTGGGGGCCCGTTGCATTTTGCATGCTGGCGTTGTGGTGGGAGCCGATGGTTTTGGCTTTGCTCTGCACCAAGGTCAGTGGGAGAAAATTGAACAGCTTGGTGCCGTCCGCATTGGCGATGATGTTGAAATTGGTGCCAACACCTGCATCGATCGGGGTGCGCTTGAAGACACGGTCATCGAAGATGGTGTCAAGCTCGACAACTTGATTCAAATTGGTCACAACGTCCACATCGGAGCGCACACGGCCATGGCGGGGTGTGTGGGGGTTGCCGGCAGTGCCCGCATTGGTGCGCATTGCACTGTGGGCGGTGGTGCGGTGGTTTTGGGTCATTTGACCTTGGCTGATCATGTTCATATTTCGGCCGCCTCGGTGGTGACGCGCTCCATCTCACAGCCAGGAAATTACACGGGCATGTTTCCATTGGATACCAATGCCAATTGGGAAAAAAATGCGGCCAGTCTCAAGCAACTGTCCCGTTTACGTGATCGCATCAAAGCACTTGAAGCGGGCATTCATAACAACAAGGAAACCTGAACATGATGGATATCCACAAAATCTTAAAACAGCTCCCCCATCGTTATCCCATCTTGTTGGTGGACCGCGTCCTGGAAATCGAAAAAGGCGTGCGCATCAAGGCACTTAAAAACGTGTCCATCAACGAACCGTATTTTCAGGGGCATTTTCCGCATCGTCCCGTGATGCCGGGTGTTTTGATGCTTGAAGCCTTGGCCCAAGCGGCTGCCTTATTGGCTTTTGATACGTTGGGTGAGACGCCTGATGATCAAACTGTTTATTATTTTGCCGGCATTGATGGTGCGCGTTTCAAGCGCCCGGTGGAGCCCGGAGATCAGCTGATCTTGGAAGTTGAACTTGACCGCATGAAGTCAGGTATTTTTAAATTCAAAGCACGCGCCAAGGTCGGTGATGACATCGCCACCGAAGCTGAGTTGATGTGCACCATGCGGAAAATCCCCCAGGCTTGATCTGTATGAGCAAAATTCATCCAACGGCCATCATCAGTCCCGGGGCTGAACTTGACAGCTCAGTTTCGGTTGGGCCCTACACGTTAATCGGTCCCCATGTCCGCATTGGTGCGGGTACCAGTGTGGCAAGTCACTGCGTTATCGAGGGCCACACGACAATTGGTCAAGACAATCGAATTTTTCAGTTCAATTCCTTGGGCGCGGTGCCGCAGGATAAAAAATACAAGGATGAGCCCTGTGAGTTGTTGATTGGAGACCGCAACACAATTCGTGAGTTTTGCACTTTCAACATCGGCTCTCCGGGTGACCGTGCGCTGACATCTGTTGGGAACGACAACTGGATCATGGCCTATGTGCACTTGGCCCATGATTGCCAAGTCGGCAACCACACCATTTTTGCCAACAACACTCAGCTGGCTGGTCATGTGGTGGTGGAGGATTGGGTGATTTTGGGGGGCTTTACCGTCGTCCACCAGTTTTGCCGCATTGGGGCTCACAGCTTCACCGCCATGAACTCTTTGTTATTTGCCGACTTGCCACCCTTTGTCATGGCGCAAGGCCAGCCTGCACAAGCGCGTTCGATGAATTTTGAGGGTTTGCGCCGACGTGGTTTTTCGGCTGAGCGCATTGGTGCCGTCAAGGCGATGCACAAAGCCTTGTACCGAGATGGCTTGTCGCTCAATGATGCCATGGGCCGTATTGGTGGCTTGGCCGAAACCAAACCCGAGGTTCAGCCCGACGTGGACATGATGCTCAATTTTTTAAAGGCAGCCTCGCCTCAACGTGGGATTGTGCGTTGACGCAACTCGAGCCTGATTCTTTCGACAAAGCCCCCTCGGGGGCTTTGTCCTTTGCCATGGTGGCCGGAGAAGTCTCTGGCGACTTGTTGGCCGGTTTGCTGATCCAAGGTATGCAATCTCATTGGCCGCAGGCGCACGGTTTTGGTATCGGTGGGCCTCGAATGCGTGCGCTGGGTTTTGAGGCTTGGTGGCCGCATGAAAAACTGGCTGTGCGTGGTTATGTTGAGGTATTGCGGCACTACCGGGGGATCGTTTCTATTCGCGATCAACTGCGTGAGCGTTTGCTGTCTCAACCGCCTGATGTGTTCATTGGCGTTGATGCGCCCGACTTCAATCTTGATTTGGAGGCCAAGCTCAAGGCCGCAGGAATTCCTACGGTCCATTTTGTGTGTCCCTCCATCTGGGCTTGGCGGCCTGAGCGGATTGAGAAAATTCGCCGCAGCGTAGACCACATGCTTTGCATTTTCCCGTTTGAGCCTGCGTTGTTGGCTCAAGCCGGCATAGAGGCTACCTATGTCGGACACCCATTGGCGCAAACCATCCCCTTGAACCCCAATCGCTCAGCAGCTTGCCAAGCTTTGGGGCTGAATGATCAAAAGCCAGTGGTGGCCATTTTGCCTGGGAGTCGGTTGTCTGAAATAGAGCATTTGACCCCGCGCTTCATTCAAGCAGCTCGGATCATGCAGCGTCAAAACAGTGCTTTGCAATTTGTTCTGCCCGCAGTGCCCAGTTTGTTGCCACGCTTGCAGGCTTTGATCCAAGCCGAAGGCGGTTTGCCCAATTTGCAGCTGCTTGTGGGCCAATCACACGCAGCGCTGGCCGCGTGTGATGTCACTTTGATTGCCAGTGGGACAGCCACGCTGGAGGCGGCTTTGTTCAAGCGCCCCATGGTCATTGGGTATCACATGAACTGGCTCAGTTGGCAAATCATGAAGCGACAACAACTGCAAGCTTGGGTGGGCTTGCCCAATATTTTGTGTGAAGACTTTGTAGTGCCAGAGTTTTTACAAGATCGCTGTACGCCTGACGCCTTGGCAAAAGCATGTTTGGCTTGGTTGTCTGCGCCAGATCGTGTTGACGCATTGCAGTCTCGATTTCATCAATTGCACCTTTCATTGCAACTTGATACAGCTCAACTCTCAACCCATGCCCTCGAAAAAGTTCTTGCACGCTGAACAGTCAGCGCTTTGTTTCCATGAGCCCGGTTTGATGGCTGGGGTGGACGAGGCTGGCCGCGGTCCTTTGGCGGGGCCTGTTGTTGCGGCTGCCGTGATCTTGGACGATTTGAATCCAATTCTTGGATTGAACGATTCCAAAAAACTGACGGCCAAGCGGCGCGAGGCATTGTTTGACGAAATCCGGGCGAGGGCCTTGTGTTTTGCCGTTGCAGAGGCGAGCGTGCAAGAAATTGACCAAATCAACATTTTGCAGGCTACGCTGCTGGCCATGAAACGGGCTGTGGAGGCTTTGCGTTTGCCGCCAAAGTTGGTTTTGGTAGACGGCAACCGTTTACCCACTTTGTCCATGAGGGCTGAAGCCATTGTGCAAGGAGACGCCTTGGTACCAGCCATTTCCGCAGCCTCTATTTTGGCAAAGGTCCACCGTGATCGCTTGTGTGAAGCGATGCATCTGCGTTATCCGATTTACGGCTTCGACCAACACAAGGGCTATGGCACAGCGCAGCATTTGGCCGCGTTGCAAGCGCATGGTCCATCAGACTGCCACAGGATGACATTTGCCCCAGTGGCCAGGAGTTTGCGGTGCAATTGATCACGTCCCGAGACAACCTGCACGTCAAAGCTTGGCGGCGTTTGGCCCAAGAGTCCACCGCTTACCGGAAAGCAGGACAGTTTTGGCTGGAGGGCGATCATTTGTGCCGTGCGGCGCTTGAGCGCGGTGTACGCCCGCTGCAGGTCGTTTTGACCGAGTCTTTTTGGTCGGAGCAGGGTGAGCAGTGGTCTAGTGTGGCCGATCAGGTTTTTGTTTTGGCCGATAGCACGTTTGCCAGTTTGAGCGGTCTCGAGTCACACGCTCGCATGGGCTTTGTCGTCGCCTGGGCGGCTGAAAAAGAAGTGTTGCCTGATGTGGCGACCGTTGTGCTGGATCGCTTGCAAGATGCTGGTAATGTGGGGGCTGTTTTGCGCTGCGCTTCAGCCTTCGGCTACCGTCAAGTCTTAGCCATCAAAGGAACGGCGGCTTTGTGGTCTCCCAAAGTGCTCAGGGCCGGAATGGGCGCGCATTTTGGTTTGAGATTGGTAGAGTCGGTCAATGAAGGCGAATTGGTCGATTTGCAGGTGCCGATCTTGACCACCAACGTGCATGAAGGTCCTTTTTTGCACGAATTACTACGCCGCGGCGAGCTACCTGCCCAATGTGCATGGGTTTTTGGGCATGAAGGGCAGGGCGTCAGCGATTCTTTGCTGGAATTAGCGAAGCACCAAGTTCGCATAGCCCAGCCTGGCGGGGAAGAGTCTTTGAACGTTGCTACTGCGGCTGCCATTTGTTTGCATGCCAGCGCAACAGCTGTTTTGTGATTATTTTGTATTATCTGAAGCTCGCTTTGAGGCCAGAAACCTCAGGGTTTTCATTAAGTACTCAGCTATAATAGTGGGCTTTCCCGCATCAACCTGTACGCCACAGTCCATCCCAGGCCCAATCCTCGAACAAGCAGCCAAAAAGAGATCGCATCTCTGGTGAGTGCTGAGGCGTACCCGAACTTATCCGGAGAACCCAGTGCTTTTGTCTCTTCAGGGAACCTTCCCGCCCGCCATCTTGGCGCTCGCAGACGGCACGGTCTTTATCGGCAACTCGATTGGAGCCACCGGCTCCACAGTCGGAGAAGTGGTGTTCAACACCTCGCTCACCGGCTACCAGGAAATCCTCACTGACCCCAGCTATTGCCAGCAGATCGTCACTTTGACGTACCCGCACATCGGCAACTACGGCGTCAACGTGGAAGACATCGAAGCCGATCAAGTCCATGCTGCTGGCTTGATCATCAAAGACTTGCCTTTGATCGCGAGTAACTTCCGCTCTAATCAAACCCTTTCCGCTTATTT
>JBIKKE010000163.1:0-6199 GCA_044360575.1 Limnohabitans sp. | reverse complement strand
ACCAACATCTTCCGCGGTCACGACAACGTGCAAGGTGCAACCGATGTCGGCCCTAATCCCGACTCATTGCCCGGTTACTACGGTTTGGCTGAAGGCTCTTGGAAGCACTTTGCCAACGCTTGGGGCGTGGACTTCGAGTGGATCAAAAAACAGTTTGCCTCACCCGCCATGATGGGCAAAAACGGCATCACCGTCTCCCGCTGGATCGATGGTGTGCTCGAAAACAACGAGCTGATTGACCAGGACAGCAACCTGCGGGGTGTGTTCTATTGGGGTCATGCACCCAACTCGCAAACCCGCGGTTTGGACATGAAGCGTGCCATGGACAAGCTCGACTTGTTGGTGGTGGTGGATCCTTACCCATCGGCCACCGCTTCCATGGCGGCTATGCCTGGCAAGCCAGAAGACCTGAACCCCAACCGCGCTGTTTATTTGTTGCCTGCCTGCACGCAGTTTGAAACCTCAGGTTCCTGCACGGCTTCCAACCGGTCCATTCAGTGGCGTGAGAAGGTCATTGAGCCTTTGTGGGAGAGCCGTTCTGACCACATGATCATGTACCAATTGGCGCAAAAACTGGGCTTTGGTGCTGAGCTGGTCAAAAACTACAAGATGCAAAAAGTGGGCGGCATGGACGAACCCATGCCCGAGGACATCCTGCGCGAAATCAACAAGTGCGTTTGGACCATTGGCTACACCGGTCAAAGCCCAGAGCGCTTGAAGGCCCACATGAAGAACATGCATGTGTTCGATGTGAAGACCCTGAAGGCCAAAGGCGGTAAAGACAAAGAAACCGGTTACGACTTCACAGGTGACTATTTCGGCTTGCCATGGCCTTGCTACGGCACGCCTGAACTCAAGCATCCAGGCTCGCCCAATTTGTACGACACCTCCAAGCACGTCATGGACGGCGGCGGTAATTTCCGCGCCAACTTTGGCGTTGAGCGCGATGGCAAGAGCCTGTTGGCCGAAGACGGCTCCCATTCCTTGGGCGCTGACATCACCACCGGTTACCCTGAACTTGACCACATCTTGCTCAAGAAGTTAGGTTGGTGGGATGAGTTGACCGAGGCTGAAAAAGCCAAGGCCGAAGGCAAGAACTGGAAGACCGATTCATCGGGCGGCATGATCCGCGTGTTCATGAAAGGCCATGGTTGCCATCCTTTTGGCAATGCCAAGGCGCGTGCGGTGGTCTGGAACTTCCCAGACCCGATTCCGCAGCACCGCGAGCCTTTGTATGGCACGCGCCCAGACCTGATGGCCAAGTACCCCACGCACGACGACCGCAAAGCCTTCTGGCGTTTGCCCACCTTGTACAAAACGGTCCAAGATAAAAACATCGCCGACAAGTTGCATGAGAAGTTCCCGCTCATCATGACCTCTGGTCGTTTGGTCGAGTACGAGGGTGGCGGCGAAGAAACCCGTTCCAACCCTTGGCTGGCCGAATTGCAGCAAGAGATGTTTGTGGAGATCAATCCCAAATCGGCTGCAGACCGTGGCATCCGCAATGGTGAGCGTGCATGGGTGACATCACCCACAGGCGCGCGCATCAATGTGCAGGCCATGGTGACCGAGCGTGTCGCGCCCGATACCGTGTTTTTGCCCTTCCACTTCTCGGGCCGTTGGCAAGGTGTTGACATGCTGCCGCACTACCCCAAAGGGGCTGCGCCCATCGTGCGCGGTGAGGCGGTCAACACGGCCACGACCTATGGTTACGACAGCGTCACCATGATGCAAGAGTCCAAGACCACCATCTGCAACATCGAAAAAGCCTAAGCGCTCCAGGAGAACACGATGGCACGAATGAAATTTATTTGCGACGCAGAGCGTTGCATCGAGTGCAACGGTTGCGTGACCGCTTGCAAAAACGAACACGAAGTCCCATGGGGTGTAAACCGCCGCCGTGTGGTCACCTTGAACGATGGCGTACCGGGTGAGAAGTCGATCTCGGTGGCGTGCATGCACTGCTCGGATGCCCCTTGCATGGCTGTTTGCCCCGTCAACTGCTTCTACAAGACCGACGAAGGCGTTGTCTTGCACGACAAGGACATTTGCATTGGTTGTGGCTATTGCTCGTACGCCTGTCCGTTTGGTGCGCCGCAGTTCCCATCCAGCGGCGCCTTTGGTCTGCGCGGCAAGATGGACAAGTGCACTTTCTGCGCCGGTGGTCCTGAAGAGCATGGCAGTCAAGCCGAATTCGACAAATACGGTCGCAACCGTTTGGCTGAAGGCAAATTGCCAGCCTGTGCAGAAATGTGTTCCACCAAGGCGCTGCTGGCAGGCGACGGCGACGTGGTTGCCGACATTCTGCGTGGCCGTGTGGTTCAGCGCGGCAAAGGCGCAGAAGTCTGGGGCTGGGGAACGGCTTACGGCAACCAAGCCAAGGGAGCATGAACATGAAAGCAGCCATCATTTTGAGCAGCCTGTTTTTGCTGGCGGCTTGTGGCGAAACTCGCCAAGACAAAGCTGGGGTTGGTTCTGACAAGCCAGCCGTCGCGGGTACTGGAGTGGCCGTATACACCGATCCAGGCTGGAAAGCCGGTGACCAGGCTGGTTGGTCCAATCACCTTAAAGCCCGTGCACATTACGGCCAAAACGACCATTCCCGTACCTCCAAGTGAGTGACAAGGAGAAGTTCATGCGTCGCTTCTTATTGACTGTCGGGCTGGCCTTGGCCGCGTTGGGCGTTTCTGCCCAAACGCAGGCCCCTGCGCCTGCGCCTGCAAAACCTGTCGCTCCGGCTGAAAGCAGCTTGGGCGTCAAGAGTGCCAATATTTTTCAGATCGCACCCGGTGCGGATGCCGACCCCAAGTACAAAGACCAAACCAATGCCCAAAGGGCAGAGGTTCAGCCTGGCAACAATGCGCCTGTTTGGCGTGCAGTCGGGCAGGGCGTGACGGGTTTCACCAGCTTGCCCAAAAGTCAAGCGCCTGAGGCCGGCAACCTGATTCAGCCTTTTGTGCAGTACCCCGGCTCGCGCTTGTCTTCGGCGGGCGAGTCCTGGCGTCAAGTGCGCAACAACATCATCATCCCTTACGGGGCTGCCTTGTTGTTGATCGCGGTGGGCGCCATGGCATTGTTCTATTTCAGCAAGGGCACCATCGAGTTGCACGGCCAAGAAACGGGCCGCAAGATTGAGCGTTTCACGCCTTTTGAGCGTTCCGCGCATTGGGCCAACGCCATCGCTTTTTGCGCATTGGCCATTTCGGGCATCGTCATCGCCTACGGCAAGTACTTCTTGTTACCGGTTCTGGGTGACACCCTCTTCGGTTGGTTGTCGTTCGCCTTGAAGAACATCCACAACTTTGCAGGACCCTTGTTCACAGTGTCATTGGTGATTGTGTTCATCACCTTCGTCAAGGACAACATGCCGAGCAAAGACGACATGGTGTGGCTGCTCAAGGGCGGAGGTTTGTTTTCGGGTACCGAAGTGCCTTCGCACCGTTTCAATGCTGGTGAAAAAGTGTTGTTCTGGGCCGGTGTTTTGTTCCTAGGTGCCATCGTTGTGGCCTCTGGTTTGGTGCTGAACATGCTCATCCCCGGCTTGATCTACGAGCGGGCTACCATGCAGATCGCCAACATGATTCACGGCGTCGCCAGCTTGTTCATGATGGCCATGTTCATTGGTCACATTTACATGGGTACATTGGGCATGCGCGGCGCTTACAAAGCCATGCGCACCGGTTATGTGGATGAAACATGGGCCAAAGAACACCATGAATTGTGGTACGACGATGTCAAGGCTGGGAAAATTCCTGCGCAACGCTCAACAGCCACACCAGCAGCCCCTTCGTCCAACACGTCAACTGCTTCGGCTTGAGCCAGGAGAATTCACATGAAAAAGCATTTGTTTGTTTTGACTGCATTGGCCATCAGCTTCAGCGCTGTCGCCAAACTGCCTGCCCTCAGCGATGAGGCCAAAGCCAAAGCGGCCGAAGCGGCTGCCAAAACCGCCCACGGCAACAAAGTGGCCGACTTTCAGCTGTGCAAGTCACGCGAAAAAGTGGCGGCACACTATTACAAAACCAACGGCAAAGGCAAGGCTGCACCTACAGCCACACCCGCTTGTATGGACCCTGGTGCCTATAAGCCTGCAGAAACCATGGCTGCCGCGCCTGCGGCTGCACCCGCAGCCGCTCCAGCAACTGCCAAGCCCGCTGCTGCACCAGCCAAAAAAGGCTGATCCTTTTTTGCACCCCACTGCAAAATCCCCCGTCGGCAACGGCGGGGGATTTTTACGTTAGGCTCAAGCCATGTCTGTTGTTCTGAACGCCCCCGTGGCCGCATCGGCTCCTCTCAAGCCCCACATCACCCGGGCGCGAGCACCCCTGACCCGCAGCGTGCCCGTGACCAATGAATTCGGTGAAGTCTCCGAGACGCAAATCCCCGCTGAGCGAGCCCTGACGATTTACTTGGACAAAAAAGAGCTGGTGACTTTGATGACTCTGGGGGCCGAGCCTGAGTGGCTTGTCCTGGGCTTTTTGCGCAACCAGCGATTGATCGACTCGGTGGAACAGATCGAATCCATCACCGTGGACTGGACGATTGGTGAAGGCGAAGTGGGCGAGCCCGGCGTGGCCGCTGTCAAAACCCGCGCCAATGCCGAGGTGGTCATCGAGCGCAGCGCCGAACGTGTTGTGACCACCGGCTGCGGCCAAGGCAGCGTGTTTGGCGATTTGATGGCCCACATTGACGAGATCGAGTTGCCACCCGCGCAAATCACGCAAACCCAACTCTATGGTTTGATCAACGCCATCCGCTTGCAGGAAACCACCTACAAATCATCCGGCTCGGTGCACGGTTGTGCCCTGTTTGAAGGTGAAAAGATGCTCATGTTTGTGGAAGACGTGGGGCGTCACAACGCGGTGGACACCATTGCCGGCTGGATGTGGATGCACGACGTGTATGCCCCAGACAAGGTGTTCTACACCACCGGGCGCTTGACCAGCGAGATGGTCATCAAGTCAGCCCAGATGGGCGTGCCCGTGGTTGTGTCGCGAAGCGGCATTACACAGATGGGGCTGGATGTGGCGAGCCGTCTGGGTCTGTGCGCGATCGGTCGCGCCACCAACAAACGCTTTTTGTGTTTCAGTGCACCAGAGCGCCTGATCTGGCAACCCGAGTTACTGTCACCACCCGGTTGACCGCAAGCAGCGGCTTGCCGGGCTGCTTGCGGCCATTTAACCGTTGATGAACTTGGGCGCGCGCTTGTTCAAAAAGGCGTCCATGCCTTCCTTTTGATCCGCAGTGGCAAACAAGCCGTGGAAAAGCCGGCGCTCGAACATCACGCCATCGGTGAGGCCACTTTCAAACGCGCGGTTGACGCTTTCCTTGGCCGCCATGGTCGCCAGTTGGCCGTAGCCACAGATCATTAAGGCTGCGCCCAGCGTTTCGTCCATCAACTTGTCCAGCGGCACCACACGACTCACCAAACCGCCGCGTTCGGCCTCTGCTGCGTCCATCATGCGGCCCGTCAACACCAAGTCCATGGCTTTCGACTTACCCATCGCGCGGGGCAGGCGCTGCGTGCCGCCTGCGCCGGGAATGATGCCGATTTTGATTTCAGGTTGCCCAAACTTGGCGTTATCTGCGGCAATGATGAAGTCGCACATCATGGCCAATTCGCAGCCACCGCCCAATGCAAAGCCGCTGACCGCCGCAATCACAGGTTTGCGAATGCTGCGGATGGTTTCCCAATTGCGTGTGATGAAGTCATTCTTGTAGACCTCATGGAAATTGAACTTGGCCATGGCCGATATATCAGCGCCGGCTGCAAAAGCTTTTTCGCTGCCAGTGATCACCATGCAACCAATGGCCTCATCGGCGTCAAAGGCTTTGAGAGCCATGCCTAACTCGTCCATCAATGCGCCGTTGAGCGCATTCAGGGCCTTGGGTCGGTTGAGTGTGATGATGCCGACTTGTCCGCCTTCAATGCGGACTTCGATGTTTTCGTAGCTCAAGTGATTCTCCAACGAGGGGTGACAGTGAATGAAGGACTATAACCATGCCCGCTTTGCCTTGACTGTCGCCTTTTGTGCTGAGGTGAGTGAGGGATCGAAAGCGGCCCACTGAGGGACATTTAATCGGTTAATTCATAGGGAAAACATTCACCAACCGATCGGTCGGTTAATGGTACATTCAGCACTTCTGGAGACACGATATGACCGAAATCACCGCATCGGTGTTGTACGAAGTGCGGGGC
>JBIKKE010000162.1:0-6216 GCA_044360575.1 Limnohabitans sp. | reverse complement strand
GGCGGTCTGCGGGATCACGTTGTTGGCCACGCCGGCTTGGAAAGCGCCCACGGTGATGATGGCCATGTGCTGCGGGTCGACATTGCGGGCCACGATGCTTTGCAAGCCCATGACGATGGCCGAGCCAGCCACCACGGGGTCTGCCGCCAAATGCGGCATGGCGCCGTGCCCGCCCTTGCCGTGCAAGGTGATGGTCACGTAGTCAGACGAGGCCATGGCCGAGCCATCGCGCAACACCAGATGGCCTTGAGGTTGGCCTGGCATGTTGTGCATGGCAAAGATGGCTTGGCATGGGAACTGTTGGAACAGACCGTCTTCAATCATCTTTCTGGCCCCGCCCAGGCCTTCTTCGGC
Organism: Limnohabitans sp.; assembly: GCA_044360575.1. GTDB lineage: Bacteria > Pseudomonadota > Gammaproteobacteria > Burkholderiales > Burkholderiaceae_C > Limnohabitans_A. Next base: position 5,862 of record JBIKKE010000162.1, on the reverse strand, counting down.
GGGCTGGAAAATCAGATTCACCGTGCCGGAGAACACCCCCTGTTGAGCGATGTGCTTGGCCGCAGCCAGCAGCATGGCGGTGTGACCATCGTGGCCGCAGGCGTGCATGATGCCCACTTTGCAGCTGGCATAGGGCAGGCCGGTGGCCTCCTCAATGGGCAGGGCGTCCATGTCGGCACGGATGCCGATGCTTGGGGTGCCCGTGCCTTTTTTGAGTTGGCCAACCACACCGGTGCCGCCCAAGCCCCGGGTCACCTGATAGCCCCAGGCGCTCAGTTGCTCGGCCACCAGGTCACTGGTGCGGTATTCCTTGTAGCCCATCTCCGGGTGGCGGTGGATGTCGCGGCGCACCGCGATGAACTCATCCGCCAGGGCCTGGTGGGCGTGCAGTTTGTCATGCACGAGCGTGTCTTGGGGCGCGTTCACGATGGTGGCCCTCCCCATCACTGGGCTTGCAGATTGATCGACTTGGCAATCGCTCGGTAGCGCTCGATTTCGCTTTGGTAGATGCGTGCCAATTCGGCCGGTGTGCGCGCAGGCAAGACCACGTTGCCGCTGGCCTCCAATGCTTTGCGTGTCTCAGGTGCTTCGGCCGACGCATAGAAAGCCTTGTTCAAGGTGTTGACCACAGCATCGGGTGTATTGCGGTGTACTTGCACACCTGCCCAAATGTCAAACTCCATGGCCTCCAGGCCCTTCATTGCCGCCATGGCCGGGAACTGTTTGAATAAGGGGTGTGGGGTTTTGGATGTGACGGCCAGCCCCTGAATTTTTCCGTCGATCAGGGTTTGCGGAATGGAGCCTGCCATGGGCAAGAAGGCCATGTCGATCTGTCCCCCCATCAGGTCGGTCAACAGTGGGGCAATTCCTTTGTAGGGGATGTGCAACATCTGAACCTGGGTCAGTTGGGAAAACTTTTCACCAATCAGGTGGTAGAGCGATCCAGGGCCCACGCTGCCGTAGCTCAAGGGCTTGTCAGCACTTTTGCGCGCCAGAGCCAACAGATCGTCCACCGACTTGACGTTGAGCGAGTTGCGAACGGCCAAAACCGTGTTCGTTGTGGCGAATTGAGCGACCAGCTTGAAGTCTTCGGATTTGTACTTGACACCCTGGATGGCCATGGGCGCGAGGACCAATTCCATGGGGCTGCCCAGGCTCAGGGTGTAGCCATCGGCTGGCGAATTGACCAGCTTGGACAGTCCGATGGAGCCGCCCGCACCACCGATGTTTTCAATGATCATGGTTTGGCCCAACCTGGCAGCGGCATCGGGCTGCACCCTGCGGGCAAAAAAGTCGGAAGGACCACCTGCAGGGTAGGGCACGATCAGGCTGATTGGCTTGACGGGGTAAGTCTGCGCGACGGCCGGACTGAGCGCGCTGGAGGCGACAAGCAGGCCGCCGATAAGGGTTTTGATGTTCATGATGTCTCCTGTGGGGTTTGAACTTTGGGGTCGGTTTGTTTGACCCTGTGTTCATGCTAAAAATTTTGAAATCATGTGTCCAATGACTTATTTTCCTGATAATCATTCGTAAAATGAATGAATGAACCTCAGGCACCTTGAACACTGGCTGGCGCTGGCCGATACCGGCTCCTTCAGCCGCGCTGCAGAAAAACTGCACATCACCCAGTCCGCTTTGAGCCGAAGCATTCAGGCCCTGGAAGAGGATCTGGGTGGCCCCTTGGTGGACCGGGTGGGCAAAAAAAATGAGCTCACACCTATGGGCCGCTCAGTGCTGGAGCGGGCGCGGCGCATCGTGCACGAGGCCCAGGAGCTCAAACAAGGCGCTGCTTTGCTGCAGCAAGGCGGTTTGGGTGCCTTGCGTGTGGGTTTAGGGTCTGGCCCCGGGGCGATGTTGATGACGCCCTGGCTGGTCTACATGGCCCAGCACCACCCTACTGTGCAGGTCACGGTCTCGCGCGGCTCCACCGAACTGCAACTGACCCAATTGCGAGAGCGGCAACTCGATGCCCTGGTGGTGGATGTGCGGCGCGTTGAAGCTGCACCGGATTTGAAAATGACGCAGGTCGTCGAGATGCGTGCAGGCTTTGTCTGCCGCCAGGGTCACCCGCTGCTGGAACGCGCCGCAAAGGGTTTGCCCTTTGATGCCTTGCTGTCTTACCCCATTGCGTCGATCCAGCTGTCGCAAGAGGTGGCCCGCTTGCTGGTGGACCACTACGGGCCGCAGGCCAACCCAGCGCAAATGACCACATTGCAGTGCGAAGACATTGCCAGTTTGCTGGATGTAGTGGGCCAGACCGATGCGATTTACTTGGGGATCGTGGGCGCGGCCCGAGACGGCCTGGCCCAGGGCCGTTTGGTGGAGTTGCCCATGCAAACACCCTTGAAGGGCCAGGCACGGCTGGCCTTGATCACCTTGGCGGGCCGCACCGAGTTGCCCGTCATGTCGGTGTTTCGCGCGTTTGTCCAAAACCACTTGAGCGATTGAAAAAAAAGGAATCGTGATGCAGGAATGGCTTTACCCCATGGGGGTGGTTTTGCTGGGGTACACCGTGCTGGGCCTCACAGGTTTTGGCTCGGCGCTGGTGGTGGTGCCCTTGTTGGCCTGGAACTGGTCCTTGCCCGCCGTGGTGGCGCTGACTTTGCTCATGGACGTGCCCGCATCGGCTTTTCACAGCGGGCTGAATTGGCGGCAGGTGCAGTGGCGCGAGCTGCGCCGCCTGCTGCCCGGTATGGTGGTGGGCACGGTGCTGGGCTTGTGGCTGATGCAGCACATGAACAGCCGTTGGCCTCTGCTCTTGCTGGGCATCTATGTGGCGGGTGTGGGCCTGAATGCCTTGCGCGTCAGGGCCGCGCCTTTGCAGCAGCCGGCTCCGGTTTGGGTGTACCCGGTGGGCGGGGCTGTTGGCTTGGTGGAGATGCTGTTTGGCACGGCAGGCCCTTTGGTGGTGGCCTGGCTCAGCCGCCGTGTGGCCGATGTGCAGCAACTGCGCGCCAGCACGCCCATGGTCATTGCCACGGCGGCGACCACGGTCTTGGGGGTCATGGCTCTGGACGGTCGCTTGTCCAGTGGCGAGTTGTGGCAGCGCTGGAGTGTGTTGATCGGCGTGGCTCTGACCGGCGTTTGGCTGGGCCACCGCGTGGCGCACCGGGTGCCCGTGGCGCGATTACGCCAGATCATCTGCGGCTTGCTGGTGGTCAGTGGTTTGATGCTGGCGCTGGGGGCCTTGAAGTAAGGCGTTTGCAGATCGGCGCCTTGCATTGCGACGATCTGATGGCGCCACGAAAAAGGGAGCCCATGGCTCCCTTTGCTGTGAACGCGGTGATGGCTTACATCAACAGGTGTTCACCGGCGTTATCGCCGCCCAAGGTGACATAGTTGACTTTGCGGATGTCCATCAGCTTGGTGCCGCCTGAATAGCTGATCGAGCTTTGTACGTCTTGCTCCATCTCAATCAAGGTGTTGGCCAGCTTGCCCTTGATCGGCTCCAAGATGCGCTTGCCTTCAACGTGCTTGTATTCGCCCTTGTTGAAGTCTGAGGCCGAGCCGTAGTATTCCTTGAACATCTCGCCATCGACCTCAACCGTTTTGCCGGGCGACTCTTCGTGGCCCGCAAAGAGCGAGCCAATCATGACCATGCTGGCGCCAAAGCGGATGCTCTTGGCGATGTCGCCGTGGCTGCGGATGCCGCCGTCGGCAATGATGGGCTTGGTGGCCACACGGGCGCACCACTTGAGCGCCGACAACTGCCAGCCGCCCGTGCCAAAACCGGTCTTGAGCTTGGTGATGCAGACCTTGCCGGGGCCCACGCCCACTTTGGTCGCGTCTGCGCCCCAGTTTTCCAGGTCGATCACGGCTTCAGGCGTGGCCACGTTGCCCGCGATCACAAAGCTGGTGGGCAGCTTGCCCTTGATGTAGCCAATCATGTCGCGCACGCTGTCGGCATGGCCATGGGCGATGTCGATGGTGATGAACTCGGGCACCAGGTTTTCAGCCGCCAGCTGGTCCACGGTGGCGCGATCGGGGGCTTTGACGCCCAGCGAGATCGAGGCGTAAACGCCCTTGCCGTGCATGTCGCGCACAAACTGGACGTTGTCCAAGTCAAAGCGGTGCATCACGTAAAAGTAGTTGTTTTGCGCCATCCACAGGCAGATGCTTTCATCCACCACCGTCTTCATGTTGGCAGGTACTACCGGCAAGCGGAAGGTACGGCTGCCTAAGGTGACACTCGCGTCGCACTCAGAACGGCTTTCCACGCGGCACTTGCGTGGCAAAAGCAGGATGTTGTCGTAGTCAAAAATTTCCATGAGAAAACCAAGCTCCAAAGAAGGATTCGTTGAAAAAACGAGTGAGCGCTTGGCCTGGCCGGTTTTTGAGCCCCTGCAGTGAACCCATTGCAGGTTCAGGGCAAAAAAAACCGGGCGCAAGAATCTTGGGCCCGGTGGCTGATTCTACCCGTGTTCAAACCCCTTGCGAAGGCGTGTTGGAGTTTCGATTTCAAGCGGCTGTAACGGAGGGGGATGGCAGTGTGGGTTTGGTGGCCAGCATGAAAGCCAAAGAACCCAAGGCCGCCAGCAAGGCCAACAAGCTGAAGCCCAGTTGGTAATCCCCCGTCAGGTCGGCCAGGACGCCGGCAATCATGGGCCCCGCAATTTGCCCCAGCGCGATGATGGCGGCTGAAAGCCCCAAGATGAGTCCAATCGCGTTGCGACCAAAGTAGTCAGCCCGAATGGCCTGCATGAAAGGCCCGCGCAGACCCCAAGCGATGCCATGAAATACCCCGAACGCCACCAGCATGGCCATGTGGTTGGCGTAAGTCAGGCACAGCATGCCGATGCCGTGGGCCAGCATGCACAGGGCGGCGACCTTTCTTTTCTCGAACCAGTCGCCCATGGTGGCCCCCATCAGCACCCCGGCCAATTGGCCAAAGGTCATGATCAAGATCACCCAACTGGCGGTGGTGAATGAATAACCCAGACCTTCTTTCATGTGGCTGATGGCGTGCACATTCACGGCCGACACCACCAGCAAGGCGAGGCCATGGCCGATGGCCAGCATCCAAAAAGCCCGAGTGCGCAGCGCTTGCGCCACGGTGAATTCGATCTGCACCGCAGGTGCAGGGTGGCCTTGGGCAGAATTGGCGGCCGCTTTGGCGGCTGCTTGCGCCGGGTCAATGCCGTCAACGTGTTCGCCATGGTCTTCAGGGCGGCGGCGGATGATGTTGGCCATGGGCAAGCCCGTCAGCAGAACCAGCAAGCCCGAGCCCGCAGCCGTGGCCCGCCAGCCCCACACCTGAATGGACCAGGCCATCAGCGGCACCACCAGCCCCCCCATGGCCAAACCCAGGCTCATGACGGAGAGGGCGCGAGCGCGGAACTTCTCGAACCATTGCACCAGCGCCACCGACAACGGAAAGTAGCCTCCCAGGCTGGCGCCCACGGCCATCAGGATGGCGCTGGCATAAAACGTGGCAACGCTGTCGACCTGACTGAGCAAGAGCAAGCCGGCCGCAAACAGCACCATGCCCCAGCGGATCATTTTTTGCGGCCCCACCCGGTCCATCACCCAGCCCAGCACCGGACCGATGATGGCCGCCTCGACCGATTGCAGGGCCGCTGCACCGGACAAGGTGGTTTTGCTCCAGCCCATTTCGTCAGACAGCACGGCGATGTACAGGCCCAAGGCCTGCGTGAGAAAGGCCGCCAACAGAAACTGGATACCGCAAGCGGCACCGACCATGCGCCAGCCATAAAACACCTTCATGCCCAAACCTCCATTGACAGGCCGCCCAGGCGCGCCAATGGGCGCTTGGACAGCGGTGCAGGCCAAGGAGGCGGTGTCATTGGTGGGCGCGGTTTTTGGGCTGGCATGGCAATGAAGTCTATGTTGTCACGCCAAGCC
>JBIKKE010000160.1:0-6305 GCA_044360575.1 Limnohabitans sp. | reverse complement strand
ACCCACAACAATCCGGCGCCAACCAGGCCCAACAGCAAACCCACACTCACCCGAGAGCCATCCATCAAGCGCGGAATCTGGGTCACCGACTCAAAGGTTTTGGATTGGGGAAAGTTAAAACCCGCCGGGTCTTTCCAGGGGCCGTAAACCAGATAACTGAGCACCATGCCAGCCACATAGACCAACATCAGGCTGACCAAAATTTCGTTGGCGTTGAAGCGGTCACGCAAAAAAGCCGTGATACCCGCCCAAAACATGCCGCCCAGCACACCCGCCAAGAGGACTGCCAAAACGATCCAGCGGCCTGTGTCTTTGTCCGCCAACAGGGCCACGCCCCCGGCACAGACCGCACCCATGACGAACTGTCCCTCGGCACCGATGTTCCACACGTTGGACCGGAAACACACCGCCAAACCCAAGGCGATGATCAACAGCGGGGTGGCCTTGACCATCAGTTCACCCAAGGCGTAACTGGTTTTGATCGGCTCCCAAAAAAACATTTGCAAACCGCGTAAGGGGTCTTTGCCCAGCGCCATGAAGAGCGCCACACCCAAGAGCACAGTGAGCAACAAAGCCAAGACCGGCGACGCATAAGTCCACAGGTTTGAAGCCTGGGGACGGAGTTCAAGCCGCAGCATGTTGGGCTCCTTCTTGTGCAGGCAGGGCCGGGTTGGCATCGGGCCACAAGCCGCTCATCCATTCGCCAATGCGTTCGACCGTGGCTTCGGTCCGCGCCACAGAGGGCGACAAGCGCCCCTTGGCGATCACATGCAATCGGTCAGACAACTCGAACAATTCTTCCAACTCCTCGCTGACCACCAGCACCGCGCAACCGGCGTCGCGCAGCGCCAAAATCTCGGCGCGAATCTGCGCTGCTGCGCCCACATCCACACCCCAAGTGGGTTGCGAAACAATGAGCAGCTTGGGGGCCGCGCTGATCTCGCGCCCCACGATGAACTTTTGCAAATTGCCGCCTGAGAGCGACTGTGCTGCGGCATCGGGTCCAGAGGCCTTGACCTTGAAACGCTCAATGACGCTGCGGGCCTGATCGGCCAAAGCACCCATGCGCACCCAACCGCCGGCACCCACAGCTTCGCTGCGCGTGAGCAGCAGGTTTTGCGACAAGCTGAGCGAGGGCACAGCGCCCCGCCCCAGCCGCTCTTCGGGCACAAAGTGAAGGCCCAGCTGCCTGCGCGGTACCGGCCCCAAAGCGGCCACCGCTTGGTCAGCCAGTGTCACACTGGCTGCGCCGCACTGCTGGCCTGCCCGGGTGTCTTCACCCGACAAGGCCCACAGCAACTCTTTTTGGCCATTGCCTGAAACGCCAGCCAGCCCCACTACCTCGCCCGCACGAACTTGCAAGTCAATGTCTTCCAGGTCCACGCCGAACGGGTCTTGCCGTGTCAGGCTCAAGCCCTTGACCGACAAAACCACCTCGCCTGGCGCACGCGCCACATGCTCCAAAGCCGGGGGCTCGGCCCCGATCATCAAGCGGCTGAGCGAGGCGTTCGTTTCTTCACGCGGGTCGCACACGCCCGTCAGCTTGCCACCACGCAGCACGGTGCAGGCGCTGCACAGCGCCCGAATTTCGTGCAGCTTGTGCGAGATGTACAAAATGCTGCAGCCTTGGCTGACCAACTGGTGCAGCACCACAAAAAGTTTTTCAACCGCTTGCGGCGTCAGCACCGACGTCGGCTCGTCCAAAATCAAGAGCTTGGGCTCGGTCAACAAGGCTCGGATGATCTCCACCCGCTGCATCTCGCCAACGCTCAGGGTGTGCACCGGGCGCTCCGGCTCCAGGTCCAGGCCGTATTCGCTGGCCTTGGCCACGATGCGTTCGGTCACCTCAACCAGGCTCAGCGACTTGTCCAGCCCCAGCCACACGTTTTCGGCCACGGTGAGCGTGTCAAACAGGCTGAAGTGCTGAAACACCATGCTGATACCCAGCTTGCGTGCTTCTTGCGGGTTGCGGATGTTGACGTTCTGGCCATTGAACACCACTTGGCCTTCATCGGGCTTGACCGAGCCGTAAATGATTTTCATGAGCGTGGATTTACCCGCGCCGTTTTCGCCCAACACAGCATGGGCCTGGCCGGGCATCACGGTCAGCGACACATCTTGGTTGGCCACCACGCCCGGGTAGCGCTTGGTGATGCCTTGCAAAGACAAAAGAGGTGTGGTCATGTCGGGTTCAATGTGAACAAAGGGGTCATCCATACCATTTATTGGGCCGGTAATTGGGCCGCACTGATTTTCACTTGCTCGCGCAACCAGCGCGCAGAGGCTGAAGCATGACTGCGTTCATGCCAAAGCTGGTAGTAAACCATCTTTGGAAAGGCCACTGGGCATGGCAACAGAGACAAGCCACGCTGAGCATCGGGGCCTTGCAAAAAGCGTTGGCAATATTGGCGACCTGTGGTGAGAACAAGCAAACTCGATGCCACCATGCGCGGCATCAGGCCAAAGTGGGCGCAGCGCGCCATGATGTGGCGCGACAGGTTCAACCGGTCCAGGTGTTCGTCAATCACGCCGCGCCAGCCGGGATAGGCAGAGGTGGGTGCGATGTGCTCACAGGCCAGCCAGTCGTCTTGCGTCCAACCCCGGCGCACTGCGGGGTGCTTGCTGCTGACCAGGCACACCACATCGTCTTCAAACAATTGGGCGCGGTGCAGCTCTTCGCTGGGCTGGGCCCAATTGCCAATCACCACGTCAATCAAACCTTGGCCCAAATCATGGGCGTATTGCGCTTGGGCTGACAGGGCATGTACCTCGACCCGGCAGCCCGGCGCCAGCGACTTGATGCGGGCCATGATGGACGGCAAAAACAAAGGGTCCAACGTATCGCTGGCGGCAATGCGAAAAGTCTCGGTGGCGTCTGTCGGGTCAAAAGCCCGGGCTGGAGAAAACAAGCGCTCTGCGGTTTGCAGTATTTGCGTTACAGGGGCCAGCATTTGCAAACCCACATCGGTGGGCACCATGCCTGTGCCCGAACGCACCAAAATTGGGTCCCCCGTCAGATCGCGCAGTCGCTTGAGCGCCACGGACACGGCCGGCTGCTGCTGGCCCAATCGCATGGCGGTTTTGGAGACACTGCGTTCGGTGAGCAAGGTGTGTAGGGTTCGAATGAGTTGGATGTCGATCTTGTCGAAAAGATGCGCTTGCTTCATGTTGGATTTCAGATAAGCGTTATGGCTTCAGACCCATAGGTGACCCACGGGTTTATCCTAGGATCATGTGACTCAAAAAAGTCATTTGCCATGCCAAAAATGCTTGTCTCCTCTCTGAAATCTGCGCCGCTTGTGTCCAGTCCATTGCGGTTCTGGCATCGCGGTCAAGTGATGAATCCGGGCAATGTACCACCAGACCGAACCCTGCTCGACCTGCTGCGCGAAGACCTGCGCCTGACGGCCACCAAAGAGGGCTGCGCGGCAGGCGACTGCGGGGCTTGCACCGTGGTGGTTGCCGAAGCGGTTGGGGGTCGTTTGCAGTACAGCGCTGTCAACAGCTGCATCAAACCCGCGCATGCCATTGACGGCTTGGCGCTGTGGACCGCTGGCGACCTGGCCCGCAAAGACGGCACGCTGCACCCGGTGCAGCAAGCCATGGTGGCGTGCCACGGATCGCAATGCGGCTTTTGCACACCCGGTTTTGTGATGAGTCTGTTTGCGCTGTACCAGCGCACGGTAGCGCAAGGCCAAAGCGTGGACTCGCACACCGCCCACCAGGCACTGTCGGGCAACCTGTGCCGTTGCACGGGTTACCGGCCCATCGTGCAGGCTGCTTGCCAGATGCAGGGCCAAGTTGCGCATGCGGTGGACGAGCAGCCCATCGTGGCAGCGCTGGCGTCTTTGAGCAGTGCTGCAGACCTGGCACACAACTACCAGCGGCCGACCAACCTGAACGGGCTGCTGCAAGCCCGCGCTCAGCGCCCCCAAGCGCAGTTGATTGCCGGAGCCACCGACGCGGGTTTGTGGATCACCCAGGGCTTGCGCCGCATGCCGCAGATCATCGACCTGACCCGTGTGGCAGAGCTGCGCAGGTTGGAGCGTTACCCGCAGCACATCGCCATTGGCGCAGCGGTGAACCTGCAAGATTCGTTTGAGGCATTGGCCGAAGACCGGCCAGTGATTGCGCCGTTTGGCGAACGCTTTGCGGGTTGGCCGGTGCGACAGTCGGGCACGCTGGGCGGCAACGTGGCCAACGGCTCGCCGATTGGCGACAGCATGCCGCTGCTCATCGCACTCGGTGCACAGGTGGTCTTGATGGCCTGGCGCAAGGGAAAAGCCGTGCACCGCCATGTGCCTCTCGACCAGTTCTACACCGGCTACCGACAAAGCCTGCTGGCCCCGGACGAGGTGCTGGCTTGGATCGTGGTGCCCAAGCCCACGGTGGGTGAATGGCTGGGCGCCTACAAAATCTCCAAACGCCAAGAAGACGACATCTCGGCCGTGTGTTTGGCTGTGCAACTGCACGTCGACGGTGGTCGCATTCGCGCGGTGCGCATCGGCGCGGGCGGCGTGGCGGCCACGCCGGCTCGTGCCGTCAAGACCGAAGCGGCCTTGATCGGCCAGCCGTGGAACGAAGCCACTTTGCAAGCGGCGCAGGCCGCCATCACCCAAGAGTTTTCTCCGCTGAGCGACTTGCGCGCCAGCGCCGATTACCGCCGCCAGATTTTGGGTCAGCTCTTGCACCGCGCCTGGCTGGAGAGCACAGGGCACAACACCGTTCGACTGGAGGCACTCGCATGAACACGCCATCGAACATCGCCACCGAAAGCAGCACACACCGCTTTCATGAAAGCGCCACCGCGCAGGTGCAAGGCCGGGCCAATTACATCGACGACCTGCCGCTGGTTGAAGGCACGCTGCACGCCGCGCCGCTGATGAGCCCGGTCGCCAACGCACAGCTACTCAGCATGAACTTGAGTGCCACCCTCGTCTCGCCCGGTGTGAGCGGGGTGGTCACATCGGAAGACATCCCGGGTGATGCACTGCTGGCCACCTTTGTGCATGACGAGGCCATCTTTGCCGGGCCACAGCTCATGCATGTGGGCCAGGTGATGGGCTTGGTGGTGGGCCAAAGCCACACCCAAGCTCGGCAGGCCGCACGCCTTATGCGATTGCAAACGAAGAACGACACGCCCTTGCTGAATGCCCGAGATGCGATGCAAGCAGGCAGCTTTGTGCTGCCCCAGGTCACAGTGCAGCGCGGTGACGCCAATGCGGCCTTGCGCGCCGCAGCGCACCAATTGCAAGGCACGCTGGAGATCGGCGGGCAAGAACATTTCTATCTGGAAAGCCAGATTGCTTACGCCATTCCGCAAGACAACGGCCACTGGCTGATTCACAGCGGCACACAACACCCGGGCGAGGTGCAGCACTGGGTGGCGCACGCGTTGCACATCCCGCTGTCGCAGGTGCGTGTGGTGTGCCGGCGCATGGGCGGTGGCTTTGGCGGCAAAGAAACCCAAGCTGGTCACTTGGCGGTGTGGGCGGCGCTGGCCGCGCACAAGTTTGGGCGGCCCGTGAAGATGCGGCTCGACCGGGGTGACGACATCCTGATCACCGGCAAGCGCCACCCTTTCAGCCACGACTGGCAAGTGGGCTTTGACGCGCAAGGCCGCGTGCAGGGTTTCGATTCGGTGCAATTGGTGCATTGCGGCCACAGCGCCGACCTGAGCGGCCCGGTGGCGGACCGGGCGATTTTTCACACCGACAACGCTTATTTTTTAAGCGACCTGCACATCACCTCGCACCGCTGCAAAACCCACACCCAAAGCCACACCGCGTTTCGCGGCTTTGGCGGGCCGCAAGGCGTGCTGCTGATTGAGACCGTGATGGGCGACATCGCAAGGCACCTCGGGCTGGATGCACTCGATGTGCGCTTGGCCAACCTGTACGGCGTGGCGGATGGTGAAAACAAGCGCGACACCACGCCTTACGGCATGAAGGTGGAAGACAACATCCTGCACCCGCTGATGACGCAACTGGCTGAGCATTGCGACTACCGGGCCCGCCGCCGCGCCATCAGCGACTGGAACCAGTCCAACCGCGTGCTCAAAAAAGGCCTGGCGCTAACGCCGGTCAAGTTCGGCATCAGCTTCACCGCCACGCAGTTCAACCAAGCCGGAGCCGTGGTCTCGGTCTACACCGACGGCAGCGTGCGTGTGAACCACGGCGGCACCGAAATGGGCCAGGGCCTGCACACCAAGGTGTGTGGTTTGGTGGCCCGCGTCTTGGGCCTACCCGCAGGCCAAGTGCAGGCCAGCGCCAGCGACACCGACCAAGTGGCCAACGCCAGCGCCA
>JBIKKE010000159.1:0-6391 GCA_044360575.1 Limnohabitans sp. | reverse complement strand
GTCAACATCACCATGACGCAAGCCAAGGCGGTGAGCAACTACACCAACAGCATTTTGGCCAACATGGAAGTGACCGACGAGGGTTACGACGAAGCCTTGTTGCTGGACACTTCGGGCTTTGTGTCCGAAGGCGCGGGCGAAAACATCTTTGTGGTCAAGAACGGCGTTATTTACACCCCCGACTTGTCAGCCGGCGCCTTGAACGGCATCACCCGGAACACGGTGTTCCACATCGCCAAAGACTTAGGGCTTGAGATCGTGCAAAAGCGCATCACACGAGACGAGGTCTACATTGCCGACGAAGCTTTCTTCACCGGCACTGCCGCTGAAGTCACGCCGATTCGCGAACTCGACCGCATCGAGTTGGGCAAAGAGGGCTATGTGGGCAGCCGTGGCCCGATCACCGAAAAAATCCAGAGCGCGTTCTTTGACATCGTCAACGGCCGCAACCCCAAGTACGCCCACTGGCTGACCAAGGTTTGAGGATCGCAAGCATGAGCACCCAAGCTGTTGAACTGCTGGCCACCGACCTGAACCCCCAAGGCGGTGTGTTTTGCCCCAGCCCCAAAGCCGATATGAAAATCTGGAACAGCCACCCCAAGTCATACTTGGACGTGGCCAAAACCGGCCAAGCCAAGTGCCCTTACTGCGGGACGGTTTACCAACTCAAGGCCGGGGAGGTGGTGGGGCACCACCACTGAAGCCGCATGACAGACGGCACGGCGAGCGCCGTCAATCAGGGCCTGCTGGATGAAGTGACGGTTGTGATCGTCACTTTCAACAGTGCCCATTGTTTGCCCGAGTTAGGCCGCCACCTTGCGGCTTGCCCCCACATCATCGTGGTAGACAACGGCAGTGACGATGGTTGTGCACAACTGGCGCTAACGCACCTGCCGCAGGCCCAAGTGATCGCACTGCCCGCCAATTTGGGGTTTGGAGCGGCCAATAACAGGGCCTTGGCGCAAGTGCAGACTCCGTTTGCGTTGCTACTCAACCCAGACTGCGAAATCACGCCGGAAGCCATTCAACGATTGCTGCAGACTGCCCACCAATGGCCAGACGCCGCCATGGTAGCGCCCCAGTTGCTGCAAGCCAATGGTGCGCCCGAAGTTAATTACCGCTGGCCGCATTTGCTTTGGCATAGTCAAGGCCCCGCAGTGACGGATGGCCCTGCCTGTGTCGGTTTCATTTGTGGGGCCGCCATGATGCTGCGCATGCATGCCTTTGGCGGCCACTTTTTTGACGAACAGTTCTTCCTTTATTACGAAGACGATGACCTTTGCACACGCTTGTTGAACCAGCGACAAGCCATGCTTATTGACCCGTCTGCCACAGCCATCCACCGCTCGCGCGGCAGCGTGCGCGGCAAAAGCCCATTACGCAGCGAGTATTTGCGTGGTTACCATCACGCCCAGTCCAAATTGATTTACACACACAAATACCAAAGCCCCCATATTGCCCGCCAACAAAAACGAAAACTGCTGTGGCAAACCGCACTGGCCCTGGTGTTGCGGATTTTGGTTCCATCACCACGGCATGTTGCAAGGATGGTAGGCCGACTCTCCGGTTTGTCGCATTTCAAGAACGGTGACACATGAAGGATTGTTCAATTTATGTCGTAAACCTTGATCGATCGCCAGAACGATTGTTGGAAATACCTCTTCAGCTTGAAAAGTTCGGATTAAGCTTTGAACGAGTCCAAGCCGTTGATGGGAAACATGTCAGTGAAGGACAGAAGGCCTTACTGGATGAAAAAGGCTGGAATTACGGCATCAAAGTGCGCTCAATCCACCCATTCTTGGGTAGGCACAACAAAGGTATCGCAACGACCCTACTTCCAACAGGAGGCTCCAAGCTCAAATTGGTCGGAATTAAACGTTGGCCTGCTTCCCAACACCGCATAAACACAGAATTTGAACGGTTTGGATATGCCATCCGCCATTACTTGAAAGAGCAGCAACAGTGAATGCAACCATACTGTTTCTTGCCTACAATCAGCAAGATTTCGTGTTTGAAGCGGCACAGTCTTGTCTTGACCAGCTTGGCGAGCCATTGGAAATCATTCTGTCAGACGACTGCTCTAATGACGACACCTTTTTAATCCTTCAGAAAGTAGCAAGCAGCTACAGTGGCCCGCATGAGGTGATTGTCCGGCAAAACTCTCGAAATCTTGGAATTGCCGACCACTACAACACTTTGATTGAGCTAGCCCAAGGGAAGTTGTTAATCACCGCAGCAGGTGACGACATTTCCTACCCAGAACGCGCGCAAACCCTCTACAAGGCTTGGCAAGAATCAGGATGCACACTGGATCTGATTGCGAGCCATGCGCGCTGTATCGAGTTAGACGGAAAAGCAACTGGTAAAACCATCAAGGTTGACCAACTAGCCAACTGGAAAGACGCAGCTGATTGGTGCACTAAACGCCCTTATGTGGTGGGCGCCACCCATGCTTTTACAAAACGCCTTTGGTCAGAGTTTGGCTCCATTGCTTCAGACATGCCCTACGAAGACCAAATCGTTGCTCTGCGTGCGCTGTGTCTTGGCGGTGCTCAAACACTAGAGCGTCCATTGATTGACTACAGAACCGGCGGCGTATCTGCTAAGACAAAGAGTCGGTCATCTGCAGACAAACTTAAACACATAGAAAAGCGATACTCCCGGCAAAGGGCGGTGTTTCTGCAAGTACAACAAGACCTTGCTCGTGCTGGACAATCGCAGCTGTGGACAGGCAAGGTCAAACGATACCTTGACCGAGCCATCGCTGCATTATGGTTGCTGCAACAAGAATCATCTATTCTAAAAAATATTAGGGAAATTCAGACATTTGCCCAACAATGCGGATGGACTTGGATGATCAGGCAGATTTATTACTCTTACACTTGCAGAAAATCACTAAGGTAATTTTTATGACTGGAAAAATATTCGTTGTAACCCACGTGAAACCCAAGAATAAATTATCTAAAGGGTATGATTATATTGGCGTTGGAAATACCAATTTAGATTTATCATACCATGATAATACTGGAGAATCAATTTCACACTTAAACCCTTTTTTTTCGGAGTTAACGGCAATTTATTGGATTTGGAAAAATTACGATTGTTCGCCGGATGATTTAGTTGGAATAATGCATTACAGAAGGTTGCTGGTCGATGGGTGGATTCCATCGCTGACCAAAACTCCTGCACGCATCGAAAGTATAGAAGAAATACTCGAAGTCAAAGATTTAATCGTCCCAGAAAAAATTTACCTACCACCTAATATTTATCAGAATTATCTTGAAGAGCACAATGAAGATGATTTAAAATTAGTGTTATCTGTCGCGGAAAAAATAGATGGCGCGCAAAAAGGAAAATATATAGATTTTCTGAAAACTCAAAATATGGCACACGTATGCAATATGCTTATATGCAAAAAAACTATTTTTGACAATTATTGCTCCTGGCTATTCCCCATACTTTTTGAATCTCTAGATCAAATAGATTTCAAAGATAGGAATGCTTATCAAAAACGCGTATTTGGATTTCTATCTGAGCGGCTTTTTAATGTCTGGCTAAATAGTAAAAATTACTCTGTTGAGGCTCTTCCAATAATTCGAACAGATTTCTCTTTTTTTAAAAATTTTAATCGTCGAAGATTAAACAATAGGAGGATAAATGAATAGTATTTCTCGTATTTGTGTCGTAGGCGCAGGTTTTTCTGGCGCAGTAATCGCCCGTGAACTGGCCCAAGCAGGGCACAAGGTGGTCGTCTTCGACAGCCGTTCGCATGTGGCTGGCAACTGCCACACCGCGCGCGATGCAGAAACCGACGTCATGGTCCACGTCTATGGACCTCACATCTTCCACACCAGCAATGAGCGGGTCTGGAACTATGTGCAGCAGTTCGACGAATTCATGCCCTTCATCAACCGTGTCAAGTCGATCTACAACGGCGGTGTGTACTCGCTACCGATCAACCTGATGACGATCAACGCCTTCTTTGGAAAGACGCTCAACCCCAATGAAGCAGCCGAGTTCATGGACTCGCTCGGGGACAAGTCCATCACCGATCCGCAGACTTTTGAGGAGCAGGCTCTCCGCTTTGTGGGCAAGGAGCTTTACGAGGCTTTCTTCAAGGGCTACACCCAAAAGCAGTGGGGCATGCACCCAAGCGAGCTGCCGGCGAGCATCCTCAAGCGTTTGCCGGTACGTTTCAATTACGACGACAACTACTATGCCAGCAAATTCCAGGGCATTCCCAAAAATGGCTACACGTTTATCGTTGAACGAATGCTTGACTCTCCCAACATCGAAGTGCGTCTGGACACGGCCTTCACCCGCGAGCAGTCGGTCGGTTATGACCACGTGTTCTACAGCGGCCCGATAGACGCTTGGTTTGGTTATCCTGAAGGTCGTCTGGGTTACCGCACGCTGGACTTCGCAGTAGAGCGGCACGAGGGCGATTATCAGGGCAACGCAGTAATCAATTACGGCAACCAGGAGGTGCCTTACACCCGTATCTCCGAGCACAAGCACTTTGCCCCATGGGAGCAGCATGACATGACCCTTATTTACAAGGAATACAGCCGCCTGTGTGGGGAGGGAGATACGCCCTACTACCCGATCCGACTGGTCAAGGACAAGGCTCAGCTGGCACGATATGTGGACTTGGCCAAGGCAGAGGCGAACGTAACATTTGTGGGGCGTCTGGGCACCTACCGCTATCTGGACATGCACATCACGATTGAAGAGGCGCTTACAGTTGCTGATCGGTTCCTCACCGCTGCACAGCGGGGATCGCCCATGCCAGTGTTTTGTGCTGATCCACTTTAATAATGAGGTGGATTCAAAGATAAGCAACAGCATGGTTCAATAAATCGACCGCAATTGCTTGCACTTCAAACATACCAACCAACCATTCAATCTACGACATCGAAAGCCACCTACTTTTCAATTCGGGACAGACTAATCAACGCGCCCATAACCCAAAGCATGGGCAAGCCTATGCTTGCATCACGGGTACCATTGTTAACCAAGGCCGCAAAAGTAGCCACACAAATACCAGCCGTTGCAGCCGCACCCATCCAACTGCGAGCCTTCCAGGCCAGGCCTAGTGGCGACAGCATCAAAAACAACCAGCTCAAAGCCCCCAACACCCCGGCTTGAGCGCCCATCCAAAGCGGATCGTTGTGGGGCATGTTCAAGCCGCCAATCTCAGCGGGCACCCGCTGTTGCCACTGCGTATTCCAAGCACCGACACCCCAACCCATTAAAGGTTGCTCCGTCATCATCTCCCATGTGTGCTTGATCATATGAATGCGCATGTTCCAACTCTCAACCTTGACAGCACCTGCAAGCCCTTCTTGGATTTCTTGAATACCTTCATGAAACTTTACTTGCAAACTAGGACTGATATGCCAAGTCACCGCCACCACAACCACCAACAGCCCAAGTGCAGTCACCCAACGCCAAGGGTGACCGCGCCAAATATGAATGATGACCAAGCCCATGGCCATCAGAGAGGTGATCATGCCCGTCCTCTTGGACAAGCCCACCGTCACAATGACCAGAACAACTGTCAGAGCGACAGCTGTGAGCCATCTGCGTTGACCTGGCACGATCATCAGCTGCGCCATCAGAACACCTGCCGCCAAACTCAGCAAAATGGACGCTCCGATGGTTTTGTTGGCCCCTGAAATGATCAGATGCTCCCAAAATGGATGCATGGGAATCAAATGTGCATGGTGCGATATCACCAACAACACCACCAACGCACAGCCCCACATGAACCCTTTGATGGCAGCTTTAGCCTCTGCTGTTGTCAAAGACGCCGCCAAGGCAATCGTCAGGAAGATACGTGTCTGATGCCACAAGTTTGAACCCGTCTTGTGATACCAAGTGTCTTGCCAGATCAATACCCAAAAGGTCCAAGCTGCAAAAAACAATAAGGCAGGGTAGAGCCAACTGTCTTTCAGGCGCGCCAAGCGTACCAGCACATCACCACGCCATGCCACAGCGCCCATCAAGGCGAACAAACCCAAATAATTGACCCCCACCGGCATAAAGGCCAGTAACCCCCACAAGAATGTGATCCGCGTCATTAAATGATCTTCATTTCCTGGCGAACGCCATGGATTGGAACTTGCTGAATTAATGCTTTTGATGATCACCTGTCGAGTCTATCCTTTGCATGCGGTGCGTCGATCGAAATAGATCCCGAAGGAAGTGAGTTACGGTGTCAAGACCAAATCAGCAGTTGATTTTTTATGAAAACCTTCTCTCCCGTTGTTTTTTAAGGACGAATCACCTCGGCTTTTGTTTTTTCACCGCTCATAACCAACGCTATGGGCTTGGCATGGCTCCTGATCACTGGCTTGGGGCTTGTCGCCGGATCAATCCATTTTCGTAC
>JBIKKE010000158.1:0-6393 GCA_044360575.1 Limnohabitans sp. | reverse complement strand
CGTGGCAGCGTGAACTGTTTGCGCTGTTCGAGGCAGCAGTGTCCACCAATGGGTGAGCGCTTGTCCAAGTTGATTTATTCGTTGAGTTGGGCGAAAAGGTGACGCTCTTCACGAAATCAAACTATTTGGAGGAGAAAGCGCCGCACACCCGCGAATTCGCCGAGCAGCACATGAACACCATCCTGGCCCGCTTGGCCGGGGCAGGCGCTGTGCCGCGTGCCGACCAGGTGGACGCCGTTCACGCGGTGCTGCAACCGGCTTCGCGGGTGCTGGTGGTGCAGGCCACCGGTTGGGGCAAGTCGGCGGTGTATTGGGCGGCCACACACGCGATTCGCAGCACCGGCGCTGGCCCCACGCTGGTGGTGTCGCCGTTGCTGGCACTCATGCGTGACCAAGTGAGCGCCGCAGAGCGGGCGGGCCTCAAGGCCGCCACCGTCAACTCCACCAACATCGATGATTGGGACGAGGTGTTTCAGCGGCTGGACGAGGACGCCATCGACGTGCTGTTGGTCTCGCCCGAGCGGCTGGGCAACCCGCGTTTTGCGGCACGGCTGGGCGCTTTGCTGGCCCGGGTGGGTCTGATCGTGATCGACGAGGCGCATTGCATCAGCGATTGGGGTTTTGACTTCAGGCCCGACTACCAGCGGCTGGCGCGGGCGCTGTTGTCCACGCCCACCGCCAGTGTGCTGGCCACCACGGCCACCGCGAACGAGCGGGTGACGCTGGACATTGGCAAGCAGCTGGGCGCGAACACGGTGACGTTTCGCGGCACGCTGGCGCGCACCTCTCTGACGCTGTCGGTGGTGCCGGGTTTGTCGCCTTTGCAGCGTTACGCCTGGATTGCCGATGCGCTGGAGAAGTTGCCCGGCTCGGGCATTGTGTATGTGCTGACGGTGGCCGAGGCCGAGCGGCTCACTGCGTTTTTGCGCAGCTGCGGCCATGTGGTCGATGCCTATTCGGGCCAGACCGACGCCGACGCCCGCCTGAAAGTGGAAGACCTTTTGCGCCACAACCAAGTCAAGGCGGTGGTGGCCACTTCGGCGCTGGGCATGGGGTACGACAAGCCAGATTTGGGTTTTTGTGTGCATGTGGGTTCGCCCTCGACCCCGGTGGCCTATTACCAGCAGGTGGGGCGGGCGGGCAGGGCGGTGGCGCATGCCGAAGGGGTGTTGTTGCCATCCGATGCCGATGAGCGCATTTGGGATTACTTTGCCACGGCGTCGATTCCTGACCCGCAAACTGCGGCCAAGGTGTTGCAAAGCCTGGGGGGTGATGCGCACAGCCTGATCGAGATCGAAGCCGACACCGGTGTGCGCCGGGGACGGCTGGAGGCCTTGCTCAAAATTTTGGCGGTTGAGGGCGTGGTGGACAAAGACGGCTCGGCTTGGCGTGCCACGGGCGTACCCTATGTGCACGACACGGCCAAGTGGACGGCGCTGGCCCAGGTGCGCCAGCAAGAGGCCGGCATCATGCGCCAGTACGCCCATGGAGCGGGCTGCCTGATGGCCTATTTGCAAACCGCTTTGGACGATCCATCGCCCGCGCCGTGTGGCCGCTGCTCAGTGTGTACGGGCCGTTTGCCGTTTCCGGGCCTCACGCCTTCTCAAGACAAATTGATTGCTGCGCGTGACTTTTTGCGTGGCATGGACGTGGAGATTGAGCCGCGCAAGCGTTGGCCTGCTGGAGTGGGGCGCAAGGGGGCGATCCGAGGCTTTGATGTGGGCCGCGCTGTGGCCTTTGCCGACGACCCGGGCTGGGTGGCCGAGTTGCAGCTGATGCGCAGCGCGCCGCCAGGGGATGTCCCACCCGATTTTTTGTTGGGCGCGGTGTCTTTGTTAGGGCGTTGGGCCAAGAGCTGGCCTGCCCGCCCGGTGTGTGTGGTGCCGATGCCTGCGCCTGAGATGGCGTCAAACCGGGCTTTGGCCCATTTCATCGCCCACAAAGGCAGACTGTCTTTGCACGACGTGTTCAGCTGGACCGGCGGCCCCGCGCCGGATGATGCCGCGTCGACCCCGGTGGTGGCGCACTTGGAGTCGGTCATTCGGCTGACAGCCGATACCGCAATGCCCGCCGGACCGGTGTTGCTGGTGGCCACCGATGTGCGCACCCGCTGGACAGCCACCGTAGCGGCCGCACTTTTGCGTGAGCGGGGTGCCTCCCAGGTGCTGCTGCTGGCCTTGCACCTGCGGCCATGAGGCATGATTAACGCTTGATTTGAATGACCCAGACGATGAACAATCACATCCAAGACACACCAGACCGGCCCCTGCTTCAGGAGCCGCGCCTTTGGCAAAACGAGCAATGGACAGCCCAAGTCATCAAAAATGACGATGACGATGGTTGGGCTGTGGCCATGTACAAAGATGGTGAGTCCGAGCCTGCCCTGGTCGGGCCGTGGACCATGGGGCGCGACAAAAAGAACCCCAAGCCGCTGGATGGCTCGGCTTTCATCACCTTGGTGAAAACCGCCAGCGAGTTTGTGCGTCGCAGCGAGCAGCAGCTGCATGCACAGCTGAACCAGAGCGTGACCGTGAACGGCAAAGACAGCCGGGTAACGGTGCTGCTGCGCATCGTTCCTGACGAAGACAGCCCCTATGCGGTGTTGAGTGCGCAGGACGAGGGCGGCGACGCCTTGGCCGAAGTCAAGGTGGAGGCCGGGTTCAAGTTCAATCGACAAACTGCCCAGGCCTGGGTGGATGCAGACTTTGTGAAACCATGACCCACGCAAAAGCTTTTTCACCCTCTACCGGCCCTTTGGCGGGCCTCAAAGTTCTAGAACTGGGCCAGTTGATTGCCGGTCCTTTTGCGGCCAAAACCTTGGCCGATTTCGGTGCCGATGTGGTCAAAATCGAGCCGCCCGGTTCGGGCGATCCCTTGCGCCAATGGCGCTTGATGAAAGACGGCACTTCGGTCTGGTGGCAAGTGCAGTCGCGCAACAAGCAGTCTTTGGCGCTCGACCTGAAGCAGCACGCGGCTCAGGACATCGTGCGCCAGTTGGCCGCCGAATGCGATGTGTTGATTGAAAACTTCCGCCCCGGTGCCATGGAGAAATGGGGCTTGGGCCCCGACGATTTGCTGGCTTTGAATCCGCGTTTGATCATGCTGCGCGTGAGCGGCTATGGTCAGACGGGTCCTTACCGAGACCGTCCCGGTTTTGGGGTGGTGGGTGAGGCCATGGGTGGTATCCGGCACCTGACAGCAGAGCCGGACCGCGTGCCCGTGCGCGTGGGCATCAGCTTGGGCGACACGCTGGCGGCCTTGCACGGTGTGATCGGCATTTTGTTGGCCTTGCACGAGCGCAAGACCTCGGGTCGGGGGCAAGTCATCGATGTCGCTTTGTACGAGGCCATGTTCAACTGCATGGAAAGCCTGTTGCCCGAGTACAGCGCTTTTGGTGCGGTGCGTGGCCCTGCCGGCAGCGCCTTGCCGGGCATTGCGCCGAGCAACGCCTATCTGTGCAAGGACGGCGGTTACGCCTTGATAGCGGGCAACGGCGACAGCATCTTCAAACGGTTGATGGCCGAAATCGGCCGTGATGATTTGGCGCAAGACCCGGCCTTGAAAGACAACACCGGCCGCGTTGCCCGCGTGGCCGAAATCGATGGGGTGATTGGCCAGTGGACAGCGCAGCACACGGTGGACGAGGTTCTGGCTGCACTGGACCGCGCCAGTGTGCCGGCTGGCCGCATTTACACCGTGGCCGATATCGCACAAGACCCGCATTACCAAGCGCGTGAAATGCTTCAAACGGTGCGCATGGACGATGGCAGTGATTTGATGGTGCCAGGCATCGTGCCCAAGCTGTCACGCACGCCCGGGGGACACCGCCGCAATGCGCCTGGCATCGGTCAGGACAGCGACGCAGTGCTCTTGGGCATGGGCCTGAGCGCCGTGCAAATCCAGGCCTTGCGCGAGCAGGGCATTGTGGCCTGATCGGGTTTTTGCAGCCGCATTCAATTCGGAGATTGCCACATGATTGACCACCTGGATCACCTGGTCTTGACCACCTGCGACGAGGCCGCTTGCATCGATTTTTACACCCGCGTGCTGGGCATGAAGCTCGAAAGTTTTGTAGGCGGCACACCCCCAGTTTAGCGCCAGGCTTTCAAGTTCGGACACCAGAAAATCAACCTGCATGTGCGCGGCCGGGAGTTTGAACCCAAAGCCCATCTGCCCGTGCCTGGGGCACTCGACCTGTGTTTCATTGCCAGTGTGCCGCTGGATGAGGTCATCGCCAGTGTGACCCAGGCCGCTTGGCCGATCGTGGAGGGGCCAGTCATGCGCACCGGCGCGACCCAGAAGATCCGATCCATCTATCTCAGAGACCCCGATCTGAACCTGATCGAGATCTCTGAGTTGGTCTGAGCGCCGTCAGCGGCGGGCAGCAAGCCGCCTCACTGCGCCTTGGCGCCTGAGTCTTTCACCACTTTGGCCCATTTGGTGATTTCGGTGGCTTGGTAACGCGCCAATTCATCGGGGCTGGACAAGACCGCATCCAGGCCCAGCGTTTTCAGGCGTTCTTGCACATCGGGCAGTCTGAACACGCGCAGAACCTCCGCGTTCAAGCGGTCGATGACGGGCTTCGGCACGTTGGCGGGTGCGAACATGGCAAACCAGGTGGTGGCTTCAAAGCCTGGCACTGTCTCAGCCACGGTGGGCACATCGGGTGCAGCAGGTGAGCGTTTGGCGGTGGTTTGTGCCAAAGCTCGGATCTTGCCTTCTTTGGCCATGGGCAGGGCCGATGGCATGTTGTCAAACATGACTTGGATGCTGCCGCCGATCAGGTCGGGGATGGCGAATTGACGGCCTTTGTAAGGCACATGTTCCATGGTCGTGCCAGTGAGGGATTTGAAGAGTTCGCCCGAAACGTGCACCGAGGTGCCGATGCCAGGAGATCCAAACGACAACTTGTTGGGGTTGGCCTTCATGTAAGCGATCAGCTCGGGCACGTTTTTGACGGGCAGGGCGTTGTTGACCACCAGCAAGTTGGGGGCCGAGGCGATCAAGGAGATGGGGCTGAAGTCCTTGACCATGTCATAAGGCATTTTTTCGTACAGCGCCCCGTTGATGGAGTGCGTGCCCACAGTGCCCATGACGATGGTGTGCCCATCGCCGGGTGACTTGGCCACGTTGTCAGCGCCGATGTTGCCGCCCGCGCCAGGCCGGTTGTCGACCACCACCGGAAAACCCAATTGGGCTTTTTCGCTGAACAGGCGGGCCAAAATGTCGGGCGCTCCGCCCGAGGGAAAGGTCACCACCAAGCGCAAGGGTTTGTTGGGAAAGGCTTGCGCTGAGGCGCCTGTGGCACACAAAGCGCCCAGACTCAGCACCATCAAACCAAGGCTGCGGCGAAGTGGGTTGGCAATACGGCGAGCAGATCGAGTCTCGGACAGTGCAGGTGCAGCGGGTGCGGCAGAACGTGTGGGCATGAACAACTCCTTTTGAGCGTTTCACTTTAGGGGTCTGCAGGGTTGGCCGGGATGGTGAAAACCCTTTGTTGCAGGGGGCGGGGTGTCATGTTCGAGACGCGGTGGGCTGTTGCCCAAGCGTCAGTGCCGGTGTGACTGGCGTCCAAAGCCGGCACAAATGCGTGGATACTTGGCGTTGCTATGCAAGACATCTCCCCCTCCCGTTCGCTGCAACCTTGGCAAGTCATGGTCGGGGGCATTTGCGGTTTGGTGCTGACCATTGGCTTGGCCCGCTTTGCTTACACGCCCTTGTTGCCCGCCTTGCAGGCGCAAACCGGTTTGAACGATGCCGCCGCCGGGGGCTTGGCGGCCGTCAATTACGCCGGCTACATAGTCGGCGCCTTGGTGACCGCCTGGATGGACGATGTGCGTTGGCGTCACCGTTTTTACAGTGCTGGCTTGTGGATGGCCTTGTTCACCACAGCGGCCATGGCGATCTCCAGTTGGGTGCCGGCCTGGGGGCTGTGGCGTTTTCTGGGTGGTTTGTGTGGGGCCACGGGCATGCTGCTCGGATCGGGCCTGGTGCTGGGCTGGCTCATGCGTCAGGGGCGCAGGCCCGAGCTGGGGGTCTTGTTCATCGGCCTGGGGCTGGGCATTGTGGTGTCGGCACTGGGCGCTTGGGTCTTGTCGGGCATATGGGCGTTGTGGTCCGACCAGTGGCTGGCCTTTGCCGCACTGGGCGTCGTGTTTTTTGTGCCTGCCTGGCTGTGGCGTCCGCCTGTGCCGCCCCTGCCCACCGCTGCAGCGAGCACCCAGCTGCAACCACAGGTCTCGCGCCGCTGGATGGCGACCATGGCTTTGAGCTATTTTGCGGCGGGCTGGGGCTTTGTCATCAGCGCCACCTTCACCGTGGCCATTGTCGAGCGCGAACCGGCTTTGGCCGGGCAGGGCGCTTTGGCCTGGGCGCTGGTCGGTCTGGCGGCCA
>JBIKKE010000157.1:0-6432 GCA_044360575.1 Limnohabitans sp. | reverse complement strand
CTGGACAACATCTTGGACGACCTGCGCGGGCGTTTTGAAGAAACACCGCAATGGGAATTTTGTGAGGGTTTCATGGCAGCGCTCGTGTGCTGCCGCCGCGCCATTCCCGATGCAGAATGGCTGCCCATGCTGCTGGGCGTGGACGAGGGTGACACCCCCGACCCAGAAAGTGGCAGCTTTGCCGACGACGCGCAGCGCCAGCAGTTCATGGCTTTGTGGCAGCGCCGGTTTGACGAAATCAAACTCGCGCTGGACACCCCCGTGGAAGCGCTGGACGACGACAAAGCCTATGCACCCGAGGTGATGGATGTGCGCGGCGCGATCGCTTCGCTGCCACCCGAGGAGCGCGAAGAAATCGAAGACAGCGAAATCCCCTCTTTTGCGCAGGTGTGGGCGCTGGGCTTCATGTTCGCAGTAGAAAACTGGCCTGAAGAATGGGCCACCCCCAAGGACAAGGAAGCGGCCAAGTGGTACGACCTGTCGCTCGAAGCCATCGTGGCCCTGACCGAAGACGACGACGCAGTGCCCACCTTGTCTGCCTTGTCCGAAGACGGCCCACCCAGCGTCAGCGAAGAGCGCCTGAACGCCTACGGCGAAGCTTTGTGGGCCGTGTACGACCTGCGCGAAATCTGGCGCAACATCGGCCCGCGAGTGGCCCAAGTCATCAAAGAAGCCACGCCGGGTCGCAACGATGCGTGCAGCTGCGGCAGCGGGAAAAAGTACAAGAAGTGCTGCGGGGCCTGAGGCCACCGCAGATCACCACCCATCGCGCACCAGGTGCGCTCCTACACAGTCTTCAAACCATCCACTTCGCCAAGGCTTCGCTGGTGGCCTCGGGCAATTCTTCGGGAATGAAGTGACCTGAAGACATCAGCTGACCGCTGACTCGGCCTGCGCATTGCGCCTGCCACAGCTCGACCGGCTTGAACATGCGGTTGACCACGCCGCGATCGCCCCACAGCACCAGGGTGTCGCAAGCAATTTTGTCGCCGCGCTCGCGGCCTTCGCGGTCATGCTGCAGGTCAATGCCTGCGCTGGCACGGTAGTCTTCGGCCGCGCTGTGGATGGCGGCTGACCAGCCCTTGTCGTTCAGCGCCGGATTGCAAAATGCGCGTTCGTATTCGGCCAGGGCTTCAGGCTCGATGAAACCCAGCCCCAAGCTGCCCCAGCCGCCCAACTTGGCGTGCAGGTAGGCCTTGGGGTTGCCACCGATCATGAACTCCGGCAAAGGTGCGGGTTGCGTCAGGTGGAACCAGTGGTAATAGGCCTGCGCAAACGCAAAGTAGGGCTCCACCACTGGGCCTGACACTTCGGGGTTTTTCCCCCAAAGACCACTGTACATGTCGAAGGTCGGCGCGATGTCGATGATGCACAGCTTCTTGACGCGCTGCGCGTGGTCGAGCGCCAAACGGTGCGCCACGCGCCCGCCCCGATCGTGACCGCACAAGAAAAAATCGCTCACGCCCAACGCGTTGAGCAAGCCGACCACCTCTTGCGCCATGGCGCGCTTGCTGTAATGCAGGTGCTGCGCGTCACCCACGGCATGGGACGAATCGCCATAGCCACGCAAATCGGGCATGACGATCCGGTAACGGCCGCGCAAGTTTTGCGCGACGCGATGCCACATGACGTGGGTTTGCGGAAAGCCGTGCAGCAAAACCAAAACGGGCAAATGCATTTGCGCCGCCCAATCGGCCGAACGCCGAAAGCAGACCGACAGGCCATCCACAGAAAGCGTCTGGCGTTCGAAGTCGTCAAACCAGGCCATCAGTCGACCTTGGCGCCCGAAACCTTGACCACTTCAGCCCACTTTTTGTGCTCTGACTCAATGAGCGCTGCAAATTGCGCAGGTGTAATGCCGCTGGGAATCGCGCCCAATGTGGCGAGACGTTCTTTCATGGCAGGGGAAGCCAGTGACTTGGCCACTTCTTGCTGGATGCGGTTGACCACATCGGCGGGTGTGCCTGCTGGCGCCAAGAGACCGAACCAGCTGCTGGCCTCAAAACCTTTGAGGCCAGCCGCCTCTTCGATGGTGGGCAACTCTGACATGGCCGCTGAACGCTGGCTGCTGGTCACGGCCAAGGCCTTGAGCTTGCCCGACTTGATCAGCGGTATGGCCGAAGGCAAGTTGTCGAACATGACGTCCATGGTGCCACCGGCCAAGTCGAGCAAGGCTGGACCGGAACCCCGGTAGGGAATGTGCGCCATGAAGGTGCCGGTTTGCGATTTGAACAACTCGCCCGCCAAATGGATGGAGGTGCCGTTGCCGCTGGAGGCCATGTTCAGCTTGCCAGGGTTGGCGCGGGCGAACTTGATGAAGTCGTTGACGCTGTTGATCTTGTTGGCGGTGGCTTTCTCGGCATTGATCACCATGACGTTGGGCACACCAGCAACCAAGGTGATGGGCGCGAAATCTTTGAAGGGGTCGTAGGGCAGCTTGGCATACAGGGCGCGGTTGATGCCGTGCGTGCCCACGGTGCCCATGAGCAGCGTATAGCCGTCGCCTGCCGACTTGGCCACTTGTTCCGCGCCCAAGTTACCGCCTGCGCCGCCTTTGTTTTCGATGATGAAAGACTGACCAAACGCTTTGCTCAGATCCGGGGCGATGGCACGGGCCAGGATGTCGGTGGTGCCGCCGGGCGCAAAAGGCACGACGATCTTGACTGGCTTATTGGGCCAAGCGCCCTGGGCCCAAGCCACCGAAGTGGTGGACAACAAGACCGCAGCGGCCATACCCAAGATCGAGCGACGTGAAAAATAACGTGACATTTGAACCCTCTAAACCTCTGAATGAATGAACTCGTTGATGATGCCATGCAGCTTAAAAAACGCTGTCACGCAGGGGAAGAAAGGGGGGCATTTAAGGGTATGTCCCGTTCAAAAGCGCCAGCAAGGCGGGCTTTTGCACTTTGCCCAAAGCGCTCTTGGGCAAGCTGACCATGAAGACCACGCGCCGGGGCAATTTGAACCGGGCAATTCGGCTTTGCAAATGCTGCATTACGGCCTCGGCATCGAGCGCCTGGCCTGCCGCATCGCTGGTACGCACCAACACGGCCACAGGCACTTCGCCCCAGCGCGCATCGGGCAAGCCGACCACCGCGCACTCGGCCACACCGGGCAGCGTCACCAACTGGTTTTCGATTTCGGCGGGGTAGATGTTTTCGCCGCCCGAGATGATCATGTCCTTGCTGCGGCCCACGATGGTGATGCAGCCGTCTTCGGCACGCTGGCCCAAGTCGCCGGAGTGGAACCAGCCGTCCTGCAAACCCGCATGGGGCGCACCATGGGCACGCCAATAACCCCGCATCAGGTTGTCGGCGCGGATGCAGACCTCGCCGGTTTCGCCGGGGCCCACTTCTTGGCCTTGGGCGTCGATCAGTTTGACCTGCGCCTGCGGGTGCGGCCAGCCCGAAGCGCCCACGCGGGCCATGGCATCGGGCAAGCGCAGCACAATGGACACGGGGCCGGTTTCGGTGGTGCCATAGACCTGGCCCACCGGCACACCGCGTGCGTGCAGCGTCTGCAGGTAGGCCACAGGCACGGTGGACGAGCCGGTCATGATGCCGCGCAAGCAGGCCAGCGAGGTCTCGGCCCAGCGCGGGTGTTCAAACACGGCGCGCATGGTGGCGGGCACCAGCAACGACAGTGTGGGTTGGCTCGTGTTCATTTCATCAAGCCAGGCTGCCGGATCGAAGCGCGGGTGCAGCACCACCTGCACACCCGCGAGCAGCGCAGGCAAAGTTTGGATGCAGAGTCCCCCCACATGGAACATGGGCAACGTGGACAGCACCTTGTCGCCGGGCACAAACTCGTGCGCCCAAGCGCTGGCCCGCGCATTGGCCAACAGCGCCGCCTGCGTGTGCACCGCACCCTTGGGCAGCCCTGTGGTACCCGAGGTGTAGACCAGCAGCAGCGGCATGTCACTGTGAACGTCAGGCAATGGCAGGCCGCGAGGTGAAGCGGTGGCGATCAGTGTGTCATGGTGGGTGTGCTGCAGACCCTCGACCTGCAGCGCCTGAGCCGTGCCCGCATGGTGGCTGTCGTGCACCAGCAGGCGCGGCTGCGCGTCTTGCATGACCTGCTGCAACTCGGGCACCGCCAGACGAAAATTCAGCGGCAAGAAGACCGCGCCCAAACGTGCGCAAGCCACCAGCGTGACCAGCTGCAGCTCGTGGTTGAAGCCCAGCCAAGCCACACGGTCACCGGGCTGTACGCCCCAGCTGGACTGCAGGTGTGCAGTGACCCGCTCGACGCGCCGCCAGAACTTTGCGAAGTCGTATTCAAAGGTCTGGTCAGGCTTGCGCTCGTCCCCCCGAAAGGTGATGGCGGGCTGTGCGCCATGCTCGTGCGCGAGCTGCGCAAAGCGCGCTGCGAGCAGGCTGGTTTCGTCTGCCCGCATCACTCGTCTTTTTCGCCGGGTTCGTACAGGGCTTCGCGGCCCAGGCGGTCCATGCACAGCTCGGCGGTCCAGGGCAGCATGAGCGAGCCGCAGCGTGCATCGCGGTACAGGCGCTCCAGAGGCAAGCTTTTGAGCATGGACTGGCCGCCGCAAGTGCGGATCGCCAAGCGGGCAATGTCTTGCGCGTTTTCCATGATGGTGTACTGCGCGGCGTAAGCGCGCAGGCGGGTGGATTTGCTCGGGTCCACCTTGGCGTCTTCAATGGCGCGCAAGAACAGGTTGCGGGTTTGTTCGAGCTTGATGAACATCTCGGCCACGGCGATCTGCTTGGTCGCGAACTGGCGGCGCTTGACGGGGCCGGTGCCCGCAATCTCGCCACGCAAATAGGCCACGGTGAAGTCGTACGCCGCTTGCGCGATGCCCATGTAAGTGGGCGAGAGTGTCATGAACATGTGCGGCCAGCGGCTGGCAGCCTGAAAGTACAGGCCCTGCGGCATGAGCGCCGCATCGTCGGGCACGAACACATCTTTAAAAACAAGATTGCGCGACACCGTGGCACGCATGCCCAGCGGGTCCCAATCGCCTTCGATGGTCAAACCCGGCGAGGTGCGCGGGATGGCCAGGTACAAGGTGTCGCGGCGCGAGAGGTCAGCGCCCTCTTTCTTCTCGGTGCACAGCACGCCAAAGTAATCGGCCGCATCCGACAATGAGGCAAAGATCTTTTTGCCGTTGACCTTCCAGCCGCCATCGACCTTCACAGCAAGGGTGCCGAAGGGTTGTGCCCCTGAGGCCGCAGCGCCGCCTTCGGAAAACGGCTGCGCGTAAATCGCGCCGTCTTTCACCACGCGGGCAAAGTGCGTAGCCTGGTGCTGGCGGTGGGTGGCGCGCTGCTCGGGCGTCATCTCCAGGTCTTCAGACAGCAGGCCGCTCCAGAGCATGGTGCAAACGTGCATGTTGAAAGTCAGTGCCGTGGCCCCGCAGTAGCGCCCAATCTCGGCCGACACCATCGCATAGGTGGCGTAATCGGCGCCCTGGCCGCCGTGCGCCTCTGGCACACACAGCGCCAGCAAGCCTGCGTCGCGCATGTCGTCGTAATTGGCGAATGGGAACTGCGCGTCGCGGTCGAGTTGCGCCGCGCGGGGCGCGAATTTGTCGCGGCCCAGCTGGCGCGCCAGGGCCATCAGCTTTTGCTGTTTTTCGGTCAGCGGGTAGTCGTCGCCACAGATGGGCATGACGGTTCTTTGTGCGGGAGATTGGACGTCGGTCATGGTTGCATGTCCTTCAAGAATGTTTCGAGTTCGGCGTTGAACGCCTCGGGCTGTTCGTAATGCAGCAAATGGCCCGCGCCCGCCAGACAGGCGTAGCGCGCACCGGGGATCTTTTGCGCCATTCGTTCCATCACGGTGGGCGGCGCGGTGCGGTCGTGTTCAGCGGCCAGGCACAGCACCGGCACGGTGATGGTGGGCAGAGCGGCGCGTTGCTCAAACTGCACCAGCGCATGCAAGGCGGCGCGGTAGGTGTTGGGCGGTACGGCAGACATGCTTTGGTGCGCCGACTTCAAACTGGCGGGAATCAAGTTGGCTGGGTCACCACCGGGTACGGCCATGGTGGGGATCAGCTTGTCGGCGATGTCGCCCATGGTTTTTCCCGCTTCCAGCGGGGACAGGCGCTGCGCCAAAAACTGCTTTTGAAAATCGCCATCGCTGCTGCCAAAAGCCGGACTGCTGGCGGCCAACACCATGGCGCGGATGCGCTCGGGCTTTAGCGTCCAGGCCTGCAGGGCAACCATGGCCCCCATGCTGTGGCCCACCAACACGGCTTGATGGATGTGCGCCGCGTCGAGCATCTGCCAGAGGGCTTGCGCCAAGTGCGCGAAGTCATAGGGGGTGACCATGGCGCTGTCGCCATAGCCGGGCATGTCCCAGGCCAGGCTGCGCCAGCCCAGCCGCGCCACATGCGCTAGCTGCGGTGCCCATCCGTGTCGGCCACCGCCCACGCCGTGCAGAAACACCACGGCGGGTTGTGTGGGCAAG
>JBIKKE010000156.1:0-6516 GCA_044360575.1 Limnohabitans sp. | reverse complement strand
CACCACCACGCTGCCTTGTGGGAGCAAAACCTCGGAGTCGTCCAGCACCAGCGTCATCTCGCCTTCGATCACAACGCCGTAGTCCACCGACTCGGTCCGGTGCATCAGCGGGTGCGGCGAGTTGGTCATGACGGTCGATGCGGCGGTGTCACCAATTTGGCTGAAGGCGCTTTTCATGGCCGCTGCGCCTTGCTGAAGAAATTCTTCGGTGTCAGGCGGGATGTCCACAAAACGGATGCGCGTGCCTTGAGCGGGGGGCTTGAGCTGCAGCGCACCCACGGTGGGGTCGGCCCCGTTGTCCACGCGCACCGGCGCGCCCTGGGTGCACCAGACCTCGTGGAAGACGGTGCCAGGGATGGCGGCGATTTCGGCCACGTGTGGCAAGGGCCCGTGCGAGGCCACAATGGCCTTGCCGCTGGCGTCATGCCCTGTGACCGTGCGGATGATGGGCGCAAAACCCGGGGTGTTCGCAGCGCTCATTCACGGCTCCTCAATGATCGCTACGGCCCGTGTCCAGCCCGCAGATGCGCCGCGAATCTTGTGTGGGAAGCAGCTGATGGTGAAGCCGTGGGGTGGCAGGGCTTCCAGGTTGTGCAGCTTTTCCAGGTGGCAGTACCCAATGTCACGTCCGGCCTTGTGACCTTCCCAGATCAGACTGGTGTCACCGGTGGCCGCCACCTTCTGTGCGGTGTACGAAAAGGGTGCGTCCCAACTCCATGCGTCGGTGCCCGTGAGTCGAACGCCCCGCTCGAGCAGGTACATGGTGGCCTCATACCCCATGCCGCAACCGGCTTGCACGTAGTCGTTGTTGCCGTAGCGCGAACCTGCTCGGGTGTTGACCACCACGATGTCGAGCGGCTGCAATTCCCAGCCGATGCGCGCAAGTTCGGCTTCGACGTCGGCAGCAGTCGCCACATAGCCGTCGGGAAAGTGACGGAAATCCAGTTTGACACCGGGCTGGAGACACCATTCCAGCGGCACCTCGTCGATGGTGATGGAGGGCCGTGCGCCACCGAGCTTGGCGTCCTGTGTGGAGTGAAAGTGCCAGGGCGCGTCCAGGTGGGTGCCGTTGTGGGTGGTGAGGGTCACCCACTCCACGGCCGCAGCTTCGCCGTCGGGGTAATCCTCTGGCTTTGTGCCGGGCAGCAACTGGGTGAATTCGGCCACGGTTTCGGCATGCTTTTGGTAAGTGATCTTGGGCGCGAGTGGCGGGGGGTCAGAGATCACGTCGTTTTCGAGGTAGATGGACAGGTCGATCAGACGACGATCAGTACGCGCGGGGCGACGGGCGGTTTGGGGGGTGTTCATGAGGGTCTCCTGCGGTGGGTATCAGATGGGCTGGGCCAGCGCCATCATGGACTCGCGCATGATCTGCGCGTGTTCATCCTTGTTGCCGTTGGTCATCTCGATTTCGCCCAGGCGCAGCGAGTTTTCCACCACCATGCGGCAACGTTCCCAGCGACGCTCTTGAAACGCCTGGAGCGTGTCTTGTATCGGGCCACCGCGCCCCACGCACTCGGCCAACACCAAACCATCTTCGATGCCAATGCATGCGCCCGAGGCCAGGTGCGGCGTTGTGGCGTGGACCGCATCACCGATCAGCACCACACGGCCCTTGAACCAGGGCTGGGGCATCAGCAAGGCTTCCAGCGGGCGAAAGACGATGCTGGAGGTCTCGGTGATGTGCTCCCGGGCTTGGGCCACCAGTGGCGCGCTGAAGTCTGCCAAGAGTTCGCGCATCAGGCGGGGGAAGTCTTTGGGGTCCACATGTTCGTTCAACGGACGGTGCTCGGTGATGAACATGTACATCTGGTCCTTGGACACCGGGTTCACACCCGGCTTGGTGCGGGGGCCCATCCACATCATGGCGCACTGCACTTCGGCCGGACGCGGCAGCACCGCGCGCCAGACGGCTTGGCCTGTGTATTTCGGTTTCGGGGCGTCGGGGAAAATGGTTTGCCGGGTCTTGGAATACAGGCCGTCGGCACCGATTACCAGGTCGTAGCGGGCGCTGCGACCGTTGGTCAGGCGCACCGTCACGCCTTCGGCATCTTGTTCGATCGACTCAAAGCCTGTGCCCAAATGAACTTGCGTGCCACTGGCACGGGTGGCTTCGGCCATCAGGCGCGCCAGTGTCGGTCGCATGATCGCGCCACCCCCAGGGGTGTCGGGTCCGGCAAGGCGCGGCGTCGGCAGTTCGCCGATCGGTTGGCCATTGCCCAAAAATAACTTGACGCCGTCAGCACCGTTGCCTTCTCTCAAAAAGGCCTCCAGGATGCCCAGCTGCCGAAAAGCGCGCAGCGTTGCACCGCCCAGGCTGATGCCCGCGCCGTAGGATCGCCATCCGGCGTCGATCTCAATCAGATCCACTTGGACGCCTTGCTTGCGAAGTTCGATGGCGGCGGCCATGCCGGAAAAGCCACCGCCGATGACGAGTGCCTTGAGGTTCTGGGTCATGTCTTGTCTCCTTGAGGTTGTGGTGAGTTCAGTGTGTCGGTGTCGATTTCGATGGCGCCCGATTCATCAAGCCGCAGTGCCACGGGCCGCAATGCCTGGCCTTGGCAAGGACCGAGGGTGCACAGCCCGCTCAAGGGGTCGAAGCGTGCGCCGTGCGCATGGCACATGAGCGATTGGCCATCGCCCGAAAAGTAAGCATGGCGTCGCCAGGCCATGGGGCCTGTGCCCCAGTGCGGGCACCAGTCCTGCCAGGCGCGCCACTGGCCTTGCCAGCGCAGCACAAAGACCGTGGTGTGGCCCTGCGCCTGAGGGTCGAAGCCCAAAGCCTGGCCTTCGGCAATCGCGTCGCTGGGGCACAAGGAATGCCATGGCACAGGCTGCTCCGTTTTGCTGGGGTGAAGAGAGCACTGCGGTCTCAGTGCGCCGTCTGGCCGGGGGGTGGTGGGCCGCCTGGTGCCCATTTTTCGCGGCGGGTGAAGAGGAAAAGCTGCGAGGCTTCGGCATTCATGGGCACGGCACGGGGTTTCCATTGGTCGTCGTGCAGATCCATGTCGGCGTCGTATTCGACGTGGCAGCCCAGAGGGCTGTTGAAGTACCAAAACCAGTTGCTGCCGAACTTATGGCGACCTGGCCCCCAGAACGACTCGTAGCCTTTGCCGACAAACCGGTAACCGGCCTGCATCACTGCGGTCGGCCCGGCCATGTGGAAAGTGAAGTGCTCGACCCCCTTCATGAAAGGCGGTGTCTGAATCATGAACAGGGTGTGGTGATCCTGGGTTCCGGCTGGGCGCAGAAAGCCCCCCGCGCCCAGCAGTCGATCGGTCTCCCGGAAACCCAGTCGCTCTGTGTAAAAAGCGGCGGCCTTGGCTTCATCGGGCACGAAATAAACCACATGCGAAAGCGAAAGTGGCTTCGCGCTTGCATCTTCATTGACCGCGACATCGTTGACCGGCCGGCCTGGGCCCGACCCCGGGCCGTTGATACCTTCTGTGGCGGTGCTGATCGGGCGACGTACCGTGAGCTGGAAGCCCAGCACGAAGCCCATGTCGTCCACCGTTTGTAGGCTGCCGTCTGCCAGACGCAGCACTTCGCGGTCGCGGCCCAGTTCGGTGGCGATCGCCTCCAGCGTGGCCGCATCGGCCACGCCATAAGTGGTCTTGCGCAGCAGGGATGCGGTGCCCAAACCAGCGGGCAGCTGGGGGTCGTCTTGGCGTTTGATGACGACGGCGGTGCCGTCCTCGGCCTCAAAGCGGCCGCCGCTGGCGTCGGTGCCGACAGGGGTCAGGCCGTAGTCGATCAGGTACTGACTGCAGCTGGCGACGTCATCCACGCCGAAAAGCAACTCATCGGGTCCAATGATGTTCATGGTGTTCCTCTCCTTCTTAGCGATCCAGAAAATTCGATATGAAAGTCAGCGCGTGTGGCCACCCAGCACTTCAGCGACCCAGTCGGCGATGTAGTGACCCGCATTGATGCTGTTGTCGAAACTCGAGTGCTGAACGCCACCTTCTCGTTCGGTGAACACCTTCAGTTCCCGCTTCGGGCTGTTGACCAGTTGCTCATAAGTGCGTTGCGCCCATTGCAGAGGGATTTGGGAGTCCTTTTCGCCGTGGGTGACCAGAAACGGCACGCGCACCCGGTCCAGTACCCCATCGAGGTGAACGTTTTCTGCGATGCGCATGAAGTCGTCGATGTCCTTGGCGCCCCAGACCCAGCAAACGTGGGCCCAGTAGTGCGGCACAGGCAGGTTGCCCTCGCGTTGAAGGCGGCGCTTTTGCACATCGCGCCAATCGTGGTTGGCGCCCCAGACGACGCCACAGGCAAAGCGTGGCTCGAAGGCCACCGCGCGCGGGCAGTAGTAACCCCCCAGCGATACGCCTTCCATGCCGATGCGCCGGGGGTCCACATCGGGCTGCTTTTCCAGCCAGTCAACGATGCGGCTTGCCCAATGCTCGCTGTCGAAACGGGCCGTCATGCCGTGCAGGCGCAACGCTTCGCCTGTGCCAGGCTGGTCCACGAGGAGTGAAGACACGCCGCGCTTGGCGAGCCATGCGGGCAGACCGACGCGGTACTTCATCTCCTTGGTCGAGTCCAAGCCGTTGGCCTGCACCAGGATGGGCGCAGGGCCTTGCACACCCTGGGCACGCACATACAGGGCTGACAGCTCCTTGCCTTCGTAGGGGATGGTGACGCGTTGGCAGTCTTCTTGCGACAGCTGAAGTCCACGCGCAAAAATGTCCATGAAGCGTTGGTACAGCGCCAGCCGTCCTGGCGCGTTGTGCGCCTGCAATCGTTCGCAGGTCAGGAGATAAGTGGCGGCACGGTTGTACTTTTCGCCAGCGGACAACAAGTGGCCAGCGGCTTCGTCTTCGGTGGCCAGTGTGCAAAGTTTCTCGGCCATTTGAGACCAGGTCTCGCGAAAGGCTTGGGTGCCTGCCGCATCCGGCGCTTTGGCGGCCTCTTGCAGCGGCGCGCACATCGCTTCGATTTCACCGATGCGTGCCCCCATTTCGATGGCGAGATCGACCGAGAGGTTCCAGACGTAATTGGTAGGGAAATACTTGAACACGAGATGCTTTCAATTAGAAAAATAGGTCACTTGAACCACAACGCCAATGGCGGCCATGCCACGATCAGAGCCACCACCACCAGCGCAGCAGCCGCAAAGGGCAAGGCGCCACGGTAGATGTCGCTGAGGGGAATTTTTTGTCCCATGCCATCGGCGTCGAGCGTGCTCTTGACGATGAAGGGGCTGATGCCTAAGGGTGGGGTGATGATCCCCACCTCCACTGTGATCATGGTGATGATCCCGACCCACACCAGGTCGGCGCCCAGATCCTTGAACACGGGTGCAAACACGGGCACCGCGATCAGAATGGTGGAGACACTGTCCAGCGCGGTCCCCAGCACGAGCACGATGGCGATGTAAACCAGCATCACAGACAGCAATGAAAACTGGTGGGTTGCGATCCACTGACTCAGGTAACTGGGCAGGCCCGAAATGGCCAGGAAGCGGGTGAAGAGCGCAGCCGAGGCAATGATCAGAACGATGGATGCGGTGACATAGCCGGTATCGATCAGGATTTGCCAGAAGCTGCGGGGCGTGAGCGCCCGGCGTGCCAGGGCAATCAAGGTGGCGCCAGCAGCACCCACTGCACCCGCTTCGGTCGCGGTGAACAGGCCTGCGTACATGCCGCCCAGGACCAGCACCACCAGCAGCACGATGGGCAAGATCAATCGCAGCAGACCACCGTGTGTCAAATCACCCGACTCGCGTCGGACGGCTTCGGCCGCTGCCGCCATGCCTGGGTGCTTGCCTGCGACCACCCAGATCGTCGCCATGAAGGCCACACTCAGAATGATGCCCGGCACGATGCCGGCGGTGTACATGTCGCCGATTGAGGTCTCGGTGATGACCGCATAGATGATCATCAAAACAGAAGGTGGGATGAGCATGCCCAGCATCGCAGAGCCGGCGACCACACCCACGGCCAACTTGTGCGGGTATCCGCGTCGAAGCATCTCGGGCACGGCCATGCGGGTGAACATCACGACTGCCGCGATGGACACACCGGTCACAGCGGAGAAAACCGCGTTGCCCACTACGGTGGCTTGGCCGATGCCACCGCGAAAGCGCCCGAACATGCGCTCGGCCACGATGTAGCTGTCGCGGCCGATACCGGCCGCCATCACCATGAATCCCATGAGCACGAACAGGGGTGCCGTCCCGAATTCGTATTCGGTCACCGCATCCGTGGCGGTTTGTCCGAGCATTTTGCCGGCCATGTCCCAGTCGCCACGTATCAGCGCAATGCCCACGAAGGACACCAACAGCAGCGATGTGGAAATGTGCATGCCCGAATAAATGAGCAGCGTCAGGGCAGCAAAACCTGCCAGGCCGATCTCCAGTGGACTCATGACACCACCTTGTTGGCGGGGTCGATCTCAATGAACCGACGCCGCTGCCAGCCAGCGCGCAGAAAGCCCGACGTCATCACGAGGTACTGGATGGCCATGATCGTGGCGCCAAAGCAGATGACTGCAAAGATGGGCCATTTC
>JBIKKE010000155.1:0-6542 GCA_044360575.1 Limnohabitans sp. | reverse complement strand
CCGCTGCGCGCCTGGCCCGCGCGACGGGCACGCCGACCTTTGCTTTGAACTCGTCGCTGGGCGCATCGGCTGGCAGTGGCAACCTTTATTTGCGCACCAAAGGCGAGACGGAAGATGACTTGGCTGCCCTGGGCTTCACCTCACTGACGCTGGTGCGGCCGTCTTTGCTGGACGGTGGTCCTCGGCCTGACATCAGGCCAGGCGAGGCGGTGGGCCTGTGGTTTTTCCGACTGGCTCGGCCCCTCATTCCAGCGCGTTACCGCGCTGTGCGCACCGATGCCGTGGCACGTGCCTTGCTGACGGCGGTGCGACAGGCCAAGCCAGGCCGCTGGTGTGTTGAAAACGCAGAGATTTCAACGGCTTGAGCCTGTTGGTCAAAAAAGGCCACTGCCCCAACTTCGGCGCCGCCGGCTCCCGTATGTGATGCCCTGCTGCTCGCTGTGCACCTTGAACAAGGACGGTGCGGCCATTTACAAGTACCTCGGGCCAGCGGTATTCTGTGACCGATTTCCGCTGTCTATTTGGCGTGATTCACAACTGTATCGAGGAGACTTTTTAATGGCTTTTGCTCTTCACGGCCTCAGGGTCTGCACTTTCCTCACAGTAATGGTCTTGATGACCGCAGCGCAAGCTCAATCCGATTGTCGGCCCGCGCCTGCGGGCGTGGCCCAGTTGCTTGAAATTCGGCCTGGATTTCATCGGGTCCAAGGCCCATTGGCCGAGTTCGATCCTTGCCACCGTTCCGTTCAATTGTCGATGCCAGGATTGTTTGCGGACAAGCTGGCCGACAAGCCGCCTTTGATGATCATTGCCCACGGGGGCAATGGCCCTGGCTCGGCCGAGCTGGAAATGGTCAGGCGGATGAACGCGCGAGGTGTGGCCACCTTGTTGTTTGATGCCTATGAAATGAACGGTTTTCAGTACCGCGGTACTTCGCTTTTTTTGACTGGCGCGACCAATGAATCGCGCCAGCGCATGATCTTCAAAGCCACCCTTGGGGCTTACCACTGGATTCGTCAAAACGCCCGCGTTGACACCACACGCCTTTTCATTCATGGGCTGTCCAACGGCGGCAGTGTGGCCCTGAACATGGCCGCTGTGGTGGATCCTGCGCATGTCCGCATGGTGTTTTCTGAAGGGGCGCCTTCGGCCGGGATTGGCATGCCGGATCAGATTCGGGTGCCCCTGAAAATGGTGTTCGGCAAGATTGACAACTATGGCGGTAGAACGGTAGATGACTGGATGCACCTGCGCACCGACCCCTGTGTGGTGAATCAGTCCGCCGAAGGCGCGGCGCTGGGCACGGCCCAACGCTGCAGTCTTCGAATCAATCCAGCGGCGCAGGGGCTTTCGCCTTACCAATGGGGAGAGCAACTGAAGGCCGAGGGCCAGCCGCTTGAATTCTGGTTCTACGACGAAGCCGCACACGGTTTGTTGGCGGGGCCAATCGATCGAGGTATGCGCACCTACGGCTCCGGCCCCACGGCGTCCCAACGCTTTGGCTGGATTGGTGCAAGTTCCAACGCGGCCAACCGTTTTGTCGCTGACCTCATGAAGGCGATCAAAGCGACTTATCTCTGAACCTTGAGTGGGTGCGTGCTTCTCAGACCGTGCTTTGGTGTCGTCTCCACGGGACTTTGAAAGGGCAGGGCTCAGTCAGGGGCACACCTGCTTCCCACCGATGCATGTCCGAGCACAGACCATGGTCAATCTGCTGGGTTATGGGCATGTCCCGGGTAAGGCGTATGTTAGAAGCACTTTTTTGGAGATCACATGCTCAACCGTCGCCACTTTTTGGGTACAGGCTTGGCCAGTGCCACTGCCTTGACCTTTTCTTCTGTCTGGTCTCAAAACACGCCTCAGTTCGGCGCACCCGACTTGCCCTCGGTGGGCTTTCGGCGCATGAAATTGGGGACCATGGAGGTCATTGCCCTGAATGATGGCGCAGTTCGCCGCCCTCTGGGCCAAGAATTTGTACCTGCTGTCCCGCTTGACCAAGTCAAGGCGCTGCTGGCTTCGCAAAACCTGCCCACCGATTACATCGATGTGCCTTACACCCCGTTTTTGTTGATCAACGGCAATCAGCGTTATTTGTTTGACACCGGTTTTGCCGACAACGGCCCCCCCACCACAGGCAAGTTGCTGGGCAACCTGGCCGCAGCGGGTTTCAAGCCTGAAGACATCAACAACGTGGTCCTCAGTCACTTTCATGGCGACCACATCAATGGCTTGCGCTTCAAAAACGGTAACTTGGTTTACCCCAACGCCCGTGTGCATGTGCCGGCGCCCGAACACGCCTTCTGGACGGATGAAGCCCGCATCGCGGCAGCGCCAGCGCAGATGCAAGGCGCTTTTGGGGCCGTCAAGCGTGCATTGACGGGGTTGACGCCAGACCAATTGGTCAAGTTTGAGCCGGGCAGCACATTGGCCCCGGGTATCCAGTCGGTGGCGGCTTTTGGCCACACCCCAGGTCACACCTTGTTCACGGCGCGTTCAGAAGGCCAATCATTTGCCTATGTGGCCGATATCACCAACGTGCCATCCTTGTTCGCCCGCAACCCCGATTGGGCCGTGCTGTTTGACATGAATCCTGAGATGGCCCGCCAAAGCCGCCGCAAGATCTTTGACATGTTGGTCAAAGAAAAAATGATGGCGGGTGGCTTCCACTTCCCGTTCCCGGCCTTTGGCTCGATCACACCATCGGGCAATGGCTACCAGTTTGTGCCGGTGGCCTGAGCGCATCGCTGAAGCTGCATCCCGCCCTCAAAGCCCGCGCCGAAAAGCGCGGGCTTTTTTGTGTCCGTTTTGGACAGTCCCATATACGGCGCGTGGGTAAGATCTTTTGTGTACCGCGAGCCAGAGCCCAAGGCGCTTGCGGTTTCCCTGTTTCTTTGGAGAACTCGACATGCAATTGACCACCTTGGGCAAAAGCCCCCTGAAAGTGTCTCGTCTGTGCTTGGGCACCATGATGTTTGGTGACCAAACACCGCTGGAAGATGCACGCGCCATCGTGGCCGATGCCCACGAAAAAGGCTGCAACTTCATCGACACCGCTGACGTGTACACACGGGGCAAGTCCGAGGAGATGGTGGGCCAAATCCTCAAGGGGCAACGCCAGCAGTGGATCTTGGCCAGCAAGGTCGGTAACCCGATGTCGGACCAGCCCAACCATCATGGCTACTCGCGCAGTTGGATGCTGCGCGCTTGCGAAGACAGCTTGCGCCGCTTGGACACCGACCACTTGGACATTTATTACCTGCACCGCGACTACAACGGCATGAACCTGGAAGAGCCATTGCGGGCCATCGAGGCCTTGCTGCGCGACGGCAAGATCCGCTACTGGGGCGTGTCGAACTTCAGGGGCTGGCGCATTGCCGAGATGGTCAACATGGCGCGCCAGATGAACATGCCAGGCCCCGTGGTCTGTCAGCCTTATTACAACCTGCTCAACCGCTTGCCCGAGGTGGAAATTTTGGAGGCCTGTGGTCACTTCGGCTTGGGCGTGGTGCCCTACAGTCCGATTGCGCGCGGGGTGCTCACGGGCAAATATGCGCCCGGTCAGACGCCCGCAGAGGGCAGTCGCGTCGCCCGGGGTGACAAACGTATTTTGGAGACCGAGTTCCGCGAGGAGTCCTTGCAGGTGGCCCAAGTTTTGTTGCAGCATTGCCAGGGCAAAGGCGTGTCTTTGGCCCACTTTGCGACAGCCTGGGTTCTGGCCAACCGCCACGTGAGTGCGGTCATCGCGGGCCCGCGCACCTTGGCCCAGTGGCAAGACTATGCAGGTGCGCTGCAGGTGCAGATCACGGCCGAAGACGAAGCCCTGGTCAACAGCCTGGTGGCTCCGGGCCATCCGTCTACGCCGGGTTACAACGATCCCTCTTATCCCATGAACGGTCGCTGAAACTGCCTGATGCTTTGCAGCTGGCCAAACTTGGGTTTGCCGCACAATCCCGGCATGACAAGCAACGAGCGCAAAAAGGTGGTGATCGCAGGCGGCGGTATTGGCGGCCTGGCCGCTGCCTTGGCGTGTGCGCAGCGCGGCGTGCCGGTGCAGCTGCTCGAGCGCGCAGCGCAGCTGAGCGAGGTGGGCGCGGGCATCCAGATCGGGCCGAACGTGACACGCATTTTGCAGGCCTGGGGTTTGGGTGCGGCGCTGTTGCAAGTGGCGGCGTTCCCTGGGCAGCTGCAAGCGCGTGATGCTCAAACTGGGCAGGTGTTGGGCACTTTGCGTTTGGGCAAACGGGCGCAAGCGCTGTATGGCGCGCCTTACGCAACCATCCACCGGGCCGATTTGCAGGGCTTGTTGCACCGGGCCGCCCAAAGCGCCGGGGTGGAACCTCTGCTGGGCCAGACCGTGCAAAGCTGGCAGGGCAATGAAGAGGCTTTGCAAGTGAACACAGCAGAGGGCCTCAGCCTGCAGGCCAGCGCCTTGATCGGTGCTGACGGCGTTTGGAGTGCGGTGCGCCAGCAGTTGCTGGGCGATACCCCGGCACGCTTTACTGGGCACCTCGCATATCGGGCGCTGGTGGCACAGGCCGATTTGCCTGCGCACTTGCGCAGTGACCAAGTGACCGTGTGGATGGGGCCGCGCCTGCATGTGGTGCATTACCCGGTGCGTGGCGGGCAGTGGCTCAATCTGGTGGCTATCGTGCTTGGCGACAAACCCTCGCAGGCCGAGGCTTGGGACTTAGCCGGGCACACCCAGTCACTCATGCAGGCCATGGGCGCGATGGGCCGTGATTTGCACGAGCGATTGGCATCGGTGCCGGCCTGGCGGCAGTGGGCGCTGCACGACCGTGCGCCGATGACCTGTGCCCCAGAGATGGCGCAAGGCCGCGTGGCTTTGTTGGGCGACGCGGCGCACCCCATGCGGCCTTACTTGGCGCAGGGCGCGGGCATGGCC
Organism: Limnohabitans sp.; assembly: GCA_044360575.1. Taxonomy (GTDB): domain Bacteria; phylum Pseudomonadota; class Gammaproteobacteria; order Burkholderiales; family Burkholderiaceae_C; genus Limnohabitans_A. Next base: position 1,639 of record JBIKKE010000155.1, on the reverse strand, counting down.
ATCGAAGACGCGCAGGTGTTGGCTCAGAACCTTAGCGCAGAGACCGGCAGCGTGGCTGAGCGGTTACAGGCTTATGCCGAGCAACGCTGGGCGCGCAATGCACGGGTGCAGTCGAGGGCGATCCGAAATGGCCGCATCTTTCACTCGACGGGTCCTGTGGCCTGGGGGCGCAATGTGTCGATGCGCCTGATGGGCGAGCGCTTGATGGACGTGCCTTGGTTGTATGGGGGCGGAGCATCCCTGGATCGGTGAATCTCCATCCTTTGTTGTCCGTGCTTTTTACGCTGTACATTCGCTGGCGCGCATTCAGACGCCTACCAACTTTCAGGGACTTTTCTTCATGACAAAACACGCATCCAACCCTCGTATCACGGTCTTGGTGCGGGCTGCCGCCATGAGCGCGGTGCTGGCCAGCGCATGGCTCACCCCCACAGCTTGGGCGCAAAACACCGATTTGTCGGCCTGCATGGCCGAGCTGCGTCCGGCTGCTCGCTCGGGCAAGGTGAGCGATGCCACCTGGGCGCGCCACACGGCCGGCTTGCAGGCCGACTTCAGCGTGATTGAAAAGCTGAACTTTCAGCCGGAGTTTCGGATGCCCATTTGGGACTACATGTCTGCGTTGGTGGACGAGGAACGCGTGGCCGATGGCGCTGCGCGTTTGACGCAGCATCGCCAGGCGCTGGTGCGTGCCGAAGAGCGTTTTGGCGTGGACCCGGCCACGGTGGTCGCGGTGTGGGGCGTGGAAAGCAATTTTGGCCAGACCTTTGGCAAATACCCGCTGGTGCAAGCATTGGGCACGCTGTCGTGCCACGGGCGACGTCAAAGTTTTTTCAGAGGTGAATTTTTTGCGGCGCTGCGCATTTTGCAAGCCGGGCACATCGCACCCGAGCGTTTTGTGGGCTCGTGGGCAGGGGCCTTTGGGCACACCCAATTCATGCCCACCACGTTTGAACGCTTGGCGGTGGACTTTGATGGCGACGGCCGCGCCGACCTGATGGACAGCAGCGTGGACGCGCTGGGCTCGACCGCCAACTTTTTGGCCCGTGCCGGTTGGCAAAGTGGCCTGCCCTGGGGCATCGAGGTGAAGTTGCCAGCGGGCATTGCGTTGGCAGGCGAGGGCCGCCGCACCAAGCGCCCGGTGGCTGAGTGGACCGCCCGTGGCGTGCGCCGCATCGATGGCGCTGCTTTGCCAGAAAGTTTGGGCAACGTGGGCTTGCTGACGCTGGCTGGGGCCAACGGCCCGGCGTTTTTGGTGACCCGCAATTTTGATGCGCTCTACAGCTACAACGCCGCCGAAAGCTACGGACTGGCGATTGCCCACCTGAGCGACCGTCTGCGCGGCGGTGCCCCATTCACCACACCTTGGCCGACCGACGACGCAGGCTTGTCACGCGCCGAGCGGCGCGAGCTGCAAGGCCTGCTGACGATGCGCGGCCACGACATTGGCCCCATCGACGGCATGTTGGGCGAAAAATCGCGTGAGGCGATTCGCGCCGAACAAAAGCGTCTGGGCATGGAGGTCAATGGTCGCGGTGGCCAAAAAATCCTCAAGACGCTGCGTGGGGGCTGAGCTCACACCCCCACAGGCAAAGCCCTTTGCCGTTTGCCCGTCAGGGCAAACAACGCATTGCCCACCGCC
>JBIKKE010000154.1:0-6546 GCA_044360575.1 Limnohabitans sp. | reverse complement strand
CGCTTGGACAGCGCCTTCGATGACGTGGAACACCTGCGCGGGTGAGCGTGCAGGCAGGCGCAGGGTTTGCCCGGGGCGCAGCATCAGGGCGTAAAAGCCCAGGATGTTTTCTGCGTCGCCACCGGTCTCGGGGTTGGTGTAAGTCACTTGCACTTGTTCAAGCCCAGCATCGTCAGACGCGAGCGATTCGAGCGCAGCCTTGGCGTCTTTCCAGGCGTAACGCAGCATGGGGTAGGCTTTCTTGCTGCGGTCAAACACATGGCTGGGCACCACACCGCCACGGGCGTATTGCTGTTCGCTGCGGCCAGGCTGCACGGTCTGGCGGTCGCCGTTGATGTGGTAGCTGGCTTCCATGTAATAGACCAGGGGCAGATCCAGCACATCGAGCCAGATGACCGGATCGGTGCCGTCATGGCCGTGTTCGTGCCAGAGGCCTGTGGGGGTGAGGATCAAGTCGCCCCTGCTCATGGGGCATTTTTCACCGTCCACCGTGGTCCAGGCGCCTTCGCCTTCCACCACCATGCGCACCGCGTTGGGGGTGTGGCGGTGGCTGGGGGCCCATTCACCGGGCATGAGCAATTGCATGCCGAGATACATGGCAGCAGAGGCTTGCATTTTGTCGAGGCCATGGCCGGGGTTGGCCAGCACCAGCACGCGACGTTCGGCTTTTTCAATCGGGGTCAGCTCGCCCGCTTTGAGCAGCAGGGGCTTGATGTCTTTGTAAGCCCAGCAGGTGGGCTGGGTCTGACGTGTGGGCACTTTGGGCGGCAGCACGCCACGCAGGCTGGGCCACAGGGGCACCAGGTTCACGTAGCGCAGGTCCTGCACGTAGTCTGCGGGCAGGTCTTCGATTCGTCCGAGGTCGTTCATTTTGTCTCCAGTTCAGGCGCTGTGTTGGGCGGCGTCGAGGCAGTTGCCCACATTCCAGCCATAAAGCCATTGCATCGCATCATAAAAGCGCTCGGGGCTGCGGCCACGCCAGAGGTCATTGCGCACCAGGCGCTCCACGCCCTTGGCGTGGTAAATGCGGCCCATCTCTCGGCTGGACAGCACGATGCGGGCGGTGCGGGCCACCCGGGCGCGTTGGTACATGTCCAGTGCTTTGGGCCAGTCGTTGCCGTGCATGCGCAGGGCTTCGCCCAGGGTCACAGCGTCTTCCATGGCCATGCAAGCGCCTTGGGCCATGTACTGGGTGGTGGGGTGCGCGGCATCGCCCAGCAGTGTCACGCGGCCATAGGTCCACTGGCCAATGGGCTCGCGGTCGGCCGTGGCCCAGCGCTTCCAGCTCTTGGGAAGGTCGATCAATTGGCGCGCTTTGGGGCAAATGCCCTGGAAGTAGCTTTGCACTTCTTCCTTGCTGCCGTCCGTGACGCCCCATTCCTCCTGCTCGCGGCTGTGGAAAGTCACCACCACGTTGTACTGCTCACCGCCACGCAGCGGGTAGTGCACCAAGTGGCAATTGGGGCCCACCCAAATGGCGGCGGCGTTCCACTGCAGGTCGGTTGGGAAGTCTTTTTTATCGACCACTGCCCGGTACACCACATGGCCAGTCACGCGGGCCGGGTCACCCACAAACTGCTCGCGCACCACCGATTTCACGCCATCCGCACCGATCAGGGCGCAGCCCTTGAAAGCCTTGCCGTTTTGGTCCCACACGGTCACGCCCGCGTCGTCTTGCTCGATGCGTTCTGCACGGGTGTGGGTATGGAATTCGACCTGACCTGTTTCTTGCGCGGCTTCGAGCAGAGACAAATGCACATCGGCGCGGTGGATCACGGCGTAGGGGTTGCCAAAGCGCTCTCGAAATTTTTCATCCGTGGGGATCTTGCCCACTTGGTACTCGTCTATGGCGTCGTGCATGACCATGTAGTCGGTGTAGACCGCACGGCCACGGGCTTTGTCGCCCACGCCCAAAGCATCAAACGCATGAAATCCGTTGGGGCCAATTTGGATGCCCGCACCGATTTCGCCGATTTGAGGCGCTTGTTCCAGCACCGTGACGCGAAAGCCTTGGCGCACCAGGGCAAGCGCTGCGGCCAAGCCGCCAATGCCGCCACCAGCGACGATGACGGGGAGTTGGGATGGCGTTGCAGTCATGGATTCTCCGAGCATGGATGATGAAGGATTTGGCTAGATTATAAGCATGCATATTAATTGCCGAAAGCCCGCAATCTGGCTGTTGAAAAGGGAAATCCCTTGGTATTCATGGGATTGAAGCAAACGTAAAGCGACTAAAATTAACCGACCGCTCGGTTGGTTAATTTGAATCGGCCTGGCTCTGTACTTTCAAAAAGGCTCCTGTTCATGTCTCAAGTTTTGCAAAGTTTCATCGGTGGCCAGTGGATCGGTCAGCAAGGCGCACAAGGGTTACGCAGCGCCATCCATGGCCAAACGGTTTACCAGACCCATGCCGAAGCACTCGACTTTGGTGATGCGGTGCATTACGCCCGCACCGTGGGCCTGCCCAATTTGCTCAAGCTTGACTTTCAAGAACGCGCCCAGCGCCTCAAGGCCCTGGCCAAGTACTTGGGTGAGCACAAAGAGCAGCTGTATGCCATCTCGGCTCACACCGGGGCCACGCGCGCCGACAGCTGGGTGGACATCGAAGGCGGCGCGGGCACCTTGTTTGCCTATTCAGGCATTGGCAGCAACGAGTTGCCCAGTGGCAACCTGATCCACGAAGGTCCGGCGTTCCCCTTGGGCAAAAAAGGCGGCTTTGCGGGCACGCACATTTTGGTGCCGCGTGGCGGCATCGCGGTGCACATCAACGCTTTCAACTTCCCCATTTGGGGCCTCTTGGAAAAGTTTGCGCCCAGCTTTTTGGCGGGCATGCCTTGCATTGGCAAACCCGCTTCGTCCACCAGCTACCTGACCGAAGCCATGGTGCGCCTGGTCGAGCAATCGGGCATCTTGCCCGCAGGCAGCTTGCAGCTGGTGATTGGCTCTACTGGCGATCTGCTGGACCGCCTAAATGGCCAAGATGTGGTGACTTTCACCGGCTCGGCAGACACCGCCGCCATGCTGCGCGTGCACCCCAATGTGGTCAAGCACAGCATCCCCTTCAACGCCGAAGCCGACTCGTTGAATTGCGCCATCCTCGCGCCCGATGTGACGCCCGACGACGAAGAGTTTGACCTGTTTGTGAAAGAAGTTGCCCGCGAGATGACCGTTAAAGCGGGCCAAAAATGCACCGCGATCCGCCGCGCCATCGTGCCGCGCCAGCATCTGGACGCCATCGCCGAAAAACTCAAGGCCCGTCTGGCCAAAGTGGTGGTGGGTGACCCGTCTGTCGAGGGCGTCAAGATGGGCGCTTTGGCGTCACATTCGCAGCAGGCCGATGTGGCCGAGCGCGTGGCCTTGCTGCGCCAAAGCGCCGAGCTGGTGTTTGGCGGCGGTGCCGGTTTTGCAACCGTGGGGCAGGGCGTGGAAGGCGGTGCCTTTTTCCAGCCCACGCTGCTGCTGTGCCAAAAGCCTTTGCACACCGACAGCGTGCACGATGTGGAGGCCTTTGGCCCCGTGAGCACGCTCATGCCTTACGACGGCATCGACGAAGCCTTGCAACTGGCCGCACGCGGCCAAGGCAGCTTGGTGGGTACCTTGGTCACCAAAGACCCGCAAATCGCAGCCCGCGTGATCCCAGTTGCTGCCGCCTTGCATGGTCGTTTGCACATCCTGGATCGCGAATCGGCTGTCGAATCCACAGGCCACGGTTCGCCTTTGCCACCCCTCAAACATGGCGGCCCTGGTCGTGCTGGTGGCGGTGAAGAGCTGGGCGGTATCCGCGCCGTCAAGCACCTGATGCAACGCACCGCCCTGCAAGGCTCACCCACCATGATCGCTGCCGTCACGGGCGAGTACATGCGCGGCGCCAAGTTGATCGAGACAGAGGTTCACCCCTTCCGCCGCTACTTCGAAGAATTGCAAATTGGCGAGAGCCTGCTCACGCACCGCCGCACCGTGGGCGAGGCCGACATCGTGGCCTTTGGGGGTCTGTCGGGCGACTATTTCTACATGCACTTCGACGAAATCGCGGCCAAGGATTCGCCCTTTGGCAAACGCATCGCGCACGGCTACTTTGTGTTGTCGGCTGCCGCTGGCCTTTTCGTTTCACCTGCGCCCGGCCCGGTGCTGGCCAACTACGGTCTGGACACCCTGCGCTTCGTCAAGCCCGTGGGCATTGGCGACACCATCCAGGCCCGCTTGACCGCCAGTCGCAAGATCGACCGCAACAAGAAAGACGCCAACGGTGTGGGCCAAGGTGTGGTGGCTTGGGACGTTGAAGTCACCAACCAGTTGGGCGAGGTCGTAGCCAGCTACGACATACTGACGTTGGTGGCCAAGAAGGGTTGATGCGCGGCCGGGGATAATCTTCGTCATGAGATCTCCCATTGCCGTTGTCGACGTTGACCGTTGCGAAACCTGGACCCGCTACAAAAACGGTTTGTGCGATACCTGCGCCGCCAACTGCTGCACCATGCCTGTAGAGGTCAAGATGGCCGATCTGGTGCGGTTGGAGTTGGTGGACCCGTTTGAGGCCGAGCACGAAGACCCTAAACAAATTGCCAAACGCCTGGCCAAAGCAGGGCTGATTGAGCACTTCAACTTCAAGAACAGCATCTTCAGCCTGGCGCGTCGCGCCAGCGGTGACTGCCAGTTTCTCGATGCCAAGACACGCCGCTGCACGGTCTATGACAAGCGCCCCAACACATGTCGCTTGCATCCTCAGGTAGGGCCTCGCCCCAACTACTGCCCCTATGGCAACAAGGCGCAGTCGCGCTGATCTGCAGCCCTTCAGCCCACGCGATGAGGCCTGAGCAATAAAAAGCCTCCCTGCTTTGCAGCAGGGAGGCTTTTATTTTTGACGGTTGCAGGATTTACATCGTGTCAATGAAACTGCGCAGCTTGTCTGAGCGGCTGGGGTGCTTGAGCTTGCGCAGCGCTTTGGCTTCTATTTGACGGATGCGTTCGCGGGTCACGTCAAATTGCTTGCCCACTTCTTCCAGGGTGTGGTCGGTGGACATCTCGATACCAAAACGCATGCGCAGCACCTTGGCTTCGCGGGGTGTCAGGCTGTCCAGAATGTCCTTGACCACATCGCGCAAGCCCGCTTGTAGCGCCGCGTCCATGGGGGCCGTGTGAGTGTTGTCTTCGATGAAGTCGCCCAGGTGGCTGTCGTCGTCGTCACCGATCGGCGTTTCCATGGAAATCGGCTCTTTGGCGATCTTCATGATTTTGCGGATCTTGTCTTCCGGAATCTCCATCTTCTCGGCCAGGATGGAGGCATCGGGTTCGAAACCAAACTCTTGCAGGTGTTGACGCGAGATGCGGTTCATCTTGTTGATGGTCTCGATCATGTGCACCGGGATGCGGATGGTGCGGGCCTGGTCCGCAATCGAGCGGGTGATGGCCTGACGGATCCACCAAGTGGCATAGGTCGAGAACTTGTAGCCACGGCGGTATTCGAATTTGTCCACCGCCTTCATCAAACCGATGTTGCCTTCCTGGATCAGGTCGAGGAATTGCAGGCCGCGGTTGGTGTACTTTTTGGCGATAGAGATCACCAAACGCAAGTTGGCCTCGATCATCTCTTTCTTGGCATCACGCGATGAGCGCTCACCGGCGTTCATGCGCTTGTTGATGTCTTTCAGCTCATCGAGCGGCACCACCACTTGCGATTGAAGATCGGTCAATTTTTGCTGCAAGTCTTGTACCGGCGGGATGTTGCGGCCCATGACCGCGCTCCAGCTCTTGCCCGCTGCGGCTTGTTTTTCAATCCACTTGAGGTTCAGCAGGTTGGACGGAATGCGCTTGCCATTTTTGTCACGGCCACTGAAGTCGGCGATGAAGTTGTCTTGCGGGTAGCCACATTTGTCCACGATGATGCGGCGCAGCTCGCGCTCTTTTTTGCGCACATCGTCGACTTGGCCACGCACCATATCGCACAACTTTTCAATGGTTTTGGCCGTGAAGCGGATGGTCATCAGCTCTTCAGACAGGGCCGATTGCACCTTGATGTAGGCCGGCGTGCCCCAGCCTTCTTTGTCGTACACCTTGTGTACTTTTTCGAAGTACTCGGTGATGCGGTCAAAGCGTTCGAGGGCTTGGACTTTGAGCTCTTCAAGCTTCTTGGTCAGGGCTTTGGAGCCACCTTTGCCATCGTCGTCATCGGCTTCGTCGAATTCGTCGAAGTCTTCTTCGGCCACGTAGTCATCGGCTTCGTTCAGGTTGGCAAAGCCGTCCACCACGGTGGAGATGACGATCTTGCCTTCGCGAATTTCGTTGGCCAGGCGGAGGATTTCGGCGATGGTGGCTGGCGATGCGCTGATCGCGGCCATCATGTCCATCAAGCCGCCTTCGATGCGCTTGGCGATTTCGATCTCGCCTTCGCGGGTCAAGAGTTCCACGGTGCCCATTTCGCGCATGTACATGCGAACCGGGTCGGTGGTGCGGCCGAATTCGCTGTCCACGGTGGACAGGGCGGCTTCGGCGGCTTCTTCGGCTTCTTCTTCGGTCGAGCCCGTGGGCGCGTTGTCCGTGATGATCAGG
>JBIKKE010000153.1:0-6612 GCA_044360575.1 Limnohabitans sp. | reverse complement strand
TGGGGCTTGGGCTGGGAAGTTTGGTTGAATGGCATGGAAGTCACGCAGTTCACTTATTTTCAGCAAGTGGGCGGTATCGACTGCAAGCCGATTACTGGCGAGATCACCTACGGCTTGGAGCGCTTGGCCATGTATTTGCAGGGGGTGGACAATGTCTACAACCTGAAATGGACCGACACCCTGAGTTATGGCGACGTGTACCACCAAAACGAGGTGGAGCAGTCGACCTACAACTTCGAGCACAGCGATGCTGAATTCTTGTTCACTGCCTTCGGTGCGCACGAAAAGCAGGCGCAACACCTGATCGTGCAGCAATTGGCGCTGCCCGCCTACGAGCAAGTGCTCAAAGCCGCGCACACCTTCAACTTGCTGGACGCGCGCGGCGCGATCAGCGTGACCGAGCGCGCCGCCTACATCGGCCGCATCCGCAATCTGGCCCGCAGCGTGGCCCAGAGTTATTACGAAAGCCGCGAACGTCTGGACTTCCCGATGGCCCCGCGTGAATGGGTTGCACAAATGCCCAAGAAAGCCGCGTGAGGGAGATCGACATGACAACACAAAATCTGCTGGTGGAACTGTTTGTGGAAGAGCTGCCACCCAAGGCGCTCAACAAATTGGGCGCAGCCTTTTCAGGCGTGCTGGCCGAACAACTCAAGGCTCTGGGTCTGGCCGCCGCTGACGCGGTGGTGACCGCTTTTGCATCGCCCCGCCGTCTGGCCGCCCATGTGACCGGTGTGTTGGCACAAGGTGCTGATAAGGCCGTGCAACAAAAACTGATGCCCGTTGCTGTGGGCCTCGATGCCGCTGGCAACGCCACCCCCGCGCTGCTCAAAAAACTGCAAGCCCTGGGCGCAGACGTGAGCGACCCGGCCGCTGCCGTGGCCGCGCTCAAGCGCGCGCCCGATGGCAAAGCGGAAGCCCTGTTTTACGACAGCATTGTCAAAGGCGCATCGCTGCAAGCGGGCTTGCAAAAGGCGCTGGAAGAAGCGCTGGCCAAGCTGCCGATCCCCAAAGTCATGCAGTACCAGCTGGAAACCGATTGCGAACTGCCCGGCTGGAGCAGTGTGAACTTTGTGCGCCCTGCGCACAGCCTGATCGCGCTGCATGGCAGCACCGTAGTGCCCGTCAAGGCGCTGGGCCTGACCGCCGGTAACAGCACGCAGGGCCACCGCTTTGAGGCCAAGGTTTCGCCCGTGGTTTTGCAGCACGCTGACCAGTACGCCGAGACCTTGCAGAACGACGGCTCGGTCATTGCCAGCTTTGCCGAGCGTCGCGCCGAGATCGTGCGTCAGCTGAATGCTGCTGCGGCCCAGGTGGGTAACGGTGAGGATGTAAAGTCGCACGGAGCGCTCCGTCCGATCGAAGACGAGGCCCTGCTGGACGAAGTGACCGCGCTGGTGGAGCGACCCAATGTGTTGACTTGCCAGTTTGAGCAGGAGTTTTTGGGCGTGCCGCAAGAGTGCCTGATTCTCACCATGAAGGCCAACCAAAAATACTTTCCCTTGCTCGACGCATCGGGCAAGCTGACGAACCGTTTTTTGGTGGTGAGCAACATCACCCCCGATGACGCTTCGTTCGTGATCGGTGGCAACGAGCGCGTGGTGCGACCGCGTCTGGCCGATGCCAAATTCTTCTTTGACCAAGACCGCAAAAAGACGCTCGAATCGCGTGTCGATGGTCTGTCCAAGGTGGTCTATCACAACAAGCTGGGCACACAAGGCGAACGCATGGCGCGCGTCTGCGCGATTGCCAAGGCGATTGGCCAGCAAGTGGGTGGCGATCTTCTGGCCAAGCAAGCCGAGCAGGCAGCCCGCCTGGCCAAGACCGATCTGCTGACCGACATGGTGGGTGAGTTCCCTGAGTTGCAGGGCATCATGGGTGGTTATTACGCTCGCCACGATGGTCTGACCAACGAGGTGGCCGAGGCCATTGAAGACCATTACAAACCACGTTTCGCGGGTGATGAGTTGCCGCGCAACAACGTGGGCTTGGTGGTGGCGCTGGCCGACAAGCTCGAAACCTTGGTGGGCATGTTTGGCATCGGCAACGTGCCCACAGGCGACAAAGACCCGTTTGCGCTGCGCAGACACGCTTTGGGCGTGATCCGCATGCTGACCGAAAAAGACGTGGCCTTGGGCTTGCCCGAATTGCTGGCGTTGTCTGCGCCCGTGTTTGGCGACAAGATTTCAGGCCATCCTGAAGCTCTGATCGATTTTTTCTACGATCGCCTGTCTGGCAGCCTGCGCGAGCATGGCTTCAGCGCGCAAGAGGTCGATGCCGTGATGGCCCTGCGCCCCGCCCGTCTGGGTCAGGTCAACCTGTTCTTGGCCGCCGTGCGCGCTTTTGCCGCTTTGCCCGAGAGCCCGGCACTGGCTGCAGCCAACAAGCGCATTGGCAACATCCTGAAGAAAGCCGGTGAGGTGGATGCCCACGTCAACCCCGCGATGCTGCAAGAAGATGCCGAAAGAGGCCTGTACGCCGCCATGCAAAAGTTGTTGCCCGAATCCGAGGCGCAGTTCTTGGCGGGCGACTACACCGCGAGCCTGCAAACTTTGGCCGCGTTGCGCGCCCCGGTGGATGCTTTCTTTGACGATGTGATGGTCAACGCCGAAGAAATGGACCTGCGCCTGAACCGCCAGGGCCTGCTCAAATCGCTGCATGTGGCCATGAACCGCGTGGCCGATTTGTCGCGCCTGGCCACCTGAACTGAAAGCGCCCATGCACACCAAACTCGTCATTTTGGACCGCGATGGCACCATCAACCGGGCCAGTGAAGAGTTCGTCAAATCGCCCGAGGAGTGGCACCCCCTGCCCGGCGCTTTAGAGGCCATCAGCCGCCTGAACCATGCTGGGTTTCATGTGGTGTTGGCCACCAACCAGTCGGGCTTGGGGCGTGGGCTTTTTGACATGGCCGCGCTCAATGCGGTGCACGCCTTCATGCTGAAGTCTCTGGCTGCTTTGGGAGGGCGCATCGATGCGATTTTTTATTGTCCCCACGCGGCAGACGAAGGCTGCAATTGCCGCAAGCCTGCACCAGGTTTGCTGCACCAAATTGAAGAGCGCTATGGCATCGCCCTCAAGGGCGTGCCCTATGTGGGCGACAGGCTGCGTGACATGCAGGCGGCTCAGGCAGCGGGTTGCGCGCCGCATTGGGTGTTGAGCGGGCGCCATGCCCGAGGGGATGTCAACAGTCTGCTGGCAGGGTTCCCGCCCGACACCCAAGTCCACGCCGATTTGGCAGCCTTTGTCGATCATTTTTTGGCTCAGGCTGCGACGCCTCGGCACATCACGGCCCCGACTGCCAATTCTTGAAAATCACAAGACCTCCTTCTGCATGAACTTCATTCGCTCACTCGCCCATGTGCTTTGGATGGCCATCACCGTCATCCCTTGGGCACTCTTTGTGGTGGTGGTTTCTTACTTTGTCAGCAGCACGCGCTTGTACTGGATCTGCGCTGGCTGGCTGCGCCTTGCGGTCAACAGTGGCACCTGGATTTTGGGCATTGAAAACCGCATCCAGGGCATGGAAAACTTGCCCTTGGGCACCAAGGATCCGGCGGTTTTGTTGGTCAAGCACCAGTCCACCTGGGAGACCTTTGTGATGCCTGCGATCATGCCGCACCCGTTGGCTTATGTGTTCAAAAAAGAGCTGCTCAGCGTGCCTTTCTTTGGCTGGGCCATGGGTCGTTTGGACATGATCCACATCGACCGCAAGCAGCGTTCGCGTGCCTTTGCCAAGGTGGTGCAGCAAGGCCGCCGCCTGATGGCTGACGGCGTGTGGGTCATCATGTTCCCCGAGGGCACGCGCATCCCGCGCGGTCAAAAAGGCGAATACAAAAGCGGTGGTGCGCGTCTGGCCATTGCAGCGGGCGTGCCTGTTATTCCAATCGCGGTCACTTCGGCACGTTGCTGGCCCACCAAAGCGTTTGTCAAAACACCGGGGGTCGTTGACATTTCGATCGGTCGCGCCATTTCCAGCGAGGGCCGCAGCGCCGAAGAGTTGATGCTCGAAGTTGAGACTTGGATTGAGTCCGAGATGCACCGGCTCGACCCTGAGGCTTACCCAGCGGTGGCTGGGAACTGATCCCATCACAGGCAAGTCATGCGAGCGCCTTTGCAGTTTGTGCTCGATTTCTTCACCGGGGGAGATCCGGTGTTGCCTACCTCGGCGCGAAAACCGGCGCCCACACAGACTCAAATCCCCAACCCATCACCAACCCTTGCGCCGGCTCCGGCTGCAGATACCACTGCCCGTGCGCCCACCTTGGCACCAGATGCAGCACAGTCCGCCACGGGCTTTGTCCATCCAACTGCGAACCGCCATGCACAGCTGCAAGGCGTGTCGGTGTCTTTTCGGTTCGAGCGTTCGCGCCGCAAAAGTATTGGCTTTTTGGTGGGGGCCGATGGTTTGGTGGTGCGCGCCCCCAATTGGGTGACGCTGCGCGAGGTGGATGCCGCCGTGCAAGAAAAAAGCGCTTGGATTGTGGCCAAGCTGCAGCAATTCAGAGAGCGGCAAACCGAGCAGTTTCAAAAAGCCATTGAGTGGCGACATGGCGCCGAGGTGCCTTTTTTGGGGCGCACGGTGCAGTTGTGTGTGCTGGAGCGCGGCGTAGGCCGCGTGCTGGGGCAAGACCTCTCGCCTGACCAAGTGCTGCCGGTCACGGTGCCGCCCGATGCCTCTGTTACGCAGGTGCGCGATGCCGCGCAGGTTTGGCTCAAAAAACAAGCCAAGCGTTTGTTTGAAGAGCGCTTGCACCATTTCGCACCGCTGCTGGGGGTGCGTTGGCAAAAACTCAGTTTGTCGAGCGCCAGCACGCGTTGGGGCAGCGCCCGCAACGATGGCCACATCCGGCTGAACTGGCGTCTGATTCATCTGCCCATCAGCCAAATCGACTATGTGGTGGTGCACGAGCTGGCCCACTTGCGCGAGATGAACCACAGCCCCCGCTTTTGGGAGACCGTGGGCGAGGTCATGCCCGATTACGCGCAACGGCGCAAAGCTTTGCGTCAATCCCCGGTGGGTTTGGCCGACGACTGAAGTGCAAGGTTCTTGAACCGGTAAGTGCCCGTGGCATCTTGTTCGCGTGAGAGGCGCCCATCCAGCCACAGCAGATTCAGATGGGCCACGGCTTCACCCATGGCAAATGTGGTTTGGTGCACGTCCAGCGCGCGTTTGAAGATCAAAGGCAAAACATCGTGGGCACACAAGGCCGCCTCGGTGCAAGCGTGCAGCAATTCTTCCAAACGTTCCGCGTGGTGGTTGCGCAGTTGGGCAATGCGGGCGGCCGCACCTTGAAACGGGCGCCCGTGCGAGGGCAATATTAGGGTGTCGTCACTGAGGTGCTGCATCTTGTCCAATGAGTCCAGAAAATGCTGCAAAGGGTTGCCATCAGGCTCCATCGCATAAACACTGACATTGGTCGAAATCGAAGGCAACAGCATGTCGCCGCTGATCATCAGTTGCTGAGTGTCATCGAGCAAAGCCATGTGTTCGGGAGAGTGGCCGTAGCCACTGATGCACTGCCATCTGCGGTTGCCGATGCGAACGTGCATGCCAGACATCAGGCGCACATAAGAGCCCGGCACCTTGGGCACCATGCTGGGGTAATAACCCATGCGTGATTTGACCACCGCCAAATCTTCGGCTTTATTCCAGCCATGGGCGTTGAAAAACCGCACCGTCGGGTCACCCCCAAAGTTGGACAAGCCATGACACGCCAGCAGTGCCGATTGGTATTCGCTGGTGCTCATCCACAGGGGGGCTTGCCAGCGTTCGCAAAGCCAGTGGGCCAAGCCCATGTGATCGGGGTGCATGTGCGTGGCCAGCACGCGCAAGATGGGCAGGCCTTGCAATACTTGGGCTTCGACTTGCAGCCAAGCTTCGCGAGTGGCGGGGTTGTCAACACCACAATCTACGGCCGTCCAGCCTTCTTGCCACACGCCAGATTGGTTGAGGTGGGGCAGTCGATCACGGAGCAGCCAGAGGTTGATGTGGTTCAAAGCAAAGGGCAGGCCCATGCGCAGCCAAAACACACCCGGTGCCACTTCAAGGGCAGCACCCAGACCCGGCAGTTGTTCTTGCAGCGGGTAATTCAAGCCTGATGGGGGCGAGTGTCCCGTCGTTGGGGCATCGGCCTTGTGGGCTAGAGCTTCGGTGGGCGATGGGGTCATGGCGACAGGGGTTTGGGTTAGCATTCGGGCTTTGACGTTGACGTTAACGTCAAACATGCATTTCATTCTAGGGGGCGGCTTTGGATGAGCCTGTCCCTCTTGCGCAAGCTCAGGGGACCCATGCCATGGCGAACACGTACACGATCAGTGATTTGGCTCAGGAATTTGACCTGACCACCCGCGCCATCCGCTTTTACGAAGACATGGGATTGCTTGAGCCTGAGCGCTCTGGGCCGGGTGGGCGCAACCGTGTGTATTCCGCCCGTGACCGTACCCGGCTCAAACTGACTTTGCGGGCAAAACGCCTGGGGCTGTCACTGAACGAGGCCAAAGACCTGATTGACATGTACGACAGCCCGCGCGACACGGTGCCTCAGCTCAAAAAGTTTTTGGTGGTCTTGGCGGAACACCGGCAACAGCTGGAGTCTCAGTTGTCCGATT
>JBIKKE010000017.1:0-21444 GCA_044360575.1 Limnohabitans sp. | reverse complement strand
TGAGCCACGTCGTCCACGCCTTGTTTTTTCAGGGCCGAAAAGAGTTTGACTTCACCGCCACCGGCTTGCAGTCGCGCAATCGACAAGGCCTTGGCTTGCTCGGCCCGGGTGAGTTTGTCGGCTTTGGTCAAGATGATCAAGAATTTCAGGCCCTCTTCGACGCGGGGGCGGATCACCTCCAGCAGGATGTCGTCGAGCTCTGTCAGGCCGTGGCGCGGGTCACACATCATGACGATACCGGTCAAGTTCTCGCGGCTGACCAAATAGTTGGCCATGACTTGCTGCCAGCGCAGTTTGTCCATTTTGGCCACAGCGGCATAGCCGTAGCCGGGCAAATCGGCCAGTACGGCGTCGGTGATGCCTTGTTTGCCCAAAGCGAACAGGTTGATGTGCTGTGTGCGGCCTGGCTTTTTGGAGGCAAAGGCCAGCTGCTTTTTTTGCGTCAGCGTGTTGATGCAGGTGGATTTGCCTGCATTGGAGCGGCCCACAAAGGCGATTTCTGGCGTGTCCATCGCGGGCAGATGGTGCAGTTGCGCGGCGGTGGTCAAAAAGCGGGCGGTGTGCATCCAGCCCATGGGCGTGACAGCAGCGGGGTTATTCCGAATCTCAGAAGTCAAGGCCGCAGTGGCTTTGGGGACTTTAGTAGGACTTGCTGGAACGCGAACATGGGGGCGGGAGCTCATAAATCAGGGATACCTTGGGTCGTCAGGAAACTGACGCAGACCTCATTGTAGAATCCTTGGGTTTTGCGCCAACTCTTGGACCACGCCATGAAGTCGATTTTCTCTCTCTTTGTCACCGCTCTGTCGGCCGCCTTGGTGGCCGGTTCTGCCCTGGCCGCTGGCCCTGCAGCCAAGGCTGCCAAGCCCGACTTGGCCAAAGGTGAAGCCATTTTCAGCCAAGCTTGTGTGGCTTGTCACGCTGCCGATGGCAACTCCAGCACACCGTCCAACCCCAAGTTGGCCCAACAGCACCCCGAATACTTGCTCAAGCAATTGCAAGAGTACAAATCTGGCAAGCGCGCCAACGCCGTGATGAGCGGCATGGTCGCAGCGCTCAGCGATGACGACATGCGCAACATCGCTTTTTGGTTGGCCTCCAAGCAAGCCAAGCCTGGTTTTGCCAACGCCAAAGACACAGTGGCTTGGGGTGAGCGCATTTACCGCGGCGGCATTCCAGACCGTCAGATCGCTGCTTGCGTGAGCTGCCACTCCCCCAACGGTGCGGGCATGCCTTCACAGTACCCTCGCTTGGCGGGTCAGCACGCTGAGTACACAGCTACGCAGCTCACCCAGTTCCGCGAAGGTGTGCGCAAGAACAACCTGCAAATGACCCAAGTGGCGGCCAAGATGAACGATCGTGAAATCAAGGCCGTGTCGGATTACATCGCGGGTCTTCGCTGAACATTTGTCAGTCGAGTGTCCTGCGTGCAGCGGTTTTGCCCTGTACGCATCTGGGGGTTTTGTACCGTTGGCACTAAGTCTGCGGCACAATTAAGTATCGGCTGATATGACATGCACAAAGGCCGGGTTTCCGGCCTTTGTTGTTTCTGACTTTCACCTTTTTGCCCGCTAGGGCGCGTCGCTTTTTCTAAACACCCCATGACGACTGTCGCTTCCAGCCCAGATTCCGAGCGCGGCTCCCCTCGAGGGCAGGCCGTGATCGAATTGCTGTCGTCCATGCGGTTTGCGATTTCGCTGCTGACGGTCATTTGCATTGCCTCGGTGATCGGCACGGTGCTCAAGCAAAACGAGCCCACCAACAACTACATCAACCAGTTTGGGCCGTTTTGGGCCGAATTGTTTGCCACCCTCAAGCTCAATTCGGTTTACAGCGCTTGGTGGTTTTTACTGATTTTGGCTTTCTTGGTCATCAGCACCAGTTTGTGCATTGCCCGCAATGCCCCCAAGATCTTGGTGGATCTTAAAAACTACAAAGAAAACATCCGCGAGCAAAGCCTCAAGGCTTTCCACCACAAGGCCGACGGCCATCTGGATGAAACGCCTGAGGTCGCTGCCAAACGCTTGGGGGCTTTGCTGGCCACCGGCGGCTGGAAGGTCAAGCTGCAAGAGCGCGACACGCCAGCGGGCAAGGGCTGGATGTTGGCCGCCAAGGCGGGTGCTGCCAACAAGATAGGTTACATCGCTGCACACTCGGCCATCGTGTTGGTGTGTGTGGGCGGTTTGCTGGATGGCGACCTGGCGGTGCGCGCCCAGATGTGGTTTGGCGGCAAGGAAATTTACAACGGTGGCGGCCTGATTGCCGATGTGCCTGCGCAGCACCGATTGTCCGAGCGCAACTTGGCTTTCAGGGCCAATTTGTTGGTGGCCGAAGACACGGCGTCGGGCACGGCGATCTTGAACCAATCGAACGGCATCTTGCTGCAAGAGTTGCCTTTCGTGATCGAACTGAAAAAGTTCATCGTCGAGTACTACTCGACGGGCATGCCAAAGCTGTTCGCCAGCGACATCATCATCCACGACAAGGCCACGGGCGAGAAGCGCGAAGCGCGTGTCGAGGTCAACCATCCGGCCAGCTTCAAGGGCATCAATATTTACCAGTCCAGCTTTGACGATGGTGGCTCGCAGGTCACCTTGCAAGCGGTGCCGATGGCAGCAGCCACCAAGGCTTTTGAGGTGGAAGGCACCATCGGCGGCAGCACGGATTTGACCAACGGCAATGAGAAACTGAGCTTGGAGTTCACCGGTCTGCGTGTGATCAACGTCGAGAACATGTCGGGTGGCGAGGGGTTGAACGGCACTGGCGTGGATGTGCGCAAAGTCGATTTGCGCAGCGCCATCGATGAGCGTTTGGGTGCTGGCAATAAAACCACCCAGACCAAAGAGTTGCGCAATGTGGGCCCCAGCGTGAGCTACAAGCTGCGCGATGGTGCTGGCCAAGCCCGCGAATACAACAATTACATGTTGCCCGTGGACACGGGCGACGGTGTGCCAGTGTTCTTGTTGGGCATGCGTGAGACGCCCAGCGAGCCTTTCCGATACCTGCGTCCACCTGCCGATGAAAACAGCGAGTTGATCGGCTTCATCCGTTTGCGCGCCGCACTTGAAACGCCCGAGCTGCGCAACCGCGCGGTGCAGCGTTACGCCCGCAAGGCCGTTGACCCGCAGCGTCCGGAGTTGACGCAGCAGTTGGCCGATTCGGCAGCCCGTTCTTTGGGCCTGTTTGCGGGTTTGGAGCAGGTGCAGGGCAAGCAGGTTTCGGGCTTGCAGGCGTTGGCTGACTTTTTGGAGTCGAATGTGCCTGAGGCCGAACGCGCCCGCGCCGGGGAAATGTTTGTGCGCATTTTGAACGGTGCCTTGTACGAGCTGGACGCCGTGGCGCGTGAGCAAGCTGGCGCCAAACCGATGCCGCCAGAGCAAGTTCAAGGATTCATGACGCAGGCGGTACTCGCGTTGTCAGACGCGCCGTTTTACGCCGCGCCGATGACGTTTTTACTGAAAGACTTCAAGCAGGTCCAAGCCAGCGTGTTCCAAGTGGCCAGGGCGCCTGGCCAGTCCATCGTTTACCTGGGCTGTGCCCTTTTGATCCTGGGTATTTTTGCAATGCTGTATGTTCGAGACCGTCGCTTGTGGGTCTGGCTGTCGCCACAAGGTGGCGGTGCCCAAGCGAGCATGGCTTTGTCGTCCAACCGCAAGACCATGGACGTGGACCGTGAATTTGACCAATTGACCGCCCGATTGTTGGGCCGCTCCGAGAAAACACCATGACCACAGTCACTTTGAATCCAGGCTACTTTTCCAGCCGTTCGGCGCTGGATTGGGGCTTTGCTTTGCTGGCCTTGTTGGGCACCGTATTCGCCTTCAGCCGTTATCAGCAGGCCATGGACGTGTACGAGCAAGCCATCCTGATTGGCAGCTTGCCTGCAGTGATTTGGTTGGCTTGGTTTTGGCGTCCCTTGCGCACTTTGATATTGGTGGTGACAGGCTTGTCTTTGTGGGCCATTTACCTGTATCAGGGTGATCTGGCCCGATCCGAGCAGGTGTTCATGCTCAAGTATTTCTTGTCCAGCCAGTCGGCCATCTTGTGGATGAGCATGCTGTTTTTCATCAGCACCGTCTTTTATTGGGCGGGCATATTCATTCGCGGTCAGGCCGATGCGATGGAGTCTTTGGGCACGCGCATGGCCTGGGTGGCGGTGGGCTTGGCCCTGATCGGCACCTTGGTGCGCTGGTACGAAAGCCACCAGTTGGGCCCCGATATCGGGCACATCCCGGTGAGCAACTTGTACGAAGTCTTCATCATGTTTTGCTGGATGACGGCGGCTTTTTATCTTTACTACGAAGAGCAATACAAGACCCGTGCTCTGGGCGCATTCGTCATGTTGGTGGTGAGTGCTGCCGTAGGCTTTTTGCTGTGGTACACGCTGGTGCGTGAAGCGCATGAGATTCAACCTTTGGTGCCCGCCCTCAAGAGCTGGTGGATGAAGGTGCACGTTCCGGCCAACTTCATTGGTTACGGCACTTTTGCCTTGGCGGCCATGGTGGCCTTTGCCTACCTGATCAAGCAACAAGCGACCGAGACCCGTTGGTACAAACTTGCGCCGCTTTGGCTGCTGGGCATTGTGCTGTGCTTTGAGCCGGTGGTGTTCCGCCAATCGGCCAACGACCAGACCAGCAGCTATTGGATGGTTTATTTCGGCATATCCGCCTTCATTGTGGCGGGCATTTTGCTGGGCCGCCGGCGCATTGCCGAGCGACTGCCTTCTTATGAAATCCTTGACGATGTGATGTACAAGTCCATCGCCGTGGGCTTTGCCTTCTTCACCATTGCCACTGTGTTGGGTGCCTTGTGGGCGGCCGAAGCCTGGGGCGGCTACTGGAGCTGGGACCCGAAAGAGACCTGGGCCCTGATCGTCTGGCTGAACTACGCAGCTTGGCTGCACATGCGCCTGATGAAGGGCTTGCGCGGCACAGTGGCCGCTTGGTGGGCTTTGGTGGGCTTGGGCATCACCACCTTTGCCTTCCTGGGTGTGAACATGTTCTTGAGCGGTCTGCACAGTTACGGCACGCTCTGATTCGGGGCCGCTGCCGGTTTGGCGGGGCAGGTTTAGCGCGGCAGGTTTTCTCCGCGCATGAAAATCATGGGCAAGTCTTCACTTTGGAGCAGGACCAATCATCTTTGAAATGACTGGTGCTTTGCAGCTGGCGGCCGAAAAGTTCACAATCGCTGCGTGACTTAAAGGTTAAACCATGATCTTCTTATCTTCCCGCTCCGGTTTTCAGCACCCTGTGAGCAGCGAAATCACGCCAGAAGCGGTGTATTTGCAACGAAGGGCACTGATCCGTCAGGCGGCCATGGGCTCGGCAGGCTTGGCTTTGGCAGCCTGGGGAGTGC
Organism: Limnohabitans sp.; assembly: GCA_044360575.1. Lineage (GTDB taxonomy): Bacteria > Pseudomonadota > Gammaproteobacteria > Burkholderiales > Burkholderiaceae_C > Limnohabitans_A. The sequence continues at coordinate 16,089 of JBIKKE010000017.1, read as the reverse complement.
GCGATGCGCGTGCCCAGATGGCCAGGCCGGGACAGTTGCCACCTATGGCCTCTGTGCCGACCAAGCTTCCAGGAGGCGTGGTGATGGACAAGCTCACGCCTTACAAAGATGCGACCACCTACAACAACTTCTATGAATTTGGCACCGACAAAGCCGATCCGGCCAAACGGGCGCACACGCTCAAAACCGACCCTTGGAGCGTAGAGATCGAGGGTTTGGTCAAGAAGCCAGGTCGCGTGGATCTGGAAGACATCATGAAGTGGGGCGCCATGGAAGAGCGCATTTACCGCCTGCGTTGTGTCGAAGGATGGTCCATGGTGATCCCATGGGTGGGGTACTCGTTGGCCGATTTGATTCGCCGCGTGGAGCCTTTGCCAGGCGCCAAGTACGTGGAATTCGTGACCCAAGCCGACCCCAAAACCATGCCCGGATTGCGCGGCGGTATTGTTGATTGGCCTTATCTGGAGGGTTTGCGGATGGACGAGGCCATGCACCCATTGACCCTGTTGGCGTTTGGCATGTATGGCGAAGTCATGCCCAAGCAAAACGGTGCTCCGCTGCGTTTGGTGGTGCCATGGAAGTACGGTTTCAAGAGTGGCAAGAGTTTGGTCAAGATCCGCTTCACCGACAAACAACCGGTGATTTCGTGGGAAAAATCGGCGCCCCAAGAGTATGGTTTTTACTCCAATGTGAACCCTCTGGTGGACCATCCGCGCTGGAGTCAGGCCACCGAGCGGCGCATCGGCGAAGACGGTCTGTTGGCCAAAAAGCGCAAGACTTTGATGTTCAATGGGTATGAGACTCAAGTTGGCCAGTTGTACGCCGGCATGGACTTGAAAAAGTTCTTCTGATGTTGTCAGCAGCGTTTCTTTTGAGGTCATGAGAGCCGCGCTGCGTCATTTTGCTGCTTGGTGGGTGTTGTTGCTGATCGGTTTGATGCCCTTGGCGTGGTTGGTGTGGCAGACGCTGCACGACCAATTGGGCGCCAACCCGGCGGAGGCCTTGATACGGGCCACGGGTGACTGGACACTGCGAGGCCTGTGTGTCGTTCTGGCCGTGACTCCCTTGCGTACCTGGCTGGGCTGGCCCGAGTTGGTCAGGTTTCGGCGCATGTTGGGCCTGCTGGTTTTTTTCTACGCCAGCTTGCACATGCTGAGTTATGCCTGGTTCGACATGGGGTTTGATCTGGCGGACACGCTTCAAGACATCGTCAAGCGCCCATTCATTTGGTTGGGTTTCAGTGGCTTTGTGATCTTATTGGCGCTGGCCGCCACTTCTTTCAACCGTGCCATCCGCTGGCTGGGTGGCAAGCGTTGGCACATGTTGCACCGGGGCGTTTACCTGGTGGCCGTTCTGGCCGTGTTGCACTTTTGGTGGATGCGTGCCGGCAAACAGGACTTTGACGAAGTGCTGGTGTATGCCGCCATCTTGGGGGTTTTGCTGGGGTGGCGGCTGTCCAGGGTGCTGATGAAGCCAAGGCCACCCGCAAGAGTTTCTTAGACCAACTGCTCTAAAGCAAAAGTGTCAAACGCCGATTCGCGCTGGCGGATCAGGTGAGCGCGTGTGCCATCGACCAGGATCTCGGCCGCACGACCCCGGGTGTTGTAGTTGCTGGCCATGCTCATGCAGTAAGCGCCTGCCGACAGCACCGCCAGCGTGTCGCCAGCCTGCACCACCAGTTGTCGGTCGCGGCCGATCCAGTCACCGCTTTCACACACAGGGCCGACCACGTCGTACAGCACACTGTCGCCAGCATCAGCCCCGATTCGTGGCGTGACCGGCACGATTTGGTGAAAGGCTTGGTACATGGCGGGACGGGGCAGGTCGTTCATGGCGGCATCGACAATGCAAAAGTTCTTTTGCTCGCCTGGCTTGAGGTACATGACCTCGGTCAAGCACACGCCAGCGTTGCCCACTAAGGATCGACCCGGCTCGATCATGAGCTGGCGCTGGCCGTAGCCCCGCGCATCGAGTTTGGCCAAGAGCTGCGCCCACAGCGCATCGGCTTCAGGGGGGGTATCGCCGTTGTAGTTGATGCCCAAGCCACCCCCAAAATCGATGTGGTGGATCGGAATGCCAGCGGCTTCGATCTCTGCGACCAAGTCGAGCACGCGGTCCATCGCATCCAGATAAGGCGTGGTTTCGGTGATTTGCGAGCCGATGTGGCAGTCAATGCCCACCACGTGCAGACCCGGCAAACTCGCGGCGTGGCGGTAGGCGCGCAATGTGTCTTCGTGCGCGATGCCAAACTTGTTGCCCTTGAGCCCGGTAGAAATGTAGGGGTGCGTCTTGGGGTCCACATTGGGGTTGACGCGCAGGCTGACCGGAGCTTGTTTGCCCAGACTCACGGCGACTGTACTCAGCACATCGAGTTCGGCTTCACTTTCAACGTTGAAGCAAGCAATACCCACTTGCAGGGCTTGTTTCATTTCAGCGCGGGTCTTGCCAACGCCAGAAAAAATCACCTTGGCTGGATCGCCGCCAGCGGCCAGCACGCGGGCCAGTTCGCCGCCTGAGACGATGTCAAATCCGCAACCGGCCTCGGCAAACACCTGCAGGATGGCCAGGCTGGAGTTGGCCTTCATGGCATAGCAAATTTGCGCTTTGCGTCCGGCAAAGCCGCGCTGGTAAGCACCCAGGGCCGACAACATGGCGGCTTTGGAGTACACAAACAAGGGGGTACCGTACTCAGGGGCCAAATCTGACAAGCGCACGCCTTCCACCATCAGTTCATCGTTTTGGTAGGCGATGTGCGGTTGTCCGGGCAAGGTTTTGAGGGCGGCAGGGGCGTTCATCGTGTGGCGGCATCAGAGGCCGAGGGTGAGATCAAAAATTGGGTGTCAGGTGCCACCGAAGGTGCCGGACGTGGCCTTGTCGTCAAGGAGGATGCATCAGGCGCACGGCGCTGAATTTGTCCCGTCGATGGGTCATGCCAAGGGTTCAGTGACTGGGGGAGAGTTGCCCGGTTAACAGAAGCGGGTGAATCCGGTGCGCGCAAAGGACCCTTTTGGCCACAGCCGCTCAATACGGCCGCACTGCCAACAAGGACAAGCGTGGTGACTAAAATCTTCTTTACCTTCAACATGCAGCGATTGTAATGACCGACCTCGAATTTTTGGACCAAGCTGAACGCCTGTTGGCGGGGATAGAGAACAGCTGCGACACGCTGAACGACGATGCCGATGTGGACATTGACAACCAGCGTGTGGGGGGCATGGTGACGCTGACCTTTGCCAACCGCAGTCAGATCATCGTCAATTTGCAAAAGCCCCTCCACGAAGTTTGGCTGGCTGCACGGTGCGGAGGATTCCACTACAAGTTCGACGGCACGGTTTGGCAAGACACCAAGGGTCAGGGAGAGTTTTGGCAAAGCTTGTCGCTTTATGCATCAGAGCAGTCTGGAAAGCCGTTGGTTTTCAAGCCCTGACGCGCCAGACACCTCGTCTGCCATCATTGGCGGAACAGATCCAGAATGCGCCTTTTTTCATCGACAGGCGGCATGCTGCCGGGCTTTGATCCCCCACCCCCAGGTTCCATGCCCAAGGAGCTGACGCCAGCATCTCCAGTGAACTCGGCGTAAGCCCAGTCCCCGCCAGACTGCACCACACCCTCTGGCACACGCAGTGTGGTCGATGGCTGGGTTTGTAAAGCGGTCTCCATGAATTTGATCCAGACGGGCAAACTCAGACCACCGCCAGTTTCACGGTCACCCAACTTGCGTGGGGTGTCGTAACCGATCCAGACCACGGCCGCCATGTTGGGGTGGTAACCCGCAAACCAGGCATCCATGGCGTCGTTGGTGGTGCCTGTTTTGCCGTAAACATCCTGCCTTTTCAGGAGAGATTGCGCGCGAGCCGCAGTGCCTGAGCGCGTGACTTCTTGCAGCAAGCTGCTCATGACAAAAGCGTTGCGTTCGGGAATGGCACGGGGGGCATCTTCGGTGGGTGCTTTGGGGGGGCTTTCCACCAAAACACGATTTTTGTAATCGGTGATGCGCGTGATCAGGTGGGGGCGCACCAAGTAGCCGCCGTTGGCAAATACGGAATAGCCCGTGGCCATTTGCATGACCGTCACAGACCCTGCACCCAGCGCCATGGTCAGGTAGGGTGGGTGCTTGTCTTCGTCAAAACCGAATCGCGTGACCCATTCTTGGGCGGCGCGAGGCCCTACGGCTTGCAAGATGCGGATGGACACCATGTTTTTGGATTTGGCCAAGCCGGTGCGCATGCTCATGGGGCCGTCAAATTTACCGTCGTAATTTTTGGGTTCCCAGGGTTGGCCGCCGGTTACGCCACCGTCAAAAAACAGCGGCGAGTCGTTGATTTGTGTCGCAGGACGAAGACCGGCTTCGAGAGAGGCGGAATAAATAAACGGCTTGAAGCTCGAGCCTGGTTGGCGCCAAGCTTGTGTAACGTGGTTGAACTTGTTTTTGGCAAAGTCGAACCCGCCCACCAAGGCCCTGATGGCCCCTGTCTGAGGCGTCATGGCGACCAAGCCGCCTTCGACTTCAGGCAACTGCGTGATTTCCCAGTTGCCGTTGGCGGCTTGGACGATGCGAATCACGGCACCTTTGCGGATTTGCTTGGACGATGGGGCTTTGTCAGACAAGCCGGATTGCGCCGGCGTCAGTCCAGCGCCAGTGATGGTGATTTGCTCGCTGTTTTGGCGAACCACCACCACTTTGGTGGGCGAAGCCTGCAGCACCACGGCGGACATGACTTCACCATTGTCCGGATGGTCTTCCAGGGCGTCATCGATGGCGTCTTCGGCCAGTTTGGGATCGTTGGGCAGTTGGATGAACTTTTCAGGACCCCGGTAAACCTGCCGGCGTTCAAAGTCCATCAGGCCCTGCCGCAGAGCGCGGTAGGCGGCCATTTGCTCGGCCGATTGCAAGGTGGTGTAAACGTTGATGCCGCGTGTGTAGGTTTCTTCGCCGTACTGCGAATAGACCATTTGCCGCACGGTTTCGGCCACAAATTCAGCGTGCAGATTTTTCCTGTCTGCAGCTGACCGAAGGCGCAAAGGCTCGGCTTTGGCCAACGCAGCTTGCTTGGCAGTGATGTAGCCGTTTTCTTCCATGCGCTCGATGATGTAGAGCTGGCGCGAGCGGGCGCGTTTAGGGTTGACGATGGGGTTGAAGGCCGAGGGCGCTTTGGGCAAGCCCGCCAACATGGCGGCTTCTGCGATGGTGATGTCCTTCAGTGCTTTGCCAAAATAGGCTTCTGAAGCCGAGGCAAAGCCATAAGCCCGGTTGCCCAAGAAGATCTGGTTCATGTAGATCTCCAGAATCTGATCTTTGGTGAGCAGGTGCTCGAGCTTGTAGGTCAGCAAAATTTCATAAATTTTGCGTGTGTAGGTTTTCTCAGACGAGAGGTAAACGTTGCGGGCCACCTGCATGGTGATGGTGGAGGCGCCTTGGCTTTTGAGCCGGCCCATGTTGGCGATACCTGCCCGCAAAATGCCCAAATAGTCCACGCCGCCATGTTGGTAAAAGCGGTTGTCTTCGATCGACAAAACCGCGTCTTTCATGACTTTGGGAATGTCTTTGATGGGGGTGAGGTTGCGGCGCTCTTCGCCAAACTCGCCCATCAACTGGCCGTCGGCCGTGAAGACCCGAAGCGGCAGTTTGGGTTTGTACTCGGCCAGGTCCGAGATATCGGGCAAGTTGGGGTATGCCATCACCATGGCCACACCGACCACCATCAACAGACTGGCCAATCCGGCTGCAAGCAGTCCGGCTGCCCATAAACCCATCTTGAAAATCAACGCAACCCAGCCTGAGGATGCGTTGGCGCCTGTGGGCGGGTTGGAGGGCGTTGCTGGCTTGTCTTTGGAGGGCATAGGTGGTTTGCTGGGGCAGACTGCAAAGTACAGGCTGCTTCACATTATAAAAAAACAGAGTCCTTGCTTGGGGTAAATCTTCAGCGTAATGAGCTATTTGGTAATAAAAAAATAAGGACAAAACCCGTATTCATGTTACAAAACATGTCCAGACAGACTTGTGACGACTTCTCAAAGGGGCAGAGCATGCAGTTTGCGACATGGCTTCAGCAACGTATGGGGTGGCGATCTGCCAAGCCAGCTTGGGGCTTGGCGCCGGCACAGAAGGGCTGGTTTTTGCTCGGCCTGGGCAAAGAGGCCTCGCCATTGATGGGCGTGCACACAGTTCAGTATTTCGCAGGCGATTTGGAAGATCAAAGTGTCTTGGGCGTGTCGCATGGATTGCGTCAAAGTGGCGCCTCCCGAGGTGGGTTTCAGGCCCGCCAGCGTGTCAATATGGGTTTGCTCATGTCACAAGTGGTCAGTGGTATGTTGCCCGTTCCATCGGGTTGGGGACCCTCCGAGTGTGAAGCTGAAGTTCAGCTTGAGGCTGCGCGTGCCTTGGACCTTGAGCCGCAAGAGGTCAGCTTTGATTGGCAAGCCGACCCACTGTCTGATGGCGTCCTGGCGCAATTGCAGTGGGTGGCTTGCGCTCAAAGTGATGTTGAGCAATTCAACCAGTGCGTGCGCCGTGCAGGCTGGCAGTTGGCCAGCGTGGAGCCTGAGTTGCAGGCAGCCCACAGAGCAGCTTCTTGTTTGTCAGGCGGTTTGTCTGTTTTGTTGACTCGTCCGGTGCTTGACTGGCAATTTGACCTTGCACTGCTGCCAGACACCGATGCGCTGGATACTGCCTTGCTTAGCCCTCTGACCCTGGACCAAGCCCTGCAAGAGGCTCTCCAAAGTCCGGCTGGTCCTCGCTTGGTGGCGGCTGGTTTGGCACTGAAAGCCTGGACATGAGTTTGTCCTGGAATCTGTTGAACTATCCAGCGCTTCACCAGCAGCGCCGAAGACGACACCGAATCATCACCACGCTCGCCGGCTTGGCAATGGGGACATTGATGGCCGGCATCAGCTTGTGGGCCATTGAAGAATCCGTTAAAGGATTGCGCGTGCAACAGACCGAGCTGCAGGCCCATTGGCTTGCGTCCAGTCAGCAGCAGAAGTTGGCGCAGCAAAGAGTGGTCGAACAAGAACGCAATCGCCAACAAACACAGCACCTTTGGCAAATCGCACAGCAGCACCGTGTATGGACAGGGTTGAGCGAAGCCTTGCACAGCGAGATCCAAAACGTGACATGGCAACTGACGCGTTTGCAACTGGAGCCCGGAAAAATGGAGCTCAGTGGCTGGAGCCACGACTTTAACGCCTTGAAATCTTCAAAGCATCGGCTGATGGCCCAGCTGGAAGCGCACTGGCCGAAATCCGTGACGCCCGCAGCGGACTCGGATGCGACGGCCGGTTCAGCCCCAACCGAGTGGGTTCGACAAACCAGCATCAACATCCCAGCAGGGCAAGCCCTGGACGGTGCAACACACCCTCAGGGGGTGGAGTTCGTCTGGGTCAGCCCATGGCCTTCCCTCAAACCTCTGGCAGCGGGCGTTCAAAGCGTGGCCAAAGGTGCCGTGCCATGAACAAGCTGGCTTGGATGCGTGATCAGTGGGCTTCTTGGGATGTGGGCGGGCCAGATTGGGGCATTCGCGTGCGGGCGCAGTCGCGGTGGTGGGCTCGTCGTTGGGGGTTTGCGGTGGCGGCTTGTTTGCTGGCCTGGGTGTTGGGCGTTTGGCTGCACGCGCCCATTTTGGGAGCACATGCCCAGCTCAAAAGCGACGTGCAGGCATTGCAAACCAAATTGTTTGCAGCACCCGTCATGCAGCCTCCAGTTGCAGGTCCTGTGGTGTCCGATGATCTGTCGCGTCTTCCAACATCAGACCAACAAGAACTGCTTTGGACGCATGTGCAAAACACGTTGGCACAACATGGGGTCAGGTTATTGGGCATGCAGCCCGTCAATGAACTTGTGCTGGCGCCTTTGTCCAGTCAAGCCATGTCATTGCGTTTACAGGCCCGTTTTGAAAACTGGGCTGGGGCGTGGGCTTCGCTCGCCAGCATGGGGCCAATCTGGTCGATGGATCGTTTGCGGGTTGTGCCCAGTTCCGGCAAGTTGGGTGTAGACATCGAAGTGGTCTGGCGTGTCTGGTTCAAACCTGGAACGTCTGCTGCCACCGAGCACAGGACGTTCTTGGCTGTAGAACCACACGCGAGACCTCAAGCCATGCTTCAAAACGAACTGGCATCGATTTTTGACCTGCCTTTTCACCTGCGCCCCAAGGTGGACCGAGAGGCTCCAAAGGGTGTTCTGCCAACCACTGGCGTGCTTGTGGGTGGTGTGCCCGAATCGGCGGTTGTCCCGGATCCCTTGCCCCAAACACTGATTTTTTCAAGTGAACCCGAGCGTTTGCCCATGTTGCCTTTGCGCGTGATCGGCATTTGGCGGCAAGGAGAGCAAGCGGAAGCTGTGGTGGCCAACGCCACACATTGGTTTCGTATCCAAGAGGGGCGACTGCTCAGTTCAGAGGGGCATCGGGTCTGGCGCATTGGCCGAGATGGCATTGAAGTGCGTGATGCAGCCGGTCGCATTCAGTCTGTAGCGATGGAGGTCAGGGCGCCATGAAATTCATGAATGCAAGGGGTGGTCGTTGGGGTTTGTCTTGGTCTTGGCTGCATGGGCTGGCATGGCTCAGCCTCAGTGGTTTACCGATGGCGCAAACGGCCGTACCCACAAGCCCCAACATGTCCTTGGCAGCCACTGCATCGAAACCAGAACCCACTTTACCCAAGGCCGATCAAGCTATCAGCCTGAATTTTCAAGATGTGCCCCTCAAAACCTTGTTGCAGGTGTTTGCCGATTTTTCGGGCTTGAACCTGGTGGCTGGGGAAGGGGTGAGCGGGCAGGTGACCGTGCGCTTGTCGGATGTGCCCTGGCCTCAAGCCTTGAACATCGTTCTGCAGGCCAAAGGATTGGCTTACCGTCTGGATGGGCGGGTGTTGTGGGTGGCACCCCAAGATGAATGGGCATCACGGGAAAGAAAGCAATTGGAATCACGCGCGGCTTTGGAGGCGGTCAGCCCCTTGCAGATACTGCCTGTTCAGCTCAAACACGCGCGTGCAGGTGATTTGGCCCAGCGCCTGCAGGGTGGCGCACCCGGTGGATTGGCTGGCGCGGGAGGACGCATGCTGAGCGTTCGCGGCAGTGTGTTGTTTGATCCGCGCACCAACCAGTTGTTTGTGTCCGATGTGCCGTCGCGTTTGGGGCATGTCGAAGCCTTGATCAATCGCTTGGATGTCCCCATTCGGCAGGTCATGATCGAGGCCCGCATCGTGGAGGCCGAACGGCAATTTGGCGAATCTCTGGGTGTTCGTCTCGGTGCCGGTTTGGCCATGCCTTTGCAGGCCAGCGGCAGCAACAACACCTTGGCATTGGGCGCGACCAATGCAGTGGTCGGCCCCGGGGTTGTCACGGGTAACCAAGTCAGATTGCCTGCAGGCAACGCGGGCCAGACCCTTCAATCACCATCCACATTTGCTGTGTCTTTGTTCAATGCAGCGGCCGACCGCTTCATCAATGTCGAAATATCGGCCTTGGAGGCCGATGGGCGGGGCAAAGTGGTGTCACGCCCACGGGTGGTGACGGCTGACCAGACCAAAGCCCTGATCGAGCAAGGCACCGAGTTGCCGTACCAGACGGCCTCGGCGAGTGGGGCGACATCGATCACTTTTCGCAAAGCCAATTTGAAGCTGGAGGTGACGCCGCAAATCACGCCTGACGGCTCGGTGGTGCTGGATGTGGACGTCAATCGCGACAGCGTGGGTCAGATCACCCCAGCGGGCTTTGCCATCAACACCAAGCACGTGAAAACGCAGGTCAGGGTGGAGGACGGGGGGACGGTGGTGTTGGGCGGCATTTACGAAGAGACCGATCGCGATAACGAGGCCAGGGTGCCTGGTTTGGGCACTGTGCCTGGACTTGGGTGGTTGTTCAAAAATCGTGATCGGGCTCAGCGCAACAGCGAACTGTTGATTTTTTTGACGCCCCGCGTCATGGCCGACGCACCGGCAGTGGCCACACCTTGAAAGTCACTTGGCTGGCTGTGGTGTTCCGGGCGCTAGTGCTCAGACCTTCGCCAAGGGGTCGAATACACTTGCCCAACTTACTGTTACGCCTGCCCCCAACAGGTGGTTTTTGTTTTTGGTCAGAGACTTCACGTGCGCATCATCTTTGTGGGCCTTCCGGGCTCAGGAAAAACCACCATCGGCCGGCAATTGGCCCGTCGATTGGGCGTGCCTTTTGTGGACTCGGACCATGTGATCGAACACCGCTTGGGCTGCTCAATTCGTGAGTTTTTTGCGCGCGAGGGCGAAGATCGTTTTCGGGATGTTGAGCAACAGGTATTGGACGACCTGAGCAACACGCACCAAGGCGTGATCGCGACCGGCGGAGGTGCTGTTTTGCGCGAAGTCAACCGCCAGCATTTGCATGACCGGGGGCAGGTCATTTACCTCCGATCCACTCCCGAGGATGTGTTTCGCCGCGTACGCCATGACAACGCTCGGCCTTTGTTGCAGGTCGATGACCCGCTCAAGCGCTTACGCGATTTGTATGCCACGCGGGACCCTTTGTACCGCGAGGTTGCGCATTTCGTCATCGAGACTGGACGGCCTTCGGTGGCCACCTTGGTCAACATGATCGTGATGCAATTGGAGTTGGCAGGTCATTTGCCTGCCCATCCGCCAGCTTCAGAAGCATCACCCACCTCCGATCCCAACTTCAGACCCATCCCCGGTCCACGTTGAGCTGCGCTGCGACCCAAAACCCCTACACTTGGGGGCTATGTCCGAGTCCACATCTTCCCTCCAAACGGTTGGCATCTCTCTGGCCGATCGCAGTTACGACATCCAAATTGGCCAAGGTCTGCTGAGCCGTCCCGAAACCTGGGCGGGTTTGCCCAAAGCCACAACGGCCATGATCGTGACCAATGACACGATTGCCCCTTTGTACGAAGCCGCTTTGCGCCATGCCATTTCGCCGCATTACAAGCAGGTGCACACCGTGGTGCTGCCCGATGGCGAGGCGCACAAGGACTGGCAAACCCTGAACCTGATTTTCGACGCACTGCTGGGCCAAGCTTGCGACCGCAAAACGGTGTTGTTTGCGCTGGGCGGTGGCGTGATCGGTGACATGACCGGTTTTGCCGCTGCCAGCTACATGCGCGGCGTGCCCTTTGTGCAGGTGCCGACCACGCTCTTGTCGCAAGTCGATTCTTCGGTGGGCGGCAAAACCGCCATCAACCACCCGCTGGGCAAAAACATGATCGGCGCGTTTTACCAGCCGGTGCGTGTGGTCTGTGATCTGAACACCTTGGCCACCTTGCCGCCGCGCGAGCTGAGCGCGGGCTTGGCTGAAGTCATCAAATACGGCCCGATCGCCGACATGGCGTTTTTAGACTGGATCGAGGCAAACATCGACGCTTTGATGGCGCAAGATCCGCCCGCACTGGCCCATGCCGTCAAGCGCAGCTGTGAAATCAAAGCCTGGGTCGTGGGCCAAGACGAACGCGAAGCGGGCTTGCGCGCCATCCTGAATTTTGGCCACACCTTTGGCCACGCGATCGAAGCGGGTTTGGGCTTCGGTGTCTGGCTGCACGGCGAGGCTGTGGGCTGCGGCATGGTCATGGCGGCGGAGCTCTCGCAGCGATTGGGCAAGGTCGATTCAGCCTTTGTGGCGCGCCTGCGTTCCCTGATTGAGCGCGCAGGCTTGCCGGTGCGCGGCCCAGTGATTGATGCGGCCGACAACGCAGGCCACTACATTGAACACATGCGCTTGGACAAAAAAGCCGTGGGCGGCGACATTCAGTTTGTGGTCATCGATGGCCCTGGAAAAGCCACTGTGTGCGGTGCGCCCGACGCGATGGTGCGCGAGGTGATCAACGCCTGCTGCGTCTGATGCCGATGCATACCGGTTCATTGGCTTTGCCGGTGGTCAGTGGCGAGGGGCAGGCTAGCTTGTCGGCCTTGGCTTGCGATCCGGCGCAAACTCGGGGCAGGCGCTTTGCTGAAGCCCCAGCACCCACGCGCAATGCCTTCCAGCGCGACCGCGACCGCATCGTGCACTCCACCGCCTTTCGGCGATTGGTCTACAAGACGCAGGTTTTTCTGAACCATGAGGGTGATCTGTTTCGCACGCGGCTCACGCACTCACTGGAGGTCGCGCAGCTGGGGCGCTCCATCGCCCGCGCGCTGGGCCTCAACGAGGACTTGGTCGAGGCCATGGCACTGGCGCACGATCTGGGTCACACGCCTTTCGGGCATGCCGGGCAAGACACGCTGAACGAATGCATGGCCGAGCATGGCGGCTTTGAGCACAACCTGCAAAGCCTGCGCGTGGTCGATAAACTGGAAGAGCGCTACCCAGAATTTGATGGTCTTAACTTGAGTTTTGAAACCCGAGAAGGTGTGCTCAAACATTGCTCGCGTGCCAATGCCGAGCGTCTGGAGCTGAGCGAGCCAGGAGGGGTGGGGCGGCGCTTCATTGACCGCACCCAACCCAGCCTGGAGGCGCAGCTTTGCAACCTGGCTGACGCCATTGCTTACAACGCGCACGACATCGACGACGGTGTGCGCTCGGGGCTGATCAGCATGGATCAATTGATGCAAGTCGAGTTGTTTGCGCACTACCGCCATCAGGCGCTGGCCGAGCATCCGCACTTGTCAGAAAAGCCACGCCGCCTGCTGTATGAAACCATTCGCCGCATGCTGAGTGACCAGGTGTACGACGTGATCGACACCACCCGTCAGGCGGTTGCCAAGGCGGGTGTGGGTTCGCTGGCCGAAGCCCGCTTGGCCGGGCCGTTGGTGGCTTTCAGTACGGAGATGAAGACGCGCAGCGGCGAGCTCAAAAAGTTTCTGTCCGCACAGCTGTATCGCCATCCGCAGGTCATGCACACCACCGGGCAGGCTCAGCAGGTGGTGCGAGAGCTGTTTTTGGCTTATGTGGCCAAACCTGCTGAAATGCCAACCGTTTTTGCTGCTGCCACCGATGTCCATCGCACCGTGGCCGATTACATCGCCGGCATGACCGACCGCTTTGCCCTGCGTGAACACGAACGCCTGACGGGGCGCAAGCTGCTGTGAGTCGTGTGTCAGCCAGCCGGCCCGCTTGGCTTGTGGTCTTGGCTGGCGGCGTGGCGGCTTTGCAAGTGGGCAAGTTGCCGCCTGCCTTGCCTGCGCTGCAAGCTGAGCTGGGCCTGACATTGGTGCAGTCGGGTTTCCTGTTGTCCATTGTTCAATTGGCGGGCATGAGTTTGGCCGTGTTCATGGGCCTGTGGGCCGATGGCATGGGGCTCAGGCGCAGCATGGTGCGAGGCTTGTGCCTGCTGGCGCTGGCCAGTGGTTTGGGTGTATTTGCCACCTCGGTCAGCGCATTGCTGACCTTGCGTGCCATTGAGGGTTTGGGTTTTTTGCTGGTGGCTTTGCCCGCGCCAGCCTTGATTCGCCGCTTGGTGCCGCCCGCGCAACTGCCGGGCATGTTGGGTTTGTGGGGTGCCTACATGCCCACTGGCACTGCGCTGGCTTTGCTGGTTGGGCCGCTGTTCATCCCGGTGTGGGGCTGGGGTCCTTGGTGGGGACTGTTTGCCGCCGTGTCGCTGGCGATGGCGGTGTGGCTGGTTCGCTGTGTGCCTGCCGATCCACCCGCGGTGCTGGCTTTTGAGCCATCGGGTTCGGTGTCGCCTCGGCCATTGGCAGATCAAAAGCCAGTTCAAGGCCAAACACCCAAGGGCGCGTGGCAGCGTCTGCGCCAAACCTTGAGTGCCCCCGGCCCTTGGTTGGTCGCACTCACCTTTGGCATGTATTCCGGGCAGTGGTTGTCGGTGGTGGGCTTTTTGCCGTCTATTTATGCTGCGGCTGGCGTGAGCGGTGCGCTGCTGGGCGTGCTGACTGCATTGGCGGCAGCTGCCAACATCGTGGGCAACATGGCATCTGGCCGTTTGTTGCAGCGTGGCTGGGCACCCCGCGCCACGCTGTGGATGGGCTTTGGTGCCATGGCGTTGGGCAGCACGGTGGCTTTTGCAAGTTTCACCGAAAGCCTGCCTTGGCTGCGCTTTGCCGGGGTGCTGTTGTTCTCGGGCATGGGCGGATTGGTGCCAGGCACCTTGTTCAGCCTAGCGGTGCGCTTGGCGCCAGGCGAGCAGCAAGTGGCCACTACGGTGGGTTGGGTTCAGCAGTTGTCGGCTTTGGGGCAGTTTGTAGGGCCGCCTGCGGTGGCGGCTGTGGCTGCGCAGGCGGGCGGCTGGCAGCTCACGCCGGTGGTCACCGTCGGGTGTTGTGTGGTGGGGGCTGCGCTGGCTTGGATGGCGGGGCGCTTGCTCTCGCAGGCACAATCTCGCCCATGACCGACATGAACATCCCTGAAATTGCCGACACCGTGCGTTGGCTTGAACGCGCCGTCATTGGCCTGAACCTGTGCCCTTTCGCCAAAGCCCCGCACGTCAAGGGCCAGATCCATTACGTGCTGAGCGAAGCCAAAGGTTTGGAAGGTTTGCGCGATGAGTTGATTGAGCAACTGCAAGCGCTGGCCGATACCCCCGCCGAAGAGCGTGAGACCGTGATCTTGATCGTGCCGCAGATGTTGCAGGATTTTCTGGAGTTCAACGACTTTCTGGACGAGGCTGACGCCGTGCTGCAAGAGCTGGACATGGACGGTGTGTTTCAGGTGGCGAGTTTTCACCCGCAATTCCAGTTCGCAGACACCGAGCCGGATGACATCGGCAATTACACCAACCGCTCGCCTTACCCCACGCTGCACCTGCTGCGCGAGGAGAGCATCGACCGAGCGGTAGAGGCTTTTCCTGAAGCCGAGATGATTTACGAAACCAACATCGAGACCCTGGACAAGCTGGGGGCTGAGGGCTGGAAAAAGCTGGACGTGGGCCCCAGCCCATGAAAAAGCGATCTGCCAACGACAACGCCGAATCCGAGCTGCCACCTGAAGTGCGCCCCGGCCAATCGGTCGAGTTGCTCAAGCAACTGCACATCCTGACCCGCGAGGGCAAGCTCAACCAAGACTCACGCCGCAAGCTCAAGCAGGTGTACCACCTGTTTCAGTTCATCGAAAAATTGCTCTTGGAGTTGCCTGCCAGCGACAGCGGCCCGACGCTGGCCGACCATGGTGCGGGCAAGTCGTATTTGGGCTTCATCATTTATGACCTTTTTTTCAAAGCGCTGGGTCAAGGCACGATCTACGGCATCGAGACCCGCAGCGAGCTTGTGGCCTCGTCTCAAGCACTGGCCCAGCGGCTGGGTTTTGAACGCATGCAGTTCCTCAACCTGAGCGTGGCCGAATCGGCGCAAAGCGATGCGCTGCCTGCGCAAATCGATGTGGTGACTGCGCTGCACGCCTGCGACACCGCGACCGACGACGCCATCGCCTTTGGCCTGCAAAAGAAAGCCAAATTCATGGTGCTGGTGCCCTGTTGCCAGGCCGAGTTGGCCCGAGCGCTGAACCAGAACAAGGCGCTGAACCTGCAACGAACGCCCCTGGCTGAACTCTGGCGTCACCCCCTGCACACCCGCGAAGTGGGCAGCCAGTTGACCAATGTGCTGCGCTGCCTGTACCTCGAATCTCAGGGCTACCAAGTCACCGTGACCGAGTTGGTGGGCTGGGAACATTCGATGAAGAACGAACTCATTCTGGCCAAGTACACCGGCCAGAAAAAGCGTTCATCAGGCGAGCGCCTGCTGGCGCTGCTCAAGGAGTTTGGGGTTGAAGACTTGATGGGCGGGCGGTATCCGCTGAGTATGAATTAATTGGGGTCAGATCCCAATTAAACTGGCGCTCTCACTTTCGGAGTTCTCTCATGGCCCGTCAGCCCCGCCTGACCGTTGCAGGCTACCCGCACCACGTCATTCAGCGCGGCAATGACCGCCAAGCCATCGTGCGCGATGATGCCGATCGCGAGCGTTTGCTGGCGCTTTGGCAAGAGCACGCGCTCACTTTTAAGGTGGCCATCCATGCCTATGTGATCATGGACAACCACTTTCATCTGTTGCTCACGCCCGAAACCAACGAGGGCCTGCCGCAAATGATGCAGGCGGTGGGCAGGGCCTATGTGCGTTACTTCAATTTGCGTCATCAGCGCACCGGTACGCTTTGGGAGGGGCGCTACCGCAGCAATTTGATTGAGACGGAGCGCTATCTGTTGGCTTGTATGGTTT
>JBIKKE010000152.1:0-6688 GCA_044360575.1 Limnohabitans sp. | reverse complement strand
TCAGCTCGAAGCCTTTAAAGCGGGCGAATTCGATTACATGCAATCTTTCATCGCTCGGGAGTGGGCCAGGGCCTTTACAGGCCGCGCGTTTGATCGCGGTGATCTGATCAAGGCCGAATTGGTGCACGGCAACGCGGGCGACTTTCAGGGGTTCTTGTTCAACACACGACGAGACAAGTTTCAGGATGTGCGGGTGCGACAAGCCATTGCGCTGGCCATGGATTTCGAGTGGCTGAATCGTCAGCTTTTCTACAACGCCTATAGCCGGGTGCGCGGCTTTTTTGTGGCCAGTGACTTTGAAGCCAAGGGCAGGCCTGGGCCTGACGAATTGGCTTTGTTGATGCCATTGCGGTCCGTGTTGCCTGCAACTGTGTTTGAGCAAGATGTGCCCCAACCGCCACAAACCGCATTAGACCCGGCCTCGGGCCAGACTTTGCGTGATCATTTGCGTCAAGCGCGTGATTTGCTCAAAGATGCCGGATGGACTTACAGAGATGGCGCATTGCGTAACGCCAAGGGGCAAGCTTTCAGCATTGAGTTTTTGGACAGTTCAGGCTCGATGGGCCGCGTGGTCACGCCCTTTGCCAAAAACCTTGAAAAACTGGGCATCAAAGTTCAGTACAAGGTGATCGACTTTGCATTGCTGCAAAAACGCATGGACGTGTTCGACTTTGACATCATCAGCAACCGCACTGTGGGCAGCGAAGCACCCGGCACCGAATTGCTGGAGCGCTACGGCAGCCGATCGGCTGACGTGGAAGGCTCTGGCAATGTGATCGGACTGAAAGACCAGGCCGTTGATGCCTTGCTCGACAAGGCCGTGAGTGCCACATCACGGCCGGAACTTGTGACCAGCCTGAAAGCGTTAGACCGGGTTCTGCGACATGGCCATTATGTGGTTCCTCACTGGTACGGTGGCGTGCACAGGGTGTCTTGGCGGGCCAAGGCATTTGCGCGCCCAGCTGAATTACCGCGTTTTTACCAACCGGAAAAACTGGTGACTACCGTGTGGTGGTCGCCCAACGCCAAGGCCATGTCTTCGACTGTTCCACCAGCGCCTGCTGCCAAAGTCTCTACCAAGACCCCCTGACCCATGCTGGCCTATATCTTCAAACGACTGTTGCTGATGATTCCCACTTTGTTCGGGGTCTTGTTGATGACCTTTGTGGTGATTCAGTTTGTGCCCGGCGGTCCGGTCGAGCAAATGGTGGCCCAACTTCAGGGGCGCGACACGGGCGGGGAGGGTGCGGCCGCCGCGGGCAGCGGCTACCGCGGTCGTCAAGGCGTGGACGCCGCCCGCATCGCCGAAATCAAAACGCTTTACGGGTTTGACAAACCACCCACGGAGCGCTTTTGGATGATGCTCAAGCAGTTTGCACAGTTTGATCTGGGCAAAAGCTTTTTTTACCCCAAAGACGTTTGGAGCTTGATCAAGGAAAAGCTGCCGGTGTCCATCAGCCTTGGTTTGTGGACGTTTTTTCTGAGTTATCTCGTGTCGGTGCCTTTGGGCATTGCCAAAGCAGTCAGGGCCGGAACGCGTTTTGACACGCTCACCAGTTTGTTGGTGCTGGTGGGTTATGCCATTCCGGGTTTTGTGCTGGGCGTCGCCCTGCTGGTCATCTTTGGGGGGCAACTGCAGTGGTTCCCGCTGCGCGGCCTGACCTCGTCCAATTGGGAGCAGTTGAGCTGGGGGACTAAGCTGGTTGACTATTTGTGGCATATCGCCTTGCCCGTCACAGCCAGTGTGGTGGGCTCGTTTGCCGTCATCACCATGCTGACCAAGAATGCATTTTTGGAAGAAATCCGCAAGCAGTATGTGCTGACGGCACGCGCTAAAGGCTTGAGCGAAAACCGTGTGCTTTACCGCCATGTCATGCGCAACGCTTTGATTCCGCTGGTCACGGGTTTCCCCGCGGCCTTCATTGGCGCGTTTTTCACCGGCTCGTTGCTGATCGAAACCCTCTTTTCGCTCGATGGCCTGGGCTTGCTGAGCTACGAGGCTGTGATTCGGCGCGACTACCCGGTGGTCTTGGGCACTTTGTATTTGTTCACCCTGATCGGTTTGGTCACCAAGCTGATCAGTGACCTGTGTTACCTCTGGGTTGACCCTCGCGTCAAATTTGACAAATGAGCACGGCTGACACCACCGCATTACCACGGCAATTGTCTCCCTCTGCGCGGGCTTGGCAACGCTTCAGGCGAAACCGCTTGGGTTTTGGCAGCTTGGTCATTTTTGCCGCACTGTTCTTCATGAGCTTGGGTGCCGAGTTGTTGTCCAACGACAAACCATTGGTCGTGAGGTTTGAGGGGCAGTGGTATTTCCCCGTGGTTCAAACCTTGCCTGAAAAAGTGTTTGGGGGGGATTTTGAGACCCCCGCTGATTACCTCGACCCTTTCATACAGCAGCAACTGCACAAGGGGAGCAACTGGGCATTGCAAGCGCCTAACCATTACCACCACAGCACACTCGACTACTTTGCTCCCTTGCCCAATCCGGCACCGCCAAGTGCGCACAACTTGCTCGGCACCGATGACCGAGGTCGCGATGTCCTGGCACGGTTGATCTATGGTTTCAGGGTTTCGGTATTGTTTGCCTTAGCGCTGACCTTGTTTGGCGTTCTTCTGGGTGTCTTGACGGGCGCAGTACAAGGCTTTTTTGTCGGCAAGACCGATCTGGTTTTTCAGCGCTTCATTGAGGTCTGGAGCGCCATGCCCGAGTTGTATTTGCTGATCATTTTCTCGGCCGTGTTTGAGCCCAGTGTGGGATTGCTGCTTTTATTGCTCAGTCTTTTTGGCTGGATGGGCTTGTCTGACTATGTGCGGGCCGAGTTCTTGCGCAATCGGCAACTCGATTACGTCAAGTCCGCGCGGGCGCTGGGCTTGGGACATTGGCAAATCATGTGGCGGCATGTGCTGCCCAACAGCATGACGCCGGTGGTCACCTTTTTGCCGTTTCGCATGAGTGGTGCCATTTTGGCCCTGACCTCGCTGGACTTTTTGGGCCTGGGCGTGCCTCCGGGTACGCCTTCATTGGGAGAGTTGCTGGCCCAAGGTAAAAACAACATCGATGCTTGGTGGATATCCATCTCCACTTTTGTCGTGTTGGTAGTGACGTTGCTGCTGTTGACCTTCATGGGCGATGCCTTGCGTGACGCGCTGGACCCGCGAAAGGTGGACGCATGAGCACCCCCAATGCTTTGTTGGAGCTCCAAGACCTGCGCATAGCCTTCGCTGGACAAGCCGTGGTTCAAGGCGTGAACTTGAGCATCCAAGCTGGCGAGCGCGTGGCCTTGGTGGGAGAGTCAGGGTCAGGCAAGTCGGTCACCGCGCTCTCGGTGCTGCGTTTGCTGGAGTCTGCTGAGATGTCTGGCCACGTGCTTTGGCAAGGCCAAGACTTGCTGGCGCAAACGCCTGCTCAGATGCAACGCATCCGTGGCGACGAGATAGCCATGATCTTCCAGGAGCCAATGACGGCCCTCAACCCCTTGATGACTGTGGGCGCGCAAATCTCGGAAGTGCTGCAACTCAAAAAGCTCTTGTCCCGGCGTGATGCCGATGCGCGGGCCGTGCATTTGTTGTCTGAGACCGGAATCGATGATCCCGCACGCCGTTTTGGGGCTTACCCGCACCAGTTGTCGGGCGGCCAGCGCCAACGCGCCATGATGGCCATGGCGCTCGCATCTGAGCCCAAACTGCTGCTGGCAGACGAACCCACCACCGCACTGGACGCCAGTTTGCGCCTGCAGATGCTGCAGCTTTTGGCGGATTTGCAGCAAAAAACCGGCATGGCCGTCTTGCTCATCACACATGATTTGGCCTTGGTGCGCCATTTTGCCGACCGTGTTGTCGTGATGGAAAAAGGGCATGTCGTGGAGCAGGGTGAATTGCAAGCGGTGTTTGCCAAGCCCCAGCACCCCTACACGCAACGCTTGCTGTCGAGCCATCCCAGCCGAGATGGTTTGGTCGATTTGTCGTCAACACCAACGCCGCCCATCCTTCAAGTGCGGCAACTTCAGGTGCGCTACCCCATGGCGGTGCCCGGATTCAAAGCCTGGTTCAAAAGGCACCATTTCACCGCTTTGCATGGCGCTGATTTTTCGATCGCGCCAGGCAGCACCTTAGGCGTCATGGGGGAGTCCGGCTCTGGCAAATCGAGCTTGGCGCAAGCGGTGTTGGGGTTGATCCCGTTTACGGGTGAGTTGTCGTTTTCAGGGCAAAGCTGGCAAGGTCATCCTTCTTTGGACAAGGCTTTGCGCCGCAGGGTACAGGTGGTGTTTCAGGACCCCTATGGCAGCTTGTCCCCAAGGATGACCGTCGGTGAAATCGTCTCCGAAGGTTTGCGCTTGCATCACCCGCAATGGACTCACGCTCAAATGGAGCAGCGCGTCCGCGATGCCTTGGCAGAGGTGGGTTTGGGCGGGGATGCTTTTGCCGATGTGCTCAGCCGCTATCCACATGCATTTTCGGGCGGACAGCGCCAACGCATCGCTTTGGCCCGCGCTTTGGTGGTGGAGCCCGAACTTTTGGTGCTGGACGAGCCCACCAGTGCTTTGGACGTGACGGTTCAACAACAAATACTGGAGTTGCTACAAGCGTTGCAAAAAAAACGCGGTATGGCGTATTTGCTGATCACCCATGATGTCGATGTCTTGCGTGCCATGGCCCACCATGTGTTGGTTCTCAAATCTGGAACCGTTGTGGAGCAGGGGGCTTCTGACCAAGTTCTAGGTCATCCAAAGCACGAATACACCCGGGCTCTGGTGCAAGCATTTCCGAATTTGACATGAGCCAATCGGCGTCACGATGGCCATGATTTCCTTGAAAATCACACACTTACAGCGATTTATCAGCTAGAATATTGTCTTCACGACCAAACGGGCGGGTTTTCACCGCCCGTTTTTTTTGGGTCTTTCTTTTTTAACGTTGACATTCTGAAGCTCTGTGGCATTGCAGCAAATTGTTCAAGAAACTGTGACTGGACTGGGTTATGACCTGGTCGAGATCGACCGCACAGCGGGCGGTTTATTGCGCATCACGATTGATTGGCCGTGGACTGTTGGCTCTGAACTTTTCATCAACGTTGAAGACTGCGAAAAAGTCAACCGCCAGTTGCAGTTTGCTTTGGAAGTTGACGGAGTGACTTACAACCGCTTAGAGGTGTCCTCTCCTGGTATCGATCGTCCCTTGCGCAATGAGCAGGATTTTGAGCGTTTTGTCGGCGAGTTGATCGACATCACCCTCAAGGCCCCGATGGGCGACAAATCAGCGGGCATGGTCAACCCAACGCGCAAAAAATTCCGTGGCACGCTTGAGCGTGACACCACCGGTCAAGGCTGGCAAATCGTCTGGAGCGATGCCCCTGCTGTGAAGCCCGGTCAAAAAGTCAGCAAAAAAAGAGTTCCTGCGCCACTCAATGCGCTGGGTTTTGTCTTGGATGAGTTGCGCGAAGCGCGTCTTGCCCCCGTGGTGGATTTCAAAGGACGCAAGTCCAAACAAGAAGCCTGACGGTCGGCCCATTTTTCAGATCAAGTATGTGGGGCCTGCTTGTTTGGCCCGTTAGAACAGGAGAGTTAAGTCATGAATCGCGAAATGTTGATGTTGGTCGAAGCCATCTCACGTGAAAAGAACGTTGAGCGCGACGTGGTGTTTGGTGCCGTTGAAGCAGCGTTGGCCCAAGCCACCAAAAAATTGTTCACAGGCGAAGTTGACATTCGCGTCTCAGTTGACCGCGACAGCGGCAATTACGAGAGCTTTCGCCGTTGGCATGTGGTCCCCGATGAAGCGGGTTTGCAACTGCCCGAGCAAGAAATTCTGTTGTTTGAAGCCAAAGAGCAAATCCCCGATATAGAGGTGGACGATTACATCGAAGAATCGATCGAGTCGTTGCCGATTGGCCGCATTGGCGCCATGGCAGCCAAGCAAGTGATTTTGCAAAAAATCCGTGACGCTGAACGCGAAATGCTGCTCAACGACTTCATGTCGCGCGGTGAAAAGATTTTTGTGGGCACGGTCAAGCGCATGGACAAGGGCGACATCATCTGCGAGTCTGGCCGCATCGAAGGCCGCTTGAGGCGCAGTGAGATGATCCCCAAGGAAAACCTGCGCAGTGGTGACCGTGTGCGCGCCATGATCATGGAAGTGGACCTTACCCTGCGAGGCGCGCCAATTTTGTTGTCTCGATCGGCGCCTGAGTTCATGATTGAACTTTTCCGCCAAGAAGTACCCGAGATTGAGCAAGGCTTGTTGGAAATCAAAACTTGCGCCCGTGACCCTGGTTCACGCGCCAAGATCGCGGTTTTGTCGCACGACAAACGCGTTGATCCCATCGGCACTTGCGTTGGCGTTCGTGGCACCCGTGTCAACGCCGTGACCAACGAATTGGCTGGTGAGCGGGTAGACATTGTGTTGTGGAGCGAAGATCCCGCCCAATTTGTGATTGGCGCTTTGGCTCCGGCCAACGTCCAGTCCATCGTGGTGGACGAAGAAAAGCATGCCATGGACGTGGTGGTTGACGAGGAAAACCTCGCGATTGCCATTGGACGTGGTGGTCAAAACGTGCGTCTGGCTTCTGACCTCACGGGTTGGAAGATCAATATCATGGACGCGGCCGAGTCGGCCCAAAAGCAAGCCGAAGAAACCACCGGCATCCGCCAGTTGTTCATGGAAAAACTCGATGTCGACCAAGAGA
>JBIKKE010000151.1:0-6719 GCA_044360575.1 Limnohabitans sp. | reverse complement strand
CAACCACTCGAGCGCGGCGACACGGGCAGCGCCTTGAGAAGGCAAAAATTGCCTGGTTTTTTCAGCCAAATAAATCAGGATGGCACCCGACTCAAACACCGTTTGCGTTTGCCCGTCGGGCCCATCGGTGTCGACCAAGGCCGGAATTTTGTTGTTGGGACTGATTTTCAAAAAATCAGGCGCAAATTGCTCATCGCGCGTGATGTCGACCACCTGGACCGCGTAACTCAGGCCCATTTCTTCCAGGGCCACAGTGATCTTGCGGGCATTGGGGGTGTCAAAAGCAAACAGGGTCAAAGCCATGACCAAACCTTTCAAAGAACAAGCTGCGAGTTTAGGCAAAGCCCAGGGAAAGCTGCGACAGCTTGGCGACTGCACCGACTTGCCAAGGGCCGTATCATGGATTTTTCACCTCCAAGGCCCAGACATGAACCGCGTTTTAGCCCACACCGGGGCACGTTATCCCATCTTGCAAGCGCCCATGGGCTGGATTGCCCGAAGCGCTTTGGCCTCTGCGGTGTCACGCGCTGGCGGTTTGGGGATCATTGAAACTTCTTCGGGTGAAACCGAGAACTGCCAACGTGAAATTCTGGCGATGCGCCAGACAGGTTTGCCGTTTGGCGTCAACCTGCCGATTCGGTTCTTGAAAGACGATGCCATGCTGCGCTTTGTCTGCGAATCGGGCCTGCGCTTTGTCACCACCTCAGCAGGCAGCCCCGCCAAGTTTGTGGCACCCCTGCAAGCGGCGGGCATCGCGGTTTACCACGCCGTGCCGACCTTGGAGGCTGCCCTCAAGTGCGCCGATGTCGGCGTCGATGGCTTGGTGGTGGAAGGCTCTGAAGGCGGCGGCTTCAAAAACCCGGAGGAAGTCAGCACCTTGGTGCTATTGCAGGCCATTCGCGAAAAAACCGACCTGCCCCTGATTGCTGCAGGCGGCATCGTGGACGGGCGCGGCATGGCCGCTGCATTTGCCCTGGGGGCTGAAGCCATTCAGATGGGTACGCGCTTTGTGGCCTGCGCCGAGAGTCCGGTGCACGCGCATTACAAACAAGCCATCGTGGACGCCAGCACCACCGGCACTTACATGCTCAATACCAAGTCCTCGCCTTGCATTCGCGCCCTGAAAGCGCCCTTCACCCAAAGCCTGCATGAGGCAGGCCTCATGGGGCCCGATGCCTTTCAAGGCATTCAACAGGTTTACTTTGGCGGCGACATGAACGCTGCACCCGCCTTGGCAGGCCAATCGGCGGGCCTGGTCCATGAAGTTCTGACCGCTCAGCAAATCATCGACCAAACGGTGGCCGAGTTCCGCAGCATCACCGCAAGGCTTGGACTTTTGGCACAACAACACTCTTTTGGCTAAGCTCACGCACTTCAACCCACCCTGCCCACTTGCCATGAAAACCCTTTTCACCCTCAGCAGCCTGACTTTTTGCCTTTTGGGCGCTTCGCCGGCCTCGGCTTCCAACGCGGTCACGGCCGCAGCTGCCCAAGAAGCTGGCGCCAGACTCACGCCCTCGGGCATGGTTTACCGCGCTCTCAAAGAAGGCACGGGGGCCAGCCCCAAAGCCTCGGACAAAGTGAAAGTGCACTACAGGGGTACGCTGCCCGATGGCAAAGAATTTGACAGCTCCTACAAGCGCAATGAAGCCATAGAGTTCCCCCTGAACCGGGTGATTCCCTGCTGGACCGAGGGCGTCCAAATGATGAAAGTAGGCGGTAGCGCCAAATTGACCTGCCCGCCCGCCACTGCCTACGGTGAACGGGGCGCAGGCGGCGTGATCCCCCCCAACGCGACTTTGCTGTTTGAAGTCGAACTGCTCGCCATCAACGGCAAATAACCAGGAGCTGCGCATGAACACCCCCACTTTGGAATCCTTCACCGCCCAATCCATGGACGAAGGTTTTGACGAAATCTTGGTGCGCCAATGGGACGCCAACCTGAAACTCGACACCCACACCCATCCTTTCGACGTGAGTGCCTATGTGGCGCAAGGCGAGTACTGGTTGACCGTGGGCGACGAAGTCAAACACCTCAAGGCAGGCGACTTTTTCAGGCTGGCTCGCTTGATTCCTCATGCCGAGCTGTATGGCCCTCAAGGCGCCACGGTTTGGGTGGCGCGGGCCAACTGAGGCACCTCAGGCCAGCGATTCAACCACTTCGGTCACGCTGCGAAACGCATCGATGGCCGTGGGGAAACCGCAGTAAACGGTGGCGTGAAGCATCACTTCGCGCAGCTCCTCGGGCGTAGCCCCGTTGTGAATGGCACCGCGCACATGGGCTTTCAGTTCATGCTGCTTGCCTTGGGCGGCCAACATGGCCACGGTGATCAGGCTGCGGGTTTTCAGGTCCAGGCCAGGGCGTTGCCACACGTTGCCCCAGGCGTTGGCCGTGATGAACTCTTGCATGGGCATGGTGTAGTCGGTGGCGGCACCCAAAGCGCGTTCCACATAGGCCGGCCCCATGACCTGGGTGCGGGTGGTCAAGCCAGCCTGGAAGGCCGCATCGTTGGGGCGGGCATCTCGGGCTTGGTCAATGGCTGAAGTTGTAGGTGTTTGGGACATGACAGGCTCCTGTAAAAGCCTTGAGCATAATCAAAGGCAGGCCCAACAGGAGACACCATGAGCACACCCCAAACATCGCCCACCAGCCCCCGTTACCCCGCCCCCGAAATCAAGGACCTGCCCGACGACATCCGCGCCAAAGTGCTGGAAGTGCAGGAAAAAGCTGGTTTTGTGCCCAATGTGTTTTTGGCCTTTGCCCGCCGCCCCGCCGAGTGGCGTGCGTTTTTTGCGTACCACGACGCCCTGATGGTGCCCGAGTCTGTGGGGCGCACCAGCGGCCTGACCAAGGGCGAGCGCGAGATGATCGTGACCACCACCAGCGCAGCCAACCACTGCCTGTATTGCGTGGTGGCCCACGGTGCGATTCTGCGGATTTATGAGAAAAAACCCCTGGTGGCCGACCAGGTTGCCATCAATTACCGCAAAGCCGACATCAGCCCTCGCCAGCGCGCCATGCTCGACTTCGCGCTCAAGGTCTGCAACCACTCCGACCAAGTGGAAGACGCCGACTTTGCAGCCCTGCATGCGCACGGCTTTGACGACGAGGACATCTGGGACATCGCGGCCATCACCGCTTTCTTTGGCCTGTCTAACCGCATGGCCAGCTTCAGCGGCATGATGCCCAACCCCGAGTTTTATCTGATGGGCCGTGCGCCCAAAGTCAAACCTGCGGCTTGAGGGGGCTCTGGCCGGGCCAACAGAGCCCAGGCCATTTGCACCAACACCTCTTCGAAAGCGGGACTGCCCAGCAAAGGAGACTTTTCCAGGCTGGCGCTGCGCAGCGTACCAATGACCGAGCGGGTCAATACAAACAACTGGGCTGGGCTGGGGGCTTGCAGCGCAGGGTGGTTGATGCGCTCAAAAAAGATGGCTAACCGGTCGGCCACCTGTCGAACGGCGCTGGCCGTTTCTTCCGGTTTTTCCAGCGTCCAGCACAGGTGAATCAGGCTTTGGCTGAGGCCCTTGCCCGTGGCAAAGCCCCGCACCAAGATACGAATGGCCTTGGCCAGCAACTCGCGGCCATCCAACTCGCGCACGCTGGGCAGGTTCTCCAGCTCGCTCAGGTAGCGTCCCAACTCATGCAAAACCATGCCCTGCCCTTTGGCGGCCATGGCGCGCACCAGTACTTCTTTGCTGGGAAAGTATTGGTAGAGCGTGCCAATCGAGAAACCGGCTGCAGCGGCCACCTTGTTGGTGGTCAAACCGGCCTCGCCTTCTTTGTCCAGAATCTGAGCAGCCGCCTTAAAAAGGGTTTGCATGGTTTGCTGTGCCCGCGCCTGCGAGGGCTGGCGACGCAAGCCGGCTGGGGCTTGCGGCTGAGCAGATGACTTGCTGGGTTTGGCACTGGCCATGAAAAAGCCCCCGAAAAAAATGTGAGCAGATCGCGAGTTGCAAGGTCTTTGCAAAACCTGAACAATGCTCACATTGTGTCTGATCACCTGAAAAGAACGCCATGAGCACACCCGCATCCCCTACCGAATTGACCGTTCGCCGCCTTAGCGTGGACCTGAGCCAAGGTTTTTCTCGCCACTGGAACGGTGGTGACGCTTTTTTAACGGCCTACGCGAACGCGCTGTCCATGAGCTTTCCAGTCGGAGAGCAGTCTTTCATCGACGCGGTCAAAAACGGAGCGAAGAACCTGCCGGATACCCCAGAAAACGCCGAACTCAAACAAATTGCCAAGGGCTTTGTCGGTCAAGAAGCTACGCACCGCCACCTGCATGCGCTCTACAACGCGCACCTGGAAAAGCAAGGCTTGGTCAACCACTGGGGCCCCCGCGCTGAGCTACGCCTGAAACAAGGCCGCGAAGAGTTCTTCAGCAAAAGCGACAAGGGTTACTTGCACGAGTTGGCCATCACCGCCGCTTTTGAGCACTACACCTCCATCTTTGGCGACCTGACTTTGGACCGCATGGACCAACCCGGCGACTGGTTTGCCAAGGCCGAAGATCCTCTCAAAACCCTGTGGCGTTGGCATGCGGCCGAAGAGTCCGAGCACAAATGTGTGGCCTTTGACCTTTACCAACGCTTGGGCGGTAACCACCAGTGGCGCATGCGATGGTTCTGGTATGTCACGGTGCAGTTCAGCACCGACGTGTTTCGCCAGACGGTTAACAACCTGTGGCACGACAAGACGCTTTTCAAGCCCTCTACCTGGTGGTCGGCGTCCAAGTTTTTGTTCGGTCGCCACGGCATGGTGTGGCGGGTGGCCAAGCCCATGTGGGCTTACACCCGCAAAGACTTTCACCCCATGCAGGTGGGCAGCGCCACACATTCGCAAGACTGGCTGCAAAGCCACGCCCACCAATGGCGTGCGGTGGGCTCAAGCGCCCAATCGGCAGCTTAAGGTTTTCGCGCACGGGGGTGCGCTCCTACAAAAAAAACGCTCAATCGCTGACCAAAGCCCGCACCCAGTCGGGTAGGGTTACCGCATTTTGGTTCGGGAAATCCACCCAAATTGTGGTTGCCCCGCCTGCGGCAAAAATCACCCCGGGCTGGTCGGTTCGCTCCAAGGTGCACCAACTCTCAAAGGTGGTGCGACCCGGATCGCTCACAAACATCTTGGCCAAAATGTCGCCCGGAAATTCAAACTGTTTGTAGAAATTGCAAAACGCGTTCACGATCACGGGCCCCTGCCCTTGCGGGTTGACCTGGCAACCGATCGCCTCAAACCAGTCGATGCGCAGCGTCTCCATGTAGCGGAAATACACCGTGTTGTTGACATGACCCATGGCGTCCATGTCGCCCCAACGGATGGGGATCACCAGCTCAAAAACTTGCTTTTTGTGTTCAGGTAACGCCAGCTTCATGGCCTGGCCCTCACACGGCAAAGCCGTCGTCGGCAGACACCACAGCACCATTGATGAAGTGGCTCTGGTCGCTGGCCAGCAGCATCAGCAAAGCGTCCAGATCTTGTGGCTGGCCCACGCGTTTACGCGGCAGCATGCTGATGAGCTTTTGGCCCTGCTCGGTTTGCCAGTGGTGGTGGTTGATTTCGGTGTCGATGTAGCCAGGGCAAATAGCATTGACGTTGATGCCAAACTTGCCCCACTCAACCGCAAAGGCTTTGGTCATCTGAATCACGGCGGCCTTGCTCATGCAGTACACGCCAATTTGCGGCAAGACTTTTAAGCCTGCCATCGAGGCAATGTTGATGATGCGCCCGCCGGTGAAGCTGCCCGGCGCAGCCCCCTTGGCGCGGGCCAACATGCGTTTGCCTACCTCTTGCGCCACAAAAAATGCACCGCGCACATTGGTGTTCATGATGAAGTCGTAGTCTTCTTCCGTCACGTCCTGGATGCGTTGGGTGGTGCTCACCCCCGAGTTGTTCACCAAAATGTCGATGCTGCCCATCTCGGTTTCGGCATGCGCCACGGCGGCTGCAATGCTGTGGCGGTCGGTCACATCCATCTCGACCACATGGGCGTCCCCGCCTGCAGCCTCGATCTCGGCCCGCAGGTCCTTGAGTTTTTCCATTCGGCGACTGGCCAGTACCACGCCCGCGCCTGCGGCGGCCAAGGTTTTGGCAAATTGCGCGCCCAAACCACCCGAAGCGCCGGTGACCAAAGCCACGCGGCCGGACAAATCGATTTCATAAGCCATGACATCTCCTCTGAGAATGAACCCCTACAGGGCAAAAACGGTTGACGCCATTGTGCAGGCCAAGCCGCCAAGAGCCGCATAAAATGAGTCACACGCCCGACACCACTTCGACATCACGGTGTCCGGGCATTTGTATTGACCCCCTTGCACTTGAAGAGACGCACATGAGCCCCGAAGACATCCTGAGCACTTACGGCCCCCGCGAATCCATGGAATACGACGTGGTCGTTGTCGGCGGTGGCCCCGGTGGCCTCTCGACGGCCATTCGCTTGAAACAACTGGCCGCCGAAAAAGGCAAGGACGTTTCCGTGGTCGTCCTTGAAAAAGGCGGCGAACCCGGTGCGCACATCTTGTCCGGTGCGATCATGGACCCCAAGGCCTTGACCGAACTCTTCCCCGACTGGAAAGAGCGCGGCGCGCCCCTCAACCAGCCTGTGACCGACGACGCCTGGAGCTTTTTGAGCGAGACCGGTGCCACCCGCACCCCCGGCATCTTCTTGCCCGAGTGCGCACAAAACCACGGCAACTACATCATCAGCCTCTCCAACTTC
>JBIKKE010000149.1:0-6786 GCA_044360575.1 Limnohabitans sp. | reverse complement strand
CATTGGCATTTTGCTGGCCCTGCAGCACCGCCATGCCACCGGGCAGGGGCAGGTGATCGATGTGGCGCTCTACGAGGCCGTCTTCAACTGCATGGAAAGCCTGCTGCCCGAATACAGCGCCTTTGGCGCGGTGCGGGGGGCGGCGGGCAGCGCTTTGCCCGGCATCGCGCCCACCAACGCCTACCTTTGCCAGGGCGGTGCTTATGCCCTGATCGCGGGCAATGGCGACAGCATTTTTAAGCGGCTCATGGTCTTGATTGGGCGCCTCGATCTGGCAGACGATCCGGCATTGGCCGACAACGCCGGGCGTGTGGCACGGGTGCAAGAGCTCGATGACGCGATCGGGGCCTGGACTGCGCAGCACCCGGTCGAGGTGGTGCTCGAGGCGCTTGAGCAGGCCTCGGTGCCCGCCGGAAAAATTTACAGCGTGGCCGACATCGCGGCCGATCCGCATTACGCCGCACGCGGCATGCTGCAGCAGGTGCAGATGGACGATGGCAGCACTTTGGTGGTGCCGGGCGTTGTGCCCAAGCTCTCGCGCACACCGGGCAGCCACCGGCGCAATGCGCCAAATCTGGGGCAAGACACGGACCGAATCCTGGCGGAGATGGGTTTGAGTTCGCAGCAAATCACCGAACTGCGCGAGCGCGGCATTGTGGGAGGTCAGGCATGACACAGCGGATTCATTTCAACGAGGTGGTGACCCGTGACGGCTTCCAGATGGAGCCCGAATTCGTGCCCACCGAGGCCAAGATCGCCCTGATCGATGGCCTGAGCCAGTGTGGCTACGCCAAGATCGAGGTGACCTCCTTCACCTCGGCCAAGGCGATCCCGATGCTGCGCGACGCAGAAGAGGTGATGGGCCGCATCCAGCGGGTGCCAGGGGTCGAATACACCGTGCTGGTGCCCAACCTGCGCGGCGTCGAGCGGGCGATGGATGTCAAGCCCGACGAGTTCAACCTGGTGATGTCCACCTCGGAGACGCACAACCTGGCCAACCTGCGCATGCCGCGTGAGCACAGCTTCGCTGCCTTGCGCGAGGTGATCGAACGCTTTGGCGCGCAGGTGCCGATCAATGTGTCCCTGTCGGCCTGCTTTGGTTGTCCGATGGAGGGCGATGTGCCGCAGGCCGAGGTGCTGCAGTGGTCGCAGCGCTTTGCCGATCTGGGGGTGCGTGGTTTGACCATTTGCGACACCACCGGCATGGCGCAGCCGCGCCAGGTGGCCGTCATGTGCGAGGTTTTGCAGCAGCGCTTCCCCGACCTGCAGCTGACGCTGCACTTCCACAACACCCGGGGCATGGGCCTGGCGAACGTGTTGGCGGCGGTGCAGTCAGGCATTGACCGTTTCGATGGCTCGCTCGGCGGGCTGGGCGGTTGCCCCTATGCGCCCGGTGCCAGCGGCAACATCTGCAGCGAAGACGCCATCCACATGTTGGATGCCATGGGTTGCGACACAGGTATCAACCTGCAGCGCTTGCTGCCGATTGCCCGCCAACTGCCTGGCATCGTCGGTCGCGAAGTCCCTGGGCAGGTAGCGAAGAGTGGCCTGATCACCGACCTGCACCCCGCGCCACCTTCGGTGGCTGAATTGAAAAGGAGTTCTCATGATCGACCATCTTGACCACCTGGTGCTGACCACAGCGCGCGAAGCGGCCTGCGTGGATTTCTACACGCGGGTTCTCGGCATGCAATTGGAGAGCTTCGTGGGTGGCACGCCGCCGGTCGAGCGCCGCGCCTTCAAGTTTGGCAACCAGAAGATCAACCTGCATGTGCAGGGCAAGGAGTTCGAGCCCAAAGCCCATTTGCCTGTGCCTGGGGCACTCGATCTGTGCTTCATCGTGAATGTGCCACTCGAAGAAGTGGTGGCAAGGCTGCAGGCCTGCAACTGGCCGATCCTGGAAGGTCCGGTGATGCGCACAGGGGCCACACAAAAAATCCGCTCGGTCTATGTGCGTGACCCGGACTTCAATTTGATAGAGCTCTCCGTGCTGGCATGAGCAACCCCTGGAAAGTGAGACAGCCATGAACCGACGACCCGCACTGGCATTTGCCTGCGCCCACATGACGGACGAGCGGCTCTATGCGCATCAGCTGGCAGCGCTTGAGTCGGCCTATGACTGCAGCGTGTTCGTCTTTCGCGATCACGATTCAATGGCGGGTATGGCCCAGCAGGTGCTGTCGGCGATGCCGGAGCGGTTCACCTGGATTGGCCTCTCGTTGGGCGGTTATGCCGCTTTCGAGGCGATCCGCTGTGCGCTGCCACGGCTCGAGCGCTTGGTGCTCATCGACACCACCGCAGTGGCCGATCACCCGCAGCGCCGTGAAGGCCGACACAAGGACATCGCGACGGTGCAGCAGGGGGGCATTGAGGCCCTCATCCCCGAATTGCCCGCACGCTGGTTGTTACCCGCCCATGTTGGCAATACAACGCTGGCCGAACTGATGGCCGACATGGCGCGCAGTGTGGGTGCGCTCGGCCAATTCAACCAGCAGACGGCCATGCTGGGCAGGCCCGATTCACACGCCGATTTGGCGCAAATGCGCATGCCCACATTGGTGATGTGCGGCCGGCAGGACCCGGTCACGCCGCTGGCCGATCACGAAGCCATGGCGGCTTGTGTTCCCGGCGCGCAGTTGGAGGTGATCGAGTCCTGCGGCCACCTCTCGACGATCGAACAGCCGGATGCCGTGACAGCCGCGCTGACCCGGTGGCTGCGGGCGACCGATTGAGGGACGACCGTCAGCTTGTATTCCACCCTTTTCTGTTCCAAGTTTTTTACCCAAGGAGACAAACATGCAAAAACGTCAATGGATCATGAGCGCAGCAGGAGCCGTGGTGGCCCTGCTTTGTGGGCACAACGCACTCGCCCAGGGCAAGTTCCCGGACAGGCCCATCACCATCGTGGTGCCCAGTGCGCCCGGCGGTACCACCGATTTCACGGCGCGGCTGATCGCTGAGCCCTTGTCTCGCGCTCTGGGCCAGCCAGTGGTGGTGGACAACAAGCCCGGTGCTTCCGGCAACATCGGCAACCAGATCGTGGCCAAAGCCAAGCCTGATGGCTACACCTTGCTGCTGGCCTACAGCGGCTTCCAGGTGGGCAATCCGCATTTGTTCAGCAAGACGGGCTGGGATCCGATCAAGGATTTCGCACCTGTTTCCTTGCTCACCCGCGCGCCTCAATTGTTTGCGATCCGAGGCAACTTGCCTGTGAACAACATGCGCGATCTGATCGCCTTCGCCAAGGCCAATCCGGGAAAACTCAACTATGCTTCCTCGGGCAATGGCTCGATTCAGCACATTGCGGCTGAACTCTTCAAGCAGATGACAGGCACCTCCATCACCCATGTGCCTTACAAGGGCGCTGGACCGGCGGTGCAGGATTTGCTGGGTGGCCAAGTTGACCTCTTCATCACCACGCCGGCCTCGGTGGTTCAACACATCAAGGCCGACAAGCTCAAAGGTGTGGCAGTCACCAGCGCCACACGCCTGAGTTCATTGCCTCAGGTGCCCACAACCCGTGAGGTAGACCTCAAGGATTTCACGCTTGATTCTTGGTTTGCCCTGTATGCGCCTGCTGGCACGCCTAACGAGGTGGTGCAACTGCTCAACACCGAGATCGCCAAGATCCTGACCTCACCGGATTTGAGAAAGCGTGCCGAAGATGCGGGCACCCTGATCGAGCACATGGGGCCGGCACAGTTGGGCGACTACACCCGCAAGGAGCTGGCCTATTGGGGTCGCGTGATCCAGGATGCCAAGATCACAGCAGATTGAAGGTGCGGCGGTCCATGGGCATCATTTTGGCCAAAGCGAAACCCTTTATCCTTGGGTTTTCTTAGACTGAGCCGATACGCCCATGACCGATCCCAAAACCGTGCTGCGCCACCTCTACGATGTGGCGGTGCAACGTGCGCTTCCGCTGCACAACACCTCAGCCCATTTGCCTACCCCGCCAGATCCTGCCAAGGGCCGTACTTTGGTGCTGGGCGCTGGCAAGGCGGGGGGTGCGATGGCGCAGGCGGTCGAGGCCCTTTGGCCAGCGGATGCGCCACTGTCGGGCCTGGTGGTCACGCGCTATGGCCACACACCGCCTCGTCCGGCAGGATTGCCTGAACGCATTGAAGTGGTCGAGGCCTCGCACCCGGTGCCCGATGCGGCGGGGCTGCAAGCGGCAGAACGCATTTTGGAACTCACGCAAGGCCTGACAGCCGACGATCTGGTGCTGTGCCTGATTTCGGGCGGCGGCTCGTCGTTGTTGACTTTGCCAGCCGACGGCATCAGCTTGCAGCTCAAGCAAGACATCAACCGTCAACTGCTCGCCAGCGGGGCCAATATTTCTGAAATGAACTGCCTGCGCAAACACCTGTCGCGCATCAAAGGCGGTCGCTTGGCGGCCGCTTGTGCTCCTGCGCGGGTGGTCACGCTGACCATCAGCGATGTGCCGGGCGACGACCCGTCCATCATTGCCAGCGGCCCTACCGTGCCGGATGCCAGCACCTGCGCCGATGCGCTGGCCATCCTCAAGCGCTATGCGATCAGCGTGCCCGATTCGGTGCTGCATGCTTTGCAGTCGGGCGTTTGGGAAACACCCAAACCCGGCTCGCCCGTGTTTGCAGGCCACAGTGTGCACATGATCGCCACGCCCCAACAGTCGCTCGAGGCCGCAGCCGTCGCAGCGCGTGAAATGGGGTTGAACGCCTACATCCTGAGTGACGAGATCGAGGGGGAGTCGCGCGAGGTGGCCAAGGTGCACGCGGCGCTGGCCCGTGCAGCGGCCAAGGGCCTGGGGCCGTTCACCAAGCCCTGCGTGATTTTGAGCGGCGGTGAAACCACGGTGACCATCAAGCCCCAGCCTGCGGGCACGCCACGCGGGCGCGGTGGGCGTGAGGGGGAGTTTTGTATGGGCTTGGCGGAGGCTTTGCAAGGCCAGAGTGGCGTTTGGGCGCTGGCGGCCGACACCGATGGCATCGATGGCATCGAAGACAACGCCGGGGCGCTGGTGGCGCCCGATACGCTGGCGCGCGCTGAAGTGCTGGGGCACAAAGTGGCCGATCATTTGCAGCGCAACGACGCCTACGGCTTTTTTGAGCCACTGGGCGACCTGGTCATCACCGGGCCCACGCACACCAATGTGAACGATTTCAGGGCGATCTTGGTGATCTGATTGATGTGTGTCAAACCGGCAGGCCCTGTGCTCTGGCACATTCGGGTCCATCATGTTGGACGACACTTTGCCCCACACCGCTTTTTCTGCCGCCGCTATGGCCTCTGAGCCCCTTGCGCTGACGGCGGGTACTGTCTTGCTGCACCGGGGAGACCCGGTGGAAAACCTCCTGCACATTTTGCAGGGTCGGGTGGTCTTGGGGGTGATGGTCGATGGTGTCATGGCCCATCAATTGGGCGCGGTGGAGGGCCCTTTCTGGCTGGAGGCCGCTTCGGGTCTGCTGGGTCTGCCGCATGTGGTCGATGCGTTGGCCGAAACCGATGTGCAGTTGCAAAACGTGCCTGTGCAGGACTTTGTGGCCCAAGTGGAGGCGTTGCCTGAGGACTCGCAAAACCTGCTCATGGACATGGCGCGTTCTCAACGTCAACAAACTGAAATAGGCGTGAGCCGCCTTGCCAAAGACGCCGATGCACGTTGTGCCGAATGGCTGTTGCGCCATGCCCAACCCGACGAGCTTCTGGGGGGCTTGGCTGTGAAGCTGACCGAACGCAAGCGCACGATTGCCGCCCAACTGGGCATCGCCCCAGAAACTTTCTCACGCGTGCTGCGTCACCTGCGCGAGCGCCGCCTCATCAGCGGAGGTGGTCGCGTGCTGGGCTTGCCCAACCCCCAAGCCTTGCGCGAGCTGGCCGGGGTTTGAGCCTGTTGCTCCCTTAAGATTTTTGCAGCCTGGGATTTTTCATCCACAGCACGGGTTGTTCCTTGACCGGGCGCGCTGGTGCGCCGTGTTGCAGCAAGGCTTGGTCAAGTGCCTGGCCCGCTTCGTCTTGCAGAGCCGCTTGTCGGATGCGGGCCACGGCAGCGGCTTGCTCAGCCAACGGCACGGCAGATGCAGAGCCACAGACATGGCGCAAGATGTGCAGCAGGTTGTCTTTGCCGCGCTCGTTGGTGCTGCCATAACCTTTGATCAGTTGCCCACAACGCGCCAACTCCAAACCCAGCGCGGGTGATAGGCGTGTGGCGGCCTCGATAGCGCCCAGCCACTCTTCGATCAGGGCTTGTTCTGTGGCGTAGCGGCTGCCCAGTGGCCGCAGCACACGCAAGCTGGCCAAAAAGCGCAAGCTGGCCATGCCCCACAGCGCGTGGCGCGCCACCTTGATCGGCATGGACCAAGGCGCTTTGCCATTGGCCACGCGGGCGCGGTCCCAGCGCAGCAGCCGGTTGGCCAAGCCTTGCGGCAACAGGGCGGCCAGCTCGGGCACGCCGGGTTTGAAGTGGTCGTACACCTTGAGCACATCGCCTTCTTTGGCTTTGACTTCCTGCGTCACGCGGTCCCAGCGACTGGCGCGGCTTTTCAGATCGGCCACGCGGATGATGTCGTCAAAGGCCATCCACAGGGCCAGCCAACGGGTGGCCTCGGCGGTTACGGGGTGTGTGTTGTCGTTGGGTGCCCCAACAGCTTCTGCGGCCAGCAAGCCTTGCAGGCGCTGCACATACAAGCGGGCATAAGCGGGGCCTTGGTATTCCACCAAGCGCTGGTGCGCCAAGCCCATCAGAGGGTGAAGCAGGGCGGGAAACTGAGCTGCGACATCGT
Organism: Limnohabitans sp.; assembly: GCA_044360575.1. Lineage (GTDB taxonomy): Bacteria > Pseudomonadota > Gammaproteobacteria > Burkholderiales > Burkholderiaceae_C > Limnohabitans_A. The sequence goes on along the minus strand of JBIKKE010000149.1, from coordinate 25 downwards.
CGGGCAAAACGGCCGATGCAAGCTG
>JBIKKE010000016.1:0-21938 GCA_044360575.1 Limnohabitans sp. | reverse complement strand
CCAGACCTTTTGGCCGTTGATGACCCAGCGACCGTCTTTCTTGACGGCGGTGGTTTTGAGCTTGGTGGTGTCCGATCCGGTGGTGGGCTCGGTCACGCCCATGGACTGGATGCGCAACTCGCCGGTGGCGATCTTGGGCAATAGCGTGTTCTTTTGCGCTTCAGACCCGCTGCGCACGATGGAATTCATCACGTACATCTGGCCGTGGCAGGCGCCAGAGTTGCCGCCCGAGCGGTTGATCTCCTCCATGATCACCGAGGCTTCGGCCATGGACAGACCCGAGCCGCCATATTGCTGCGGAATCAGCGCGGCCATCCAACCGGCTTTGGTGAGCGCATCGACAAACTCTTCGGGGTAGCCGCGTTTTTCGTCCACCTTGCGGTGGTACTCGTCAGGGAACTGGGCGCACAGGGCGCGTACCGCGTCGCGGATGTCTTGGTATTGGTCGGGGGTGGTTTGCATGGTTTTTGTAGCGGTAAAAATGTCAGGCCAAGGTGGCTTGCGCCTGCATGGTGAGCCAGCCTTCGTGGTCGCAGGCCCACAGCTCAATCGTCTTGCCGTCGGCAGAAGGTCGGCCATTCAGCCGGAAGGGGTGCAGGTCAAACGTGGGGCGCACAGCGCGAAACTGGAACGAGGCCAAGTTCGCACCGGGCACTTGCCTGCGCACCAGATCCACCAACAAAGTAGCAATCAGCGGGCCGTGCACGATGAGGCCGGGGTAGCCTTCTTCTTGCGTGACGTAGCTGCGGTCGTAGTGGATGCGGTGGCCGTTGAAGGTGAGCGCCGAATAACGGAACAAAGACACCGGGTCGGGCACGAACTCGCGCTGCCAAGGCGCGCCAGTCTCAGCAGCAGTGGGCGGCACTTCAGGGGCACCAGGCACGGCCGCAGCGCGGTAAACGATGTCGTGTGTTTCGGTCAGGCACAGGCCCTGGGCATTGCTGAAAGCGTGTTCGACCTCAACAAAGAGCAGGTCGCCCGTGCGGCCGGACTTGTGCTTGACCGAAGCGATGCGCGACTGCTTTTGCGCGGCATCGCCCACCCGCAGCGGGTTGCTTTGCCACTGCAAACGGCCCCCGGCCCACATGCGGCGCGGCAACGGCACGGGCGGTAAAAAACCACCACGCAAGGGGTGGCCGTCAGGCCCGATCTGGCTTTGCGGGGCCTGCGGTAAAAAGTACAGCCAATGCCACAGCGGCGGCACTTCGCTGCACGCGGCTTGGCGTGCGTCGTCACGGTCAAGCAGGGCGCTTTGGCCACGCAATGGGGCAGCCGCGATCTCGTCGGTCAGCGTTTCGCTGCGGCCTTCCCAGCTGCGCAGGTGCGCGACTTGGGCAGCGTCTAAGGTGGTAGGGGTGTTCATATGGGTGTGATCTTCGCCGAATCAGGCCTGAACGCCGTCTGTTTTTGGCGAAGTTAGAGTTTGGATAATGCAAAGGCAACAAAAAAATGCGGCCAAAGTGCTTGTTTTTAATTCAAGCCATCTTGATTCGTTTTGTGTTGTCCCGCAAAGCGACCAATTTTAAAAGTTCATCAAGGTGGGATTTTCAGCGCTCAGTTGCTGGGACAAATGCTTTGCTGATCCCTCATTAGCACAGCATTGAGCAAGCTACTGATCGTTGGGAGCGCACAAGCCAAGGGCGCACCGTCAAGTTCATCAAACCTCGCAACTGAATCAGCGGTCAAACCGAAACGCCGAGAAGCTCAGGCAAGCCCGTGGCCAGCCACGGGACCAAGGCAATGGCCAATGTGCCCAAGAAGATTGCAAACAATGCAGGCAAGACGGCCACGGCCACTTCGCTCACCGGCTTTTTGAACATGGCCGATGAAAAGTAAATGTTCATGCCAGAAGGTGGGCACAAAAAGCCCATCTCCATAGCGGCCAAGAAGATGATGCCGAAGTGCACCGGATGGATGCCATAACTCATGGCCACTGGTAACAACAAGGGCACCAAGACCACGATGGCCGCATATATTTCCATGAGTGCACCAGCCAACAGCAAGAACGCTGTCAAGGCCAACAAGAACAAGAACTTGTTGGGGATGGCGGTTTGCACGGCTTCAATGGCGGCATCTGGAATACCCGCGTCAATCAAAAAGTTGGTCAGCGCCAAAGCCATGCCCAAAATCAACAACACACCACCTATGATCTGGGCCGATTCGCTCAAGCATTTGCCGAGCAAGCGCCAACCCAATTCGCGGTGTCCCCATGCTTGGGTCAAGATGGCATAGAGCGCAGTGACGGCCGCGCTTTCGGTGGGCGTGGCCAAGCCACTGACCAAGGAGCCAATGGCCACCACAGGGGCTAATATTTCCCATTTGGCGGCCCAGACTGATGGCCAAACCAAAGGCCGCGCAGACAACAGCGTGGTTGCAACGGGATCGATGACAGCATGGCGTTCGCTGCCGGGTCGGCGCAAATAGCCGCCAAACACCAACAAAAACGCCACCATGACCAACGCCGGCAGCAAGCCCGCCAAAAACATGGTGTTGATGGGGACGCGGGCAATGATGGCGTACATGATGAGCGGTACCGACGGTGCCAATAAGACGCCCAGTGCACTGGCGCTGGTCACCAAGCCAATGCCCCGTTTTTCAGGATACCCCGCCTTCATCAACAACGGCAACAGCAAACCGCCCAAGGCCAAAATCGTCACCCCACTGCCCCCGGTAAATGCCGTGAAACACGAGCACAACAAGGCGGTCGCTATCACCGTTCCCTTGGCGCCTTGGCCCAACAGGGCCACAAACAAAGTACCCAATCTTTGGGCTGCCCCCGTGCGCGCAAACACCAAGCCCGCCAAAGTGAACAAAGGCAGCGCGGGCAAGGACGGATTCACGGTGATTTGGTAATGCGACAAAGACACAGACGCCAAAGGCATGCCGTCTTGCCAAAACAGCGCCAAAGCCAAACCACCAAGCACTGCAAAAATGGGCGCACCTGCAATCAAGGCCACCAACAAGAGCATGAGCGCTGGCCAAAGAGGCAGGGCCGTGCTGTCAAACTGTGCCGCCCCTGCGGCCCCCAACAGCATCAGCGCCACACCCCCAAACCACTTCAACGGCCATGCTGATGCAATGCGTGCACAGCGCATGCCCAGCTTGGTGCCCAACAGAGCAAAGCCCAGAGGCATGCTGGCCTGCACCCACCAAATCGGCATGCCATAGGCCAGTACTTGGGCGGCCTCGCGTTCACTGTCCACCAAGCGCCAACTGCTCATGGCCAACATGCCGCAGACCAAGGCCGATAGGCCGTAGGCGAACACCAAAGCCCAGTGCTTGGCTTCGTTGCTCGCGTATTGACCGCCGGTTCGTACACTGCCGCCCAGCGTGGTCAAGTGGCCATGCCGCTCGGCCGCCAAAGCCCCCCACATGGTCAGCACCAAGCCCAAGTGTTGCACCAGCACTGGGGCGTTTTCAATCCCGCGCCCCATCCACGGGCGCATCACAATTTCGATGACCGGGATCAACACCATCAGCGCCAAAGCAGCTGACGACAGCCATTCATCGATGGCCCATGAGGTTTGGCGTGCGTCTTCAGTCCGTGTCTGGATCGCTTTATCGAGCGTCACTTGGCTTGACCTGCGCGAAAGGTTTTCAAATGACCCATCACCTCGTCAAAAGTTTCGGCTGGCACCATGGTGCCGCGAATGCGGGGGTAGAGTTTTTCGGCCAAGTCGTTCCATTCCTTCATTTGCGCGGCATTCGGTTTGTTGACTGTGAGGCCGCGCTTTTTCATCGCATCCACCGCTTCTTCGACCTCTTGCCGGGCCTTGGTGCGGATTTCTGCCCCCGCCTTGTCACTGGCAGCGCGTACCGCTTTTTGAACCTCGGGCGACATGCCTTCCCATGCCTTGCGGGTCACCACCAAAGCCCCCACAATCGGGGCCCAATTGATCTCCAGCATGTGGGGCGCAGAGTTGTAGACCTGGGTCGCCAAAGCAAAGTAGGGCGTCGAGGGCACCACATTGATCATGCCTGTCTGAATGGCGGGCAAGATGTCGGTGGTCTCCAGCGGCACGGGCGTGTAGCCCAGGCTTTTCATGATGTTTTGCTGGTCAGGTTCTGAGCCCCAAGCAAAAAACTTCATGCGCTTGTAATCGTCAGGCCGCAACGCTGCTTCTTTGGAGAAGAAACGCACCCAGCCCGCGTCGCCCCAGGCCAACACCACAAAGCCTTTGTCCAAGAACTTTTTTTCCATGGCTGGGCGCATTTTTTCGCGCACGTGATCCACTTCTTCCCAATTACGGAACAAGAGCGGCATGGCTTGCAATGCCGCAATCGAGGGCTCGATTTCGCGTAAACCCACCACCGACAACAAAGCCCCTTGCAACTGACCAATGCGCATGCGTCGCGCCATTTCAGCCTCGCCCCCTTGGGCACCATCCGGGAACACCACGTACCTTGCACCTGCGCCTTGCGCCGTGCGCCAGCTGTCAGCGATGTCAAGCAGTTGGCGGTGATAAAGCGAGTTTTTGGGCACCAAAGAACCGATGCGCAATTGCTGGGTATTGGCCTGCGCTGCGGGTGCGCCCACCAAAACCAACGCCACCAGTGCCGCAGTCAGCCATTGAGTCCAGCACTTGCTGTGTATCCAAACGATTGTTCGTCCCATGCTCAAGTCCATTCAAAAAAGATCGTCTGCGTTGTCTAGCAACCACCGTGCACGCTGTCGCATGATTTGGCTTGTCAGGTCATTGCGTTTGGCACTGACGGTGAGTGCTTGTTTCAACAAGGCTTCAAAAGCTGGCCTGTCGCCTGCCGCTTGGGCGATGGCCTCAGCTTTGGCCACCAAGGGACCCGGGCTTTGGCCCTTGCTGATGGCAAAAGCTTGGTCAAAAAATGCGGCGGCTTTGATGCTCGACCCACCCGGACGTGCGGCCTCGAAACTGCCCATCAAACTGGTCAATGCCCCCTGACCGTGGTCGGGTGTGGTGCGCCAAGCCAGTTCGGCCAGTCGCACGGCCAAAGGCAAGTCGGCCACCGCATCAGGGTCGTCTTTGGACAATGCGATGTACGCCCCCCAAGAAGCCGCAGCCCAATATGCAACGCCCACTTGTTCGGCCCGGAGCTTGGGCCAAAGCGCCGCTTGCGGTTGCGCCAAGGCAGCAGAAAATCCTGGACTCGTTTGGTTCAAAGCGCTCATGGCGTGGCGGTGCGCGCGCCAATACAGACGCCTTGCTCGCTCGTTGAGTTGTTGTGCGGCTTTGGCATCGGTGTAGGCCAAGCTTTCGGCCTCAAAAGCCACAAAAGCGTAGGCATATTGCGTGAAGCCCGAGGCCACCGATTCAGCCAAAGGCAGATGTCCGGGCGTTTGACGCAGCAAAGATTCGGACACTTTGAGGTAGAAAGCACTGGCTTCACGCGCCAAACCGATGTCTTCTTCCTCGGCTTGGCCTTGGGCTGTGAGTGCATCAGCAGCACTGTTGACCAACAATTGGCGCGGCATACAGGCGCCCAGCAAACTGGCCATCAAAAGCAGGCCCATCAGCCGCCAAAGTCCCCTGAAGTGGTTAGACGATCCTGCCGAGGTTCTGGTGGATAACAAGGCAAGAGCGTTGTTGAAAAATAAAGCAGGCATGGTCTGGGAAGCGTCTCCGTTGTGCGCCGTGTTGGGTGCCAGTTCCTGCGCTGAAAATCGTTAAGGTTGAAAATTGCCGAGTCTATTTAAGGTCCGTGAATAATTTGTGACAAGCCGCCTTCCGCGATAATCACGCCTTCAGATTTCCAACGGCCCGCAAGCACTGCGGGTCATTTTTTCGGAGCAACACCATGAGCACATTCCAAACCACCGGCGCACGCGCTACGGGCCTGGCCACCATCGCCGCTGACGGCACCGTGCTGGACACCTGGTTCCCGGCCCCCGAACTGGCGGCCGACGTCGCCGCCAGCGGCAGCACCCGCCTGACCCTGGCCGAAGCGGTCGCAGCTTTGGGCGCTGATGTCGCCCAAGCCTTGGCGGCCTGCAGCGTGCGCAACGCCACCGTGGTCGCCGTGCGCACCGAAATCAAAAGCTTGGCCGACGCGCCCACCGACACGCACGACGCCTACCTGCGCCTGCACCTGCTGAGCCACCGCCTGGTGTTGCCGCACGGCGCCAACGTAACCGGCATTTTTGGTCTGCTGCCCAACGTGGCCTGGACCAACTTTGGCCCCTGCGCGCTGGCCGATGTGCCCGCCGCCCGTCTGAAGGCCCGTGGCACCGGCCGCGTACTCGAGATCAAGGGCCTGGACAAGTTCCCACAAATGACCGACTACGTGATCCCATCGGGCGTGCGCATTGCCAACGCCGACCGTGTGCGCTTGGGTGCGCACCTGGCCAGCGGCACCACCGTCATGCACGAAGGCTTTTGCAACTTCAACGCGGGCACCTTGGGCGCCAGCATGGTCGAAGGCCGCATCAGCGCAGGTGTGGTGGTTGATGACGCGAGCGACATTGGCGGCGGCGCCTCCATCATGGGCACGCTGTCGGGCGGCGGCAAAGAAGTCATCAAGGTCGGCAAGCGTTGCCTGCTGGGCGCCAACGCCGGCATCGGCATCTCGCTGGGCGACGACTGCATCGTTGAAGCCGGTTGCTACATCACAGGCGGTAGCCGCGTGCAGATGCCCGACGGCTCGGTCATGAAAGCCAAAGAACTGTCCGGCAAAAACGGCATCTTGTTCCGCCGGGATTCACAGTCGGGCGCTTTGCACGCCATTCCGCGCAACAAGAGCTGGGGCGAGTTGAACGCTGAGTTGCACAAGAACTGATTTCAGGTTCTGCTTAAAAAACGGCGTGCACGCGAAAGCGGCACGCCTTTTTTATGCCGATCCCCCAGGATTCGTGCACCTCAAAGCCCCTGCACCAACCCACCATTGACATGCGCCACCTCGCGGAATGCGTCACTGATTCGCTGATCCGCCGCTGCGCTTTGCCAAAACCGCTCCGCCAACTCCTGTGCCTTCGACCAAACGCCCAAGGTGTGGGCATTGGGGCGCGGCAGTTGGCTTGACCAGTCACGAGCCACCAACTCGCCCGCCACCGGTGCGTAATACATGGGCAGCATGTCGTAAGCGGGGGCCAATTGCCAGCGATACTGGTGCAGCAACAGCGACACATTGCCATGGTGGCGGTCGGTGTTGGCGATAAGGGCACCAAAGGCGTCGAGTAGGCACAGAGTCTGGATGTCTGCAGCGCTCAGTTTTTCTGCGCCAGCGCGACCGGTTTGCATGGCGGTGGCGGCCCATTGCGAACCGATGCCAATGTAGTGCGCGTCGTACATCTCCAGAGAAACCATGCCCACGCGGCCCTGGGGCGTGCGGTCAAATCGGCGGCTTTGCAAAAAGACGCGGCCACCGGCCTGCACGATGTCGGTCTGCGCGGCTGCGATGCCTGCGGCTTGCAAGGTTTGCAGCGCCAATGCCTCGCAAATCAGCAGATCGCGCCAGCGCTGATCAGCTGGGGCTGCGCCTGCGGGCGAAAACTTCACCAGCACAGGCACACCGTTGGTCACCGCGCCAAACTTGGGTTGTTCCCCCCCAGCGCTGGAACCGGGAGCCGCGCTGCCCAAGGCTTGCAAAGCCAGCCGGGGGTAATCCTGTACGGGGTCGCTTACCGCAGTGGCACAGCTACGGCTTGGCGGCAAGGTCAAGTAGCGGTCGAGCGAGGCGTTACCGAACAACAAATTACCGGGCAGGTCTTCGCCGGCACGCACCAAGGCCAGCAAGATATGGTCATCCGTCCAATGTGCCAAATGAGGTGGCAAGGCCAGCTCGGCATGCGCTTGCGTAAATGCCCGCCCCAGAAAACCTTGGGGGCGAGTGTCCATCAAGAACCAGGGCAGGCTGGGGTGAAATGCACTGCGCCCGTGCGCCTTGTCAGCTTCTTCCATCCAAAACCCGCCTCCGACCAGCGGGTACAGCGTGCCAAAGCTTTGCAGCTCACCGCTGGGCAGCACCTGATGAATGAGCACTTGTCGCCCTACCCCCGGCACATCTCGGGGCAAGAGGTAGCGCTGCGCTCGGGCAGCCCCTACCTTGACGACTTGGCCTGACGCCAACAAGTGCGCCAGCAAACGGGAGACCGTGGGCTGGCTCACGCCCAACAGCGCCTGCAGCTCGGGGCTGTTGACGTGGCCGTTATGGCGTCGCAAAGCAGAAATCAACACGTCAGAGGCGTTCATTGAATGGATATCTGAATAGATACCTCAATGATACGCACTCTTTAAGTTGTTGTCACTCAATGGATTTTTCATAATTTAAACCAAATAAAACTGGTTCATTGAATGATTTCTCACTGGCGCTGTTATCCGCACCAGACTTCATCCGGGTGCCTGCAACCCATCCCCCAATCACGCCTTGGCCAAATGCTGCTTGGCCAGCGCCACGTACCAATCCAGACACCCCGGATTGGCCATGGCATCCCTGTTGACGACTTTTTCCAGCGGCTGGCCCAGCATGAGCTTCTTGATCGGCAGTTCTTGCTTTTTGCCAGACAGGGTGCGCGGAATCTCGGCCACCTGAAAGATGTCGTTTGGAATGAAGCGCGGGCTCAGCGCCACCTTGATGGCATTGTTGAGCTTGGCCTTGATCGCATCGTCAAGCGTTGTGCCGGGCCGCAGCACCACAAACAGGGGCATGTAGCTTTCCTTGCCCAGGTACTCCAGGTCCACGACCATCGAGTCCATCACTTCGGGCAGGGCTTCGACCGCGCTGTAAAGCTCGCTGGTGCCCATGCGCAGGCCATAGCGGTTGATGGTGGCGTCGCTGCGGCCAAAGATCACGCAGCCTTCGCCCTCGCCTTGCGCATTGCCAATTCGCAACCAGTCGCCATGCCGCCACACACCGCCCATGCTGGCCGGGCCATCGCCGCCACCGGGCATGCGGCCGTGGCCTGCGGGGTACATCTCGAAATAGCTCGCCAGATAGCGGGCGTTTTCCTTGTCATTCCAAAAGTACAGCGGCATGGATGGAATCGGCTGGGCGCAGATCAGCTCGCCCACTTCACCCAAAACAGGCTCGCCGGCTTCATTCCAGGCCTCGACCGCACAGCCGAGTTCTCGGCATTGCATGACGCCGGGCTCTTGCGGCAGTTCGCGGTGACCGCCGACAAAGGCGCCCGCAAAGTCGGTGCCGCCAGAAATGTTGCACCACCAAATATCGGTACCGATGGCCTTGAACTGGTCAACGCCCCAGCTTTGGGTTTCGGGCGACAAGGGCGAACCTGTGGTGCCCAAGGCGCGCACCAACGACAAATCACCACAGCGGGCAATGTCCACGCCCGCCTTTTGGCAGTTGGCAAAGAAAGCCGCACCGGCACCAAAAAAGGTGACTTTTTCTTCTGCCGCCATGCGCCACAAAATGCCCCAGTCCGGTTTGTCTTTGCTGCCGCCGGGGTTGCCGTCATAAATCACGCAAGTCACACCGTTCAGCAAACCGGCCACTTGCGCGTTCCACATGACCCATCCGGTCGAGCTGTACCAATGGAAGCGCTCGCCCCAGCTGTTGGACTGGTAACTGCAGCCAATGTCGTTGTGCAAGATCTTGTTGGCCAGCGCCACGATCACTGTGCCGCCATGGCCGTGCACGATGGGTTTGGGCAAGCCCGTGGTGCCGCTCGAATAAACAATCCACAGCGGGTGGTCAAAGGGCAGCCACATGGGCTCGAAGGCCTGCACCTGCGCGTCGTCGCGCGCGGTGATGGCCGACATCTGCACGCTGGCCCCCACATCGCAATTGGCCAAATCCAGCGTGCCCAAGTTTTCGTGGATGACCACATGCTGCACGCTTGGCAAAGCGTTTTGCAGCTCTTGCACCACGCCCATGCGGTCAAAGTCGCGCCCGCCATAGCTCACGCCATCCACGGCCACCAGCACTTTGGGCTCGATCTGTTTGAAACGATCCAACACGGCGTTGGTGCCCATGTCCGGCGCACAAATGCTCCACACGCCACCAATGCTGGCCGTGGCCAAAAACGCCACCATGGCCTCGGGGATGTTGGGCATGTAAGCAGCGACCCGGTCACCCGGCTGAACGCCTTGGGCTTGCAGGTGCAAGGCCATGGCGGCCACTTGGCGGCGCAGCTCGGGCCAGGTCATCTCGCGGCGCAGGCCCTTTTCGTTGTGGCTGATGACGGCCAAAAACCCCGCCGCGTGCGCGGGCTGCACATGTCGCAGCACTTGGTGGGCGTAATTGGTCTGGGCACCGGGGAACCACTTGGCCCCCGGCATGACGTTGTTGGCCAGCACCGCCGTATGGGGGGTTGGCGACTGAAAGTCAAAGTAATCCCAGATGCTTTGCCAAAATGCGTCAAGCTCGGTGACCGACCAACGCCACAAGTCGTTGTAAGTGGCAAAGCTTAGGCCGCGTTCATCGCGCAGCCAGTTTTGATAAAGCCGGATCTGAGGCAAATAGGGCGCAGGGGCCGATACAGTTTTGTCGGTGTTCATGGGGAACAGCGTAGCAGTGGGCACATCGCACTGTCACCCCAAAAACCCTGAAAACACGCACTTAGGCGACAGGGTCTTTCGCCATGCGCTGGCTCTTCCAGTACACATCGTCTCCGCCGTTCATGCGGTTGAGCACGCGGGCTAGCACAAACATCAGGTCTGAAAGACGGTTGAGGTACTGGCGCGGGGTTTCGTTGATGGCCTCTTCATTGCCCAAAGCCACACAGGCGCGCTCAGCACGGCGCGCCACGGTACGACATACATGGGCTTGCGAGGCGCCGCGTGAGCCTGCGGGCAAGATGAATTCTTCCAACTTGGGCAGCTGCGCGTTGTATTTTTCCAAGGCCTGGTCAAGTGCTGCCACGGCTTCTTCTTTGAGCAATTCAAAACCGGGAATCGACAACTCACCCCCCAGGTTGAAAAGCTGGTGTTGCACCTCAACCAGCAGTTCTCGCACGTCAGCCGCCATGTCTTCGCACAGCAGCAGGCCGATGTGCGAGTTCAATTCGTCCACCTCGCCCATGGCGTGCACGCGCAAGCTGTTTTTGGACACGCGCTGGTTGTTGCCCAAGCCGGTGGTGCCGTTGTCGCCGGTGCGGGTGGCGATTTGTGTGAGTCGGTTGCCCATGGACTTGCTCTCTTTTATGTTCACTCAAGTGTGCAGGATCAGGATAATCGCCCACAGAGGTGGGCTCCTACAAAGATGCGTGATTGTCGGCCAACTGGCTACAACTTGTCTGACAGTGGACAGCAAGGCCATTGTTTGCGGCGTAAACTGCGATTTCGCATGCATGGCGGGCTCAACTCGCCACCTCAGGAGACAACCATGAACGCCCCCACCACCGCCGCCCATCTGGCCCCCGAAATCGCACAACGTGCTGTGCCCGAAGCGTTTTTGACGGCCCTCAAAGCCCGCTTTGGCACCAACTGCTCGACCGCGCTGGTGGTCCGCGAGCAGCATGGGCGCGATGAATCTGCCTTCACCCATGTGCCGCCACCCGCCGCCGTGGTGTTTGCCGAGAACACCCAGGATGTGGCCGACGCGGTCAAGCTGTGCGCCGAGCACAAGGTGCCGATCATCCCATTTGGCGTGGGCTCTTCGCTTGAAGGCCATTTGCTGGCCGTACAAGGCGGCATCAGCATTGACCTGACGCGCATGAACAAAGTGCTGTCCATCAATGCCGAAGACCTGACGGTGACGGTGCAACCTGGCGTGACGCGCAAGCAACTGAACGAAGAAATCAAATCCACCGGTTTGTTCTTCCCGATCGACCCGGGCGCGGACGCCACCCTTGGCGGCATGAGCGCCACCCGCGCCAGCGGCACCAACGCGGTGCGCTACGGCACCATGCGCGAAAACGTGCTGGCCATGGAAGTGGTGACCGCAGCGGGCGAAGTCATCCGCACCGGCACCCGCGCCAAGAAGTCGAGCGCCGGTTATGACCTGACGCGCCTGATGGTGGGCAGCGAAGGCACGCTGGGCGTGATCACCGAGGTCACCGTGCGTCTGTACCCCTTGCCTGAAGCCATCTCGGCGGCCATTTGCTCTTTCCCCAGCATCGAGGCGGCGGTACGGGCGGTCATCCAGACCATTCAATTGGGCGTGCCGATTGCCCGGGTAGAGCTGATCGACCACAACACGGTGCGCATGGTCAATGCCTATGCCAAGCTGGGGCTGCGTGAAGAGCCCATGCTGCTCATGGAATTCCACGGCTCGCCTGCAGGCGTAAAGGAACAAGCCGAAACCGTCCAAGAAATCGCCAGCGAATTTGGTGGCAACGCCTTTGAATGGGCCACCACCCCAGAAGAGCGCACGCGCTTGTGGACAGCACGCCACAACGCCTACTTTGCGGCCATCCAGAGCAAGCCCGGCTGCCGGGCCATCAGCACCGACACCTGCGTGCCCATCAGCCGCTTGGCCGACTGCTTGCTCGACTCCATCACCGAAACCGATGCCAGCGGCCTGCCGTACTTTTTGGTCGGCCATGTGGGCGACGGCAACTTCCACTTTGGCTATTTGATCGACCCGAACAACCCGCAAGAGTGCGAAACGGCTGAGGCACTGAACCAGCAATTGGTCAGCCGCGCCCTGCGCTTAGGCGGCACCTGCACCGGCGAGCACGGCATTGGCCTGCACAAGATGGACTTCTTGCGCACCGAAACCGGCGAAGGCGCGGTGGACATGATGCGCACCATCAAGCGGGCACTGGACCCGCACAACATCATGAACCCGGGGAAAATTTTCTCGATGTAAGCATGTGCAAGGCTTGGTCACAGGCCTTGCACATGTCAAGGCATCAGATCGCTGGCGCTTTGACCGAACCCCACAACGCCTCGATACCCATGCCAATGGCCAACAAGTTGGCATCTGAGCCCAATGGGCCGTCAATCTCCATGCCCACAGGCAGCCCAGCGGCTGTCAACCCCGCAGGAATCGACAGACTGGGAATGCCAGCGTTGGTGCAAGGGTCGGTATGAAAGATGCAGGTGCCAAAGGTGTCGCGTGCGGTTTGTTTTGACAAACCGCCAACGGTATAGGGGAGCTTGCCTGAACTGGAGCCAGATGCTGCATCGATCTTGGGCGCAGCCAAAAGGGTCGTGGGAAACAAAACACACTCCACGCCCTGCGCAGCAAAGTAGTCTTTGTAGAGTTTTTGCAGTTGTGCGCGTCCTCCTGTTGTAGGGACCATGGCAGCGGCATAGGCTGCAGCAAAGACATCGCCCGCAATCGCACCAAAAGCACCCACCACGTCAGGGCTGGCCAATCCGGCCTGCACCTGTGCAACGCTGGTGACGGGTGCATTGTTGGCAGTCAAGTAAGCAGGGATCGCAGCGACGGGTTCATGCAATGCAATCGGGAAAGAAATTGAATCGTTGAGCGCCATGATGCCAGTCAAGTCAGCATCGACAAACACCACACCCGCCTCTGCCAGTTTTTTCTTGGCGGCCTCAGCCACCGTCTTCACGCCGTCATCCAGATCCGCCCAGAAGGCGGCAGGAATACCGATCTTCAGACCTTTGAGCGCTTTGGCAGTTGGCACTGCGCCGCCTGTGATGACCGCATCGAGCAAGGCAATGTCTGCGACGGTGCGGCCCATGGGGCCCACGGTGTCACGCGTGGTGCTGATCGGCAACGCGTCTGTTGCTGTGTCTGGGTAGCGGCGACCTTTGCCAGCGCCATCGCCCACCGAGGGGCGAAAGCCCGCAATACCGCAGAACGACGCGGGCACGCGTGTCGAGCCACCGGTGTCGGTGCCCAAGCCTGCCGGCGCAAAGCGCGCGGCCACTGCTATGGCAGTACCGCCCGATGAACCGCCAGGAATACGGCTGGTGTCATAGGGATTTTTGGCAGGGCGGTTGGCTTCTTTGGTGATGGGGTCAATGCCCAGGGTGAAGTTGGTAGAGGTAATTCCAAAGGCCCACTCGTGCAGGTTGGATTTACCCAAAATGATGGCGCCTGCATCCAGCAGTTTCTGCACAGAAGGGGCGTTGGTTTTGGGCTGGAAGTTGCGCAGCGACGACGTGCCGCCCGTGGTTTTCATGCCCTTGGTGTTGATGTTGTCTTTGACCACAATCGGCAAGCCGGCCAAGGCGCCCATGGTTTTGCCAGCAGCGCGGTCGGCATCGACCTGTTTGGCCGCAGCCAAGGCACCGGCTTCGTCGATGCTGATCATGGCGTTGAGCTCAGACAATGATTTGGCACGGTTGATCAAGTTGGTGATGTAAGCGGTGGCGGTCAAGCTGCCTGCTTTGTAGGCGGCCAGAGCCTGCGTGGCGGTGAGGGCCAGCTGTTCGTCTGCACTCAGTGCCGCCACACCGCTGCTGCCGCCACAGGCTGTCAAGCCCACACCACCCAACATGGCAGCAGCTGATACAGCGCCCGTGCTTTTGAAAAAATGTCGACGTGATGCATTGGGGTTCATGAAGGTCTCCTTGGATGTTGAAACGCCCGAATGGACGTTCTTTTCATGCTAGGCAACCCATCTGTGCTCAACCATCCTGCAGAGTCAGGAGGCAGGTGCCATCAGACTCTCAACTTGTGCACCAGTGCCGCACGGTTGCTGACGCCCACTTTGCGAAAAGCATTTTCCAAATGTGTGCGTACGGTGGTGCTTGAAATTTGCAAGTTCCGCGCGATTTCCTTGTCCGTCAAGCCCAGCATCACCAAGCGTGCCGTATCTTGCTCACGGGGCGTCAGGCGCTGCGACAAGGTATTGAGCAGCACTTCGTTGGGCTGGCTCGGCCTTTGTGCCCGGGCCAATGCCGTCACGAAAGCCGGCTGCAGCATGTCCAACAGGCGCAGCTCATCAAGGGAAAAGTTTTCACGCCGCTTGTCACGCCAGATGCGCATGTCGCCGAGGTTTTGTCCTTGGTGCCATGCGTACAGATTCACACCCCAATACAGACCATCCTTATTCAAGAAGTCATTGAAGAACTCGGTTTTTTTGAGGTCTTCATGGGCAATCACATCGGTTGCACGAACAGCCACCTGATAGCGCTGCATCAGGGGTGTGATGGGGTCATGGAACTGGTAATAACTTTCATAGGCCCGAAGGTTCATCGGGTCCATGTTGATCTGGGTGGCCTGTGCAAAGCTCAATGATCCTGGCTGCCAGACGTAACTGGCATAAAACTGTGCCCCCAGCAATTGCATGACCAAGTCGCCCATGATTTCACGGATTTCCCGTTCTTCATGGGGCTCGGCCAGCGTCTGCATGATGTGGCTCAGCAAAGTTGTTTGTTTTCCACTGAGGTACACGACCCACCTTCTCGCCTGTTTTCCTTCATGGATTACATATCGATCCTAACAACCCCCCAACCGGGTTTGCCCCATCCTGAACTTCAAGGATGTCCCGATGGCCATGAGCCTGAATGGATGGGTTGGCTGTTTCAGTTTGACGCACTTGGGCGTCGTGTCCACAAGCACTGCGCCAAACCGCCAACCACCACGCCCCAAAAAGCCGAACCCACGCCGGCTACCGTCACGCCCGACAGGGTCACCAAAAATGTGAGAAGCGCAGCTTCGCGGTGCTGCTCATCTTTGACGGCCACAGCCAAACCTGAAGCCATGGTGCCCAACAAAGCCAGACCGGCCACAGCCAAAACAAGCGCCTGCGGAAACGCAGCCATCAGGCTGACGATCGTGCCGCCCGCCAAGCCCAAAGCGATGTACAACAAACCCGCCGCGACCGAGGCGGTGTAACGGCGGTTGGGGTCGGCGTGGGCTTCTTTGCCCATGCAGATCGCCGCCGTGATTGCCGCCAAATTCAGGGCATAGCCGCCAAATGGTGCCAACACCAAGCTGGCCAAACCGGTGACGCCCACCACTGGGGACACCGGAATATCAAAACCCGAAGCACGCTGCGCAGCCACGCCCGGCAGGTTTTGTGAGGCCATGGTCACCACAAAAAGCGGGAGCGCCACACTGACCATGGCTGCCCAGCTCCATGCAGGACTCACCCACACGGGCAAACCCCAAGACCAGACCACACTGGACACATGCAATTGGCCTTGTAATGCCGCCACCGCCATGCCCACCAGCAACACCACGGGCACAGACCAACGCGGCCACCAGCGCCGACCCAACAGATAACTCAGGGTCATGGCCAACACCAACACAGGCGCATGTGCCACAGCGCCCACGGCATCCAGCGCAAAACGGGCCAAGACCCCGGCCAACAAAGCGCTGGCCAAAGCCAAGGGGATTTTCGACATCAAGCGTTCAAACCAGCCGCTGTAACCCGCCAGCATGATCAGCAACGCGCACACCATGAAAGCCCCCGTGGCCTCAGGCAAGCTCACGCCTTGGCTCACGGCCAACACCGCCGCACCCGGGGTGGACCAAGCCGTCAAAACCGGCTGCCGGTACCACAGGCTCAAACCCAAACTGGTCACGCCCATACCAATGCCCAAGGCCCACATCCAGGAGACCATTTGTTCCGGCGTGGCCCCCAAGGCTTGCGCGGCCGAAAAAACGATCGCTGCAGAACTGGTGAACCCCACCAACACGGCCACAAAACCAGCCACCCCTGTGGACACCGAAAAATCTCGCCAAAGGCGGCTCATGAAACATCCCCTCTCGCCAACAACAAGTTTTCCACGCGTTGGCACAACTCAACAGGTTCAAAAGGCTTGAGCATCACGTCATTCAGGCCTGCGGCCTTGAATCGCCCCAAATCCAAAGAATTGACATTGGCCGTCAAGCCAAAAACGGGGACATGAGCGATGCGATTCGCAACATTTTGTCGGATGAGGGCTGTGGCTTCGATGCCATCCATGACAGGCATGACCATGTCCATGAAAACCAGATCAACGGGATACTGGCGCAAAACATCCAGCGTCTTTTGTCCATCCACAGCTTCAAGGACAGCGCTTTGAGGCCACGCGTTTTGCAGCACCTTTTTGAGCAACAAACGATTGACCGGATGGTCATCGGCCACCAAAAAGGTCCACGCCGTTTCTACGCTTTGCAACGGCAGCTGCTGTTGCTCTGCGGACTTGGCAGGTGCTGGTGCTGCCGTTAATGGCAAGCGAAGCCAAAACCGTGAGCCTTGTCCAGGTTCGCTTTCAAAACCGATTTCACCACCCAAAAGTTGCGCCACTTTTTGCGAAGTCGCCAAACCCAAACCATTGCCGCCGTACAAGGCTTGTGTGTCGTTCTCAGCTTGGGCAAAACGTTTGAAAATTTGATCTTGCCGGTCTTTGGCAATGCCAATGCCGGTGTCTTGCACAGAAAACACAACCCCGGCATCAGTCCAATCTACCCGCAACACCACCGAACCTTGGTGCGTGAACTTGAGCGCATTGCCCAGCAAATTGACCAGCACCTGCATCAGGCGGTGTCGATCGGTGATAACCCAAGACGGCAAGTTTTGATCCAATACCAATCGGTAGTTCAGGCATGTGCTGTCAACGCGCGGCTTGAACAGCTCAAACGCTTGCTCCGCCACAGATCGGAGCGCAACAGTTTCGGGTTGGATGACCAATTGCCCGGTCTGCAGCTGCGAATAATCCAAAATGTCATTGATCACGGTCATCAGGTGATCTGCAGACTGGCGGGTGTGGTTGAGTACCTTGAGGGCTTCGGGCTTGTCCTGCACGCGCGACAACAGCAAGGCATTGAACCCCAGGATCGCATTCATGGGCGTGCGCAATTCATGGCTCACAGTGGCAATGAAATGTTCGCGCATGGCCGACATGTGCTCTAGCTCTTCGCGTTTGACCTCCAGCTCGCGCTGGTGTTTGCGACTTTCTTCCAACGCTTGGCGGTAAAGGTGGTCATAGTCCAAGGGCACCAAAATCAGCATGCATGTGACCAAGCTGTATGTCAAAAAAGACGTCGGGACAAGCCCCATGCCCGTCTCAGGTATGTCAATCCAAGCCAGCTGGTTGGACAGCGCCATGACCAACTGCATGGCCAACACCACCCACATCCAAAGCATACCGGCCCTGCGGTGAAGCACATAAAAAGGCGTCAACGGCAAGATCAACAACCAAGCCAGCAGAGGTGAATAAACGCCCCCCGTCATCCACGCCGAATAAAACAAGACAGCCGCACCCAGCGAAGTGCCCGTGTGCACGGCCAGGCTTGCCGCCCTTTGCCTGATCTGACCCATGAGGCTCACAACGGGCCCCTTCGAGCGCGGCGAACATGCCGCCCAACAGCCGCCACCAGTGCCACGGTGTCCATGGGTTTGTGCAAGACCTCTTGCATGCCTGCAGCCAAACAGCGTTCTCGATCTACCGGATTCGTGTTGGCTGTCAGGGCCAAAATAGGCATGCGGGTCACCATGGCGGGAAAGTGTTGACGGATTTGCCGTGCCACTTGCGTGCCGTCCATGTCTGGCATGAACATGTCAATCAAGGCCACATCAAACACTTGTTGGTCCAACAAAATCAAGGCTTGGGCGCCACTGTCTGCCGTGGTGATGCTGGCGTTGGGCCAACATTTTTGCAACTGCAATTGCGCCACCAGCAGGTTCACTTTGTTATCGTCCACCACCAAGATACTGAGTGGCTCGTTCACCAAAAAATCGTCATCCAAACCGCCATCGGGGTCCGTCTCTTGCGCTTCTTGCAAGGGGATGTCGAACCAAAAGCGTGCGCCACGTCCTTCAAGGCTGTCGATTCCAATGTGTCCGCCATGCAAGGTCACCAATTGCTCACACAAAGTCAAACCCAAACCCGTGCCGCCGTATGCCCGATTGGTCTGTAAATCCGCATGTTCAAAGCGTCTAAAAATATGCGCCTGCCGCTCAAAGGGGATGCCACGGCCCGAGTCCTGCACCTCAAAAACCAAGCTGTCGCCCTGCACCATCACCCCCACATTCACCGCGCCACGGTCTGTAAATTTGATGGCGTTGTCCACCAGGTTGTTCAGAATCTGAAGCAAGCGCTGGCGATCACCATGGACGCGCAATGGCAATGCCGCATCCAGGGCCAAGCGCAACGTGATGCCTTTGGCTTTGGCTTTCTCTGCGTGGCGTTGCTGCAGCTCATCCAGCAAGGACTTGAGGACAAAGTCCATTCGGTTCAAATGCAGCTTACCCGCCTGCAGCTGAGAAAAGTCCAGGATGTCATTGACCACCTGAAGCAGGTGTTCGGTGGATCGGCGTATGTGGCCAACCACCGCCAATGGCTCTGGTTGATCTGACAACTCGCGTTGCAAAACGCCATTGAAGCCCAAAATCACATTCATCGGGGTGCGCAACTCGTGGCTGACCGTTGCAACAAATTCGTCTTTATGGACTTGTGCACGAATCAGCGCCGCGTGGGTAGCCTCAAGCTCGTCATTACGGAGGTTGAGTTTGCGCAACTGCTCATTGTGCAAGTACTCGTAAATGCGAACGCCCATCATGAGGTTCAAAAGCGCCAGGACATGGTTTAAAAAAGCCCACGTCACCACCGATGACGAGGCCTCAACGCGACTGCCAACCCACCCCATCCACGTCATCCAGGTTAAACCCAAAATCGACATCAACATGATGCCAATCCACACCAAAGTGGCAGTACGCCCGAGCATCAACAACACAGGCACGGAAAGCACATTGAGCCAAATGACGGCGGTTGAGTTGATGCCGCCCATTTGCATGGCGGTGTAAATCGTCAGCAGCGCCGTCAAGGCGGTGACGGTGTGCACCAGATGCGAAAAGATGGCCCGGACGCGAACCACCGCAATCAAACACAAGGACAACACCAAAACCACCAAATTGGCGCGCGCCACAGTGTCAACGGGCGTGAATAAAAACCCAAAAAACGTGGTCAAGCACACCAACATCAAATAGATGGTGAGCATCTCTAGACGTAAAAAACCGCCTTGGCGAAATAGGCTTCGCCAGAGTTTTTTTGACCATTTTTGAACGGTTGTGGGCATTGCCTTTAGCCGCGGAGCTTGTCAATCAATCCGTTCAGCTCATCCAGCGAACCAAACTGGATGCTCAGTTCACCCAATTCTTCCATCCGGCCCAGGCGTTTGACGCGCTTCTTCACGCGCACTTCGACCTCGGCCATGAGCAGATCCGACAACTCTTCTTCGATGCGGCGAATGTCGCGGGACTTTTCTTTTTTGGGCTTTTGCGTCACCAAATTGAATTCAGCGCCCAGTTTTTTAACCAGGCTTTCGGCCTCTCGCACAGACATCTTGCGGGCTGTAATCTGGTTGGCTGCTGTAATTTGTGTCGCTTTTTCGAGGGACAACAGCGCGCGTGCGTGACCCATGTCCAAGTCGCCCGCCATCAGCATGGCCTGCACAGGTTCGGCCAAGTTGAGCAGGCGCAACAGGTTGCTGCCTGCACTGCGCGAACGGCCCACGGCTTGCGCCGCAGCTTCGTGAGTGAGTCCAAACTCTTTGATCAAGCGTTGCAGACCTTGGGCTTCCTCCAAAGGATTGAGGTCCTCGCGTTGCATGTTTTCAATCAAGGCCATGGCCGCAGCCGCCTCGTTGGGCACATCGCGCACCAAAACAGGGACAGCGTCCAAGCCCGCCAAACGCGAAGCCCTGAAGCGACGTTCACCCGCAATGATCTCGTATTTGCCGGCGTGCTCGCCCTCTTTCAGCTGGCGCACCAAGATCGGCTGCATGATGCCTTGGGCCTTGATGGATTCGGCCAACTCGTACAAAGCGCCCTCGTCCATGCGGGTGCGTGGCTGGTACATGCCGGGCACCATTTGGTCCAACTTGAGTTGGCTGGGCAAGCCACTTTCGGCATACGACGCGGTGTCGGGTGCATCTTCGACCGTTGGGCCCAACAAGGCCTCAAGTCCTCGGCCAAGACCTTTGGGTTTTTTGGTGACCATGGTCAATCCTTCAAGAGTGTTTGCAAAAGGGCATGGCCTTGCGGCCAATCGCCCAAAGAAGATTCGGCGTTGATGTGCCCCGCTTGGCCCAGGCTTAACCACTGGGCACCCCAGTCTTGGGCCATACCTTGAGCGCGTTCTGACGAACAATACGGGTCATCGAGGCTGCCCACCAGCACGCTTTGAAAAGGCAAGCGTTGGCGCACCACAGGCGACCAACCGGGCAGGCGATCCCGCATGTGCGGTACTTCGGTGTCACCGGGCGCCACCAACAAAGCCCCTTGCACGCGGTGCGTGTGCAGAGAAACTGCGGCCCAAGCCGCCACCAAAATACAGCCCAAGCTGTGCGCCACAAACACCACACGGCCGGGCGCATCGATGACGGCTTCGTCCAAGCGTGCCATCCAGTCGCCACGCAAGGGGTTGAGCCAATCGCTTTGCTCAACCACGCCGTAAGCATGCAGGCGCGCCCAACGCATTTGCCAATGGTCTGGGCCGCTGCCCTGCCAGCCCGGCAAAATCAAGACGGTGGCGGGCATTCAGAGCGATGGTGCGCGCCGCACCAACTCACGAGCGAACTCGACATAAGCTTGACTGCCCTTGGCTGAGGGGTCAAACACCACCCCAGGCAAACCATAGCTGGGGGCTTCGGCCAAGCGCACATTGCGCGGGATCACGGTGTCGAACACCTTGTTGCCAAAGTGTGCCTTGAGCTGGTCGCTCACCTGCACTTGCAGGGTGATGCGAGGGTCATACATGACGCGCAGCAAACCGATGATTTTCAAATCTTTGTTCAGGTTGGCATGCACTTGCTTGATGGTGTTGACCAGATCGGTCAGTCCTTCCAGAGCAAAGTACTCGCACTGCATCGGCACGATCACGCCATTCGCAGAACAAAAGCCGTTGAGCGTGAGCATGGACAAGGACGGAGGGCAATCGATCAACACGAAGTCATAGTCGGAATCCACCTCAGCCAGGGCAGACCGCAAGCGCTGGTCACGGTGCGCCAACTGCACCAGCTCGACCTCGGCACCTGCCAGTTCACGATTGGCACTGAGCACGTCATAGCCGCATTTGTCGGCCTTGACTGCAGCCTCTTTGACTGTGGCCGACTCGAGCAAGACGTCATAAACGCTGAGTTCGACCTCTCTTTTGTCGATACCGGAGCCCATGGTGGCATTGCCCTGCGGGTCCAAGTCCACCAACAAAACCCTT
>JBIKKE010000148.1:0-6810 GCA_044360575.1 Limnohabitans sp. | reverse complement strand
CAGATCAGGGCGCAGAGAGAGCGCCTGGGTGATCACGTGTTTGGCGTAACCGTGCCAGCTGGTTTCGCCCGAAGCCACCAAGTGATAAATGCCTGACAAGGCTGGTTTTTGCAGCGCTTGGCGAATGGCATGGGCCGTCACATCGGCGATCAGGTCAGCGCCCGTGGGTGCACCGTGCTGGTCATCGATCACCGTGAGGCGTTCGCGCTCGGCGGCCAGTCGAAGCATGGTTTTGGCAAAGTTGCCGCCCCGCGCCGCAAAGACCCAGCTGGTGCGAAAAATCAGGTGTTTGCAGCCACTGGCGGTGATATGCTGCTCGCCTTCGAGTTTGGTTTGACCGTACACACTCAGAGGTCCGGTGGCATCACCCTCTTGCCACGCCTGCTCGCCCTGGCCGTTGAACACATAGTCGGTCGAGTAATGCACCAGCCAGGCACCGATATCGGCCGCAGCCTGCGCCAACGCGGCGGGGGCTGTGGCATTCAGGCAAAGGGCCAAGTCGGGCTCGGACTCTGCCTTGTCCACGGCGGTGTGGGCGGCGGCGTTGACGATGACATCGGGACACCAGTCGCGCACCGTTTGCGCCAAGCGTTCGGGCTGGTTCAAGTCGCCGCAAAAGTCGCCACAAAATTCGGTACTGTGCCGGTCCAGCGCCAGCAGCTCGCCCAAAGGGGCCAGACTGCGCTGTAGCTCCCAGCCCACTTGGCCGTTTTTACCGAGAAGCAGGATCTTCATGCTTGACGCTCTGCGTAGTTTTGGTTCACCCAATCGCGGTAAGCCCCGCTTTGTACGTGGCTCACCCAATCTGGGTTGGCCAAATACCATTCCACTGTTTTGCGGATGCCGGTGTCAAAGGTCTCGGCCGGCTTCCAGCCGAGTTCCGCTTCGAGCTTATGGGCATCAATCGCATAGCGACGATCGTGGCCTGGGCGGTCGGTCACGTAGCTGATTTGCGCAGCGTACGGCCTGCCATCGGCGCGAGGGCGCATTTCGTCGAGCAGCGCGCACACTGTTTGGACAATTTCGATGTTGGGCTTTTCGTTCCAGCCACCCACGTTGTAAACCTCACCCAATCGCCCGGCTTCGAGCACACGGCGAATCGCGCTGCAATGGTCTTTGACATACAGCCAATCACGCACTTGCATGCCGTCGCCGTAGACCGGCAGTGGCTTGCCCGCCAGCGCGTTGACGATCATCAGCGGTATGAGTTTTTCGGGGAAGTGGTAGGGGCCGTAGTTGTTACTGCAGTTGGTGGTCAGCACCGGCAGGCCGTAGGTGTGGTGCCAAGCGCGTACCAGGTGATCGCTGGCAGCTTTGCTTGCGCTGTAGGGGCTGTTGGGTTCGTAGCGGTGGTTTTCAGTGAAGGCCGGGTCGTCTTTGGCCAGCGAACCATACACCTCGTCGGTGGAGACATGCAAAAAGCGAAACGCTGTTTTGTCTGCATCCGGCAATGCACTCCAATAGCCACGGACCGACTCCAGCAAACGGAAAGTACCCACGATGTTGGTCTCGATGAAATCACCGGGGCCGTGGATGGAGCGGTCCACATGGCTTTCGGCGGCGAAGTTGACCACCGCGCGGGGCTGGTGCTCGGCCAACAGGCGACCGACCAGGGCAGCATCGCCAATGTCGCCTTGCACCAACTGATGCCCCGCATCGCCGTTCAAGCTGGCCAGGGTTTCCGGGTTGCCTGCGTAAGTGAGCTTGTCGAGGTTGATGATGGGCTCACGGCTGGCGGCCAGCCAGTCGAGTACGAAATTGGCGCCGATAAAACCCGCGCCGCCGGTTACCAAGAGGGTCATGACATCAAGGGGTTGGGGTGCAACAAGAGGCCGCACCATCTGAGCTCGATTTTAGAAGCATTGCGCATTGACCCGCTGACACCTTGGGTTGACTGCTGCAGTACCCCAAGCAGCGGTTAAAGTGGTGGCTTGTTCAGGAAATGACCATGGCCACCTCAGACCCCTCCAAGCGCAAAACTGCCAAGCCCACAACGGCCAGCGACCCCTTCACACCACCCGCACAACAAGTGTGGCTGGCGGGACTGGCGGCCATGGCCAAAGCCCAAGAACAAGGCAGCAAAGCCATGGAAGCCTTGCTGAACGACGGGCTGGCGTTTCAACGCAAAAGCCAGGCCGAGGCACAGCAACGCCTGCAAGAAGCCACCGAGCGCCTGAGCCACATGGCCAGCGATTTGGGCCAGCAGGCCACAGGGCGCGTGGACAAACTGGAGCACCTGTTTGAAGACCGGGTAGCCAAGGCTTTGCACCGCTTGGGCATGCCATCGCTTTTGGACATTCAGATGCTCACAGAGCGTGTGGCGCAACTGGAGGCGCAGTTGGCGGCTTTGCAAAGCAAACCGAGCCCCGCAGCCGCCAAAAAGCCCCGCAGCCGTTCGGCCTGAGCCCATCACTGCAATGCCCTGACATGGCCAAGAAAGCACCCCGCCGAACCGCCGAGCGCATTGCCGAGGTGACGCTAGAGCTCTTTAACCGATTCGGCGAACCCAATGTTTCGACCACTTTGATCTCGGCAGAGTTGGGCATCAGCCCCGGAAATTTGTACTACCACTTTGCGTCCAAAGATGCCTTGGTCAACCACTTGTTTGACCAGTACGAGACCGCCATGCTGGGTTTGCTGGAAGCGGCCCCTGACGTGAAGGATGTGGAAGACACCTGGTTCTTTTTGCACTCGCTGTTCGAGCAGGTCTGGAGCCACCGTTTTTTATACCGCGATCTGAACAACCTGCTGTCGGGCAATCGGCATCTGGAAACGCATTTTCATGCCATCTTGGAGCGCAAGACGTGGGCTTTTAGGCAAATGCTGGAGTCATTGGCGGCAGCCGACCTGATGCGCTTGAGCCCTGACAACATCGAAACTTTGTCGGCCAGCATGTCGGTCATGGTGACCTATTGGTTGAGTTACGAATATGTGCGCAACCCACGCCAAGCGATGGAGCCAGCCAGCGCTGGCTTGGCACTGACCCGCGGTGCGCAGCATGTATTGGCGCTGCTGACACCCCACATGGCCGATACCGACTTGCAAAGCCATTTGCAGGCCTTGACTGCGGCGTACAACACACCCAGTCAAGACTGATGTTCAGTTGAAACGCTGAGCGGCCAGTGCCAGCAGGCCGTCAAAAATCAGGTTGTCCACCAATTCGAACTGCACCGACATACTGGGCGCCATTTTCCAACCCGCACCGCCGGTCATGATGCACAGGGGTTCTTGCCCAGTGTGCTCGCGCAGGTGCTGAACCATGCGCTCACAGGCACCCGCAATCGCATAGGTGCCGCCACTGGTCAAGGCATCGCTGGTGTTGGTAGGGAAAGGCGTGACCTCGCCGGTGGGTACGTGCAAGCCGGCCGTGCCGGACTCCAATGCCCGCAGCATGATGCCGTGGCCGGGCAAGATCAGGCCGCCTAAAAAGCGGCCCTCGGCATCAATGGCCTCCACGGTCACGGCCGTGCCCACCATCACCACCACCAAAGGGCGCAACGAACCGTGTGCCAACATGCGTTGGCGAGCACCCACCATGGCCACCCATCGGTCAGCGCCCAAACGTGAGGGGTGGTCATAGCCGTTGGTCAGGCCCGCCTCTTGGGCGCTGGGCACCACCCATTGGGGGGTCACGTCCCAAATGTCCATTTGCTCTTGCACGCGGCGCTTGATGGCATCGCCCGCCACCACACACCCAAGCATGTGATCGGGTTTGGGCAGCTCGGCCCATGCACCATCGGACAAGCGGTCAATGTTTTCCAAAAATTCAGCGCCTTGCGCCATTAACTGCCCACTGGGGTTAGGTCGGTCGTACAGCGCCCACTTCAGGCGCGTGTTGCCCACATCGATGGCTAAAAAGGTCATCTGCTGATGATAATGATTTTTAACAGTTGACTAGGCCGACTGACGCTCACTCGGGGTGGCCTGTCGTTTTGGCCTTCCGAATTGCGGCTTGGGCATCGCGGTCGATGCCCAAGCCTGTCTCGTGGGCCTCGACCTGGAGCATCAAGCCCAGCAAGCGCGCGCCATGTTCGACGGCCATGGAGGCGTACTTGATGTCGCCTTGCACCAGGGCACTGGCCATGAGCTCCACCCGCTCAAAGCCATGCAAATTGCCCGACACTTTGCCCGCCACAATGATGCGGCTGGCAATCACATCGCCATGGATTTCACCCGTGGGCCCAATTACCACCGAGATGGCGCCGTCTTTGGGCGCCTCGATGTTGCCCACCACCTTGCCGTCAATTCGCACGCTTTCCTGCAGCTTCAGGCAGCCATGGATCTCGGCGTTCCGTCCAATCAGGGTGTCAAACTTTTCCTGCCCCATAACCAAGGGGGTGAGGTTGGTTTTTTTAGATCCGAACATGGGAGTCTCCTTTTGTCGATGAATCTGCGCCGCTTCAGGAGCGGCTCCAGGCGGCCAAGGCTTTGACGGGATGCAGGGCTCGGCCATTGAAGATGACTTCGTAATGAAGGTGCGGACCGGTGGAGCGCCCCGTGTTGCCCAAGGTGCCCACGCTTTGGTGCGGCGCAATGATTTGCCCGGCTTCTACATGAATGGCCTGCAGGTGTGCATAGCGGGTCACAAAGCCTTCTGCATGCTGGATGTCCACCATCTTGCCGTAGGCGCCCGAATACTCAGCCACCAGTACGACGCCGGGGGCGGTGGACAAAACCGGGGTGCCCACAGGCGCCACAAAATCAATGCCTTCATGCATGCTGGGCAAACGTGACAGGGGATCGACCCGAAAGCCAAAACCACTGGTCACGGCAAAATCACCAGCGATGGGTAGCAAGGTGGGCAACAAGTCGATGCGGCCCAGGTCTTTTTGCCAACGGTTTTGCATTTCCTGCATGGCTTGGTCGTAGCGCTGTGCTTTTTGCAAGGACTGGTCGATCTGGGTGGCGAGTGCGCCCTCATTCGAGCGCCAAAGGGGCAGCAGGTTCATGGGGCCACCCCGACCGAGCAAGCCATCGGTTTGCACCGAAGATGAAAAAGACAAGAGTTTTTCAAGGCCCAAACGGCCGAGTGCCTTGTTTTTGATTTGCTCCAGTTGCGTCATGCGGTCGGTGACGCGGGCCAGCTGTTGGTTCAGCTCGTCGAGTTTGCCCCGGTAATCGGCTTCGATTTTTTGCTGCTCACTGAGGCTGGTGACGCCGCCCATGCGATGGGCCAATTCGGGCACGTATTCCACCGCCACCCGCAAGCCGATCAAATTGAACACAAACCCCAACAACACCAAAAAACCGGACACCGCCGCCACGGCCGTCAACACCGTGCGGGTGGTGATGGACACAGTGACCACTTTGGCGGCAGGCCCTGAGACCCAAATCAATTGCATGGCTTCCCCACATGAATGCGATGTTCCCCCAAGCGCTTGGTGCCAGGGTCAACCGGTTATTACACCAAAAGATTGGCTTTTAGCCAACAGGGCAATACCGGACAGTGCTTTCAAGGCAAGAGAGGCGCCGCTTCAGAGCTTGGGGTGCACGACCGGCTGCACAGATTCATAGGCCCGCGCGGCACGCAGCACCAAGGCATCGCCAAACATCGGGCCCACGATCTGCAAGCCCATGGGCAAGCCGCTTCGGGTCAGGCCGCAGGGCACAGTGATGGCAGGTTGCTGGGTCAGGTTGAAGGGGTAGCTGAAAGGCGTCCAGCCCAGCATGCTGACGGGGTCCATTGGCACCGAACCCGCTGGGCGCGCCTCAAAAGCCGGAATCGACACCGAAGGCGTGACCAAAAGGTCGTAGCGCTGCATGAACTGGCGCATGTGCGAGCCCAGCACACCACGGCGCTGATTCAATTGCTGCACTTGCAAGGCGGTCAGTTGGGCACCCAGTTCGGCCTCAGCCCGAAAATCTGGGTCAGCCACAGCCTGCTGGGCAGCGCTCAAGCCCTGCCACACGGTGTGTGCCCCCAAAAACCACAGGCCAGTGGTGATCTCCAGCGGGTCTTCAAAACCCGGATCAAGTTGCTCAACATGCGCGCCCAGCGCTTGCAGTTGCCGAACGGCCGCGTTCACCGCATCAGCGATTTCAGGATGCACATTGTTGGCATAACCCAAGGTGGGCGAATACGCGATGCGCAGGCCCCGGATGCCGTCTTCAAGCCCCAGGGTGTAGTCGCTTGCCTCAGGCGGCAAAGACGTCCAATCACGGGCGTCGGGCTTTTTGATCACATTCATCATCATGGCCGCATCGCGAACGCTCATGGTGTGTGGCCCCAAATGGGCCACCGAGCCAAAAGGCGACAAAGGGTAAGCAGGTACACGGCCAAAACTGGGCTTGAGGCCCACATTGCCACAAAACGCCGCCGGGATGCGCACACTGCCCGCGCCATCCGTGCCCACGCTCAAGGGCCCCAGACCTGCAGCCACTGCTGCGGCCGTTCCACCCGAGGAGCCGCCCGGTGTGTGGTTCAGGTTCCAGGGGTTGCGCGTGATGCCGGTGGCCGGCGAATTGGTCTCGCCCTTGCAACCAAATTCGGGGGTGGTGGTTTTGCCCAGCAACACGGCACCAGCCTCGCGCAAACGGGCGGTGGCCGGGGCGTCCACATCCCAGGGCTGGTTCGGGTCGATGGTGCGGCTGCCGCGCAGCGTGGGCCAGCCTTGGGTCAGGATCAGGTCCTTGATGGAAGTGGGCACACCGTCCAAAGCGCCCACGGGCGTGCCTTGCTGGCGGTGCGCCTGCCAACGGGCTTCACTGGCACGGGCACTGGCCAAAGCCGCCTTCTCGTCCACCAGACAAAAGGCATTGATTTGCGGGTTGACACGTTCGATGCGCTGCAGCACCGCCTGCGTGACTTCA
>JBIKKE010000147.1:0-6813 GCA_044360575.1 Limnohabitans sp. | reverse complement strand
TGGACGTGATGATGTTTGACGGGCACCTGTGAGCGGTGCCATTGCTTAAAACAAAAAAGCGGCCTAGGCCGCTTTTTTGTTGAGTTGCAGTGGCTTCACACCACCCGGTCGAAAGTCGCTCAATGCGCTGCCGCTTCGTGTGGCGTATCGTTCGCCACCGATTTGTTAGGGCCTGGCACCGACTTGCGTGCCAACAACGAGTACATGGTGGGCACCACAAAAATGGCCAACAGCGTGCCCAAACTCATGCCGCCCACAATCACCCAACCAATTTGCGTTCGGCTCTCGGCACCCGCACCGGTGGCCAGCGCCAGCGGCACGGCACCCAGCACCATGGCGCCAGTGGTCATCAAGATGGGCCGCAGTCGCTGAGCAGAAGCCTTGATGAGTGCCGCTTGCATGGCCATGCCCTGCTCGCGCAACTGGTTGGTGAACTCCACAATCAAAATGCCGTGCTTGGTGATCAAGCCCACCAGAGTGATCAGGCCAATTTGGGAATACACATTGAGCGAGCCCCCCGTGTATTTCAGCGCCAATAGCGCACCGATCATGGACAAGGGCACCGACAGCATGATCACGAAGGGATCAATGAAACTCTCAAACTGCGCTGCCAGCACCAAAAAGATGAACAGCAGCGCCAAGACAAACACAATGACCAAAGCCCCTTGCGAGTTTTTGAATTCGCGCGAGGTGCCGTTCAACTCGGTGGTGTAGCCCGGCTTGAGAACCTTGGCGGCGGTGGTATCCATGAAGGTCAGCGCCTCGCCCAAGGAGTAATCCGGCGACAAGTTGGCCGTGATGGTCACCGAACGCCGCTGGCCAAAATGGTTCAACTCACGCGGGGCCACACTTTCGCGCACTTTGACCAAGCTGGACAAGGGCACCATGGTGTCGTTGCGTCCCCGTACCTGAATCACGTCGATGTCATCGGGCGTGTTGCGGGCCGAAGGCAGGGTTTGCACAATCACGTCGTACTGTTCGGCATCGCGTTTGTAACGCGTGACCACACGGCCACCCAGCATGGTCTCGATGGTGCGCGCCACCACATCCACGCTCACGCCCAACTCAGCGGCCTTGGTACGGTCCACCTCAACCCGCAGCTCGGGTTTGTTCAGACGCAAGTCCACATCGGGTGACAAGATGCCTGGGTTTTTGGCAATTTCATCCATCATCTGACGTGCGATCGCATTCAAATTTTGGTAGCTGTCCGAAGTCTGGATCACAAAGTTCAGCGGCCGTTCGCGAAAGCCCTGCCCCAAAGAAGGCGGCGTGATGGGGAACGCATTGATGCCCGGCAGGCCGTTGAACTTGGCACCCAACTCGCGTGCGATTTCGAGCGTGGTGCGTTGGCGCTCATCCCAGTCCACGGCGCGGTAAACCACAGTGCCTTGGCCGACGGTGGGGTTGCCCAAGTTGGCGAAAATGCGGTCAAATTCTGGATACGCTTGGCCCATTTTTTCGAGCGATTTTGCGTAGCGATCGGTGTACTCCAGGGTCGAGCCATCCGGGGCATTGATGGTGGCCAAAATCGTCCCTCGGTCCTCTAATGGGGACAGCTCTTGCTTCATGGTGGGGTAAATCACGCCAATGCCAATGCCCGAGGCCAACATGACCAAGACCACCACCCAACGCGCACGGCTCAAAATAAGGGTCAGTAGGCGCTCATAACCTGAGGACAGGCCTGTCAGCCACTTTTCCATCGAACGGTCGAACCACCCAGGGTTGGGGTTGTGCCTGAGAAATTTGGAACTGAGCATGGGCGCCAAGGTCAGCGCCACAAAACCCGAAACCAACACAGCGCCCGCCAAAGCCAGCGCAAACTCGCCAAACAACTTGCCCGTGCGCCCTGGCGTGAAAGCCAGAGGGGCAAACACAGCAGCCAGTGTCAGTGTCATGGCAATGACGGCAAAGCTGATTTCACGCACACCCTTGATGGCGGCAGAAAACGGGTCTAGGCCTTCTTCAATGTGCCGGTAAATGTTTTCCAGCACCACAATCGCGTCGTCCACCACCAAACCAATGGCCAAAACCAGCGCCAGCAAGGTCAAGGTGTTGATGGTGAAGCCCGCCAAAGCCATCATGGCGAATGCGCCAATCAAACTGACCGGGATGGTGATGATGGGGATGATCGAAGCGCGGAAGGTGCGCAAAAAGACAAAGATCACCAAGGCCACCAAGACCACAGCTTCCGCAATGGTGTTGAACACGCTTTTGATCGACCGGTCGATGAAGACCGAATTGTCGTTGGCAATGTTGATGACCATGTCGCCCGGCAAGTCCGCCTTGAGCTTGGGAATCATCTCGCGCACGCCCGCTGACAACTCCAGGGGGTTGGCAGTGGCCTGACGGATCACGCCCGCTGAGATGGCCGATTGACCGTTCAAGCGAACAGTACTCCGGTCACTGGCAGCGCCTTCGCGAACTTGGGCCACATCCCGCAGCTTGACCGAAAACCCGTTGATGTTTCGGATCACGATGTCACCGAATTGCCCTGCACGGTTCAGATCGGTTTGCGCAGAAACGCTGAACTCGCGGGTGGACGATTCGATCCGGCCCGCTGGCAGCTCCAGGTTGTTGCGGCGAATGGCGTCCTCGACATCTTGTGGCGTCAATTTGTAGGACGACAGGCGTGCATGGTCCAAAGACACCAGCATGGCATATTTGCGCTCACCAAAAATACGCACATCGGCCACGCCCGTCACGGTTTGCAAGCGCGGCTTGACCACACGGTTGACCAAATCGTTGATCTGTAAGGCATCCAGGGTGTCGCTGGAAAATGCCAACCAGATCACGGGGAAAGCGTCTGCCTCTACTTTGGCGATGACGGGTTCTTCCGCCGTTTGAGGCAATCGGTTGCGCACACGCGCCGTGCGGTCACGCACTTCAGCGGCCGCCGTGTCAGCGTCTTTCTCGAGGCGAAACTTCACGGTGATTTGTGACTGTTCGGCTCGACTGATGGAGGTGATCACGTCCACTGCGTCAATGCCGGCAATCGAGTCTTCAAGGGGCTTGGTGACCTGGGATTCGACCACCTCGGCAGATGCACCAACATACCTGGTTGTCACTGTGACGGTGGGCTCGTCGATCTTGGGGTACTCCCGCAGCGACAGACTTTTGAAGCTGACCGCGCCAATCAGCACAATCAACATCGACATGACCACGGCCAATACAGGCCGCCGGATGGAGACTTCAGCGAGTTGCATCTGCGCCCCTCAGGCAAGGGTTCGGTCCAGCCATCTCGGCGTTCTTGGCAGGGCCTTGGCCGGGCTTGCCAGCACCCCCTGGGCGTTGCCCCATTGGGCCTGCACCAGCGCCTGCGCCTGGACGCGGGCCTTGGGCACCCGCGGCTGCTGGTGCAGCACCAGGGCCACCGGCACCCGGGCCACCTGCTCCGGGCGGACCACCAGCGGGTCGGCCGCCACCAGGTTGCGACAAGTCAACCACCCGGACCACGGTGCCGTCTTTTTGCAAACGTTGGTGACCGGCTGTGACCACGGTGTCACCTGCCGACAAACCTTCGAGAATTTCAACCTTCCCGGGCAAACGCAAGCCCACTTTGACCACAACCCGTTCCGACACTTTGACATCGGGCTTGTCGCCTTGCACGATCTTGACCACAAAGGTACGGCCACCCTGCGGAATGATGGCTTCCTCTGGAATGACCATCGCGTTTTCGCGCGAACCGAACACCGCATTGACGCGGGCGAACATGCCTGGACGCAGCTGCTGCTGGCGGTTGTCAATGCAACCGCGCACGCCCACCGAGCGTCCATTGGCATCGATCAAAGGGTCCACCGCCTGAATGATGGCGCTGAAGGGGCGGCCAGGCAGGGCATCAACGGTCAGCTGGGCTTTTTGACCAGCACGGATCTTGGCCTGAAAACGCTCGGGCAGTCTGAAATCGAGCAACACGGCATCGATGTCCTCAACGTTCACCATGTCCGCGCCGTCTTTCAGGTAATCACCCACGTTGATTTGTTTGAGGCCGGTGATGCCATCAAAAGGCGCCAGCACCTGCAAACGTTGCAAGGTGGCTTGGGCCAAAGAGAGCTTGGCGCGCGAGACTTCCAGCGCCGCACTGCTTTCATCCAAAGACCGTTGGCTGATGAAGTTTTGCGCCACCAAATCTTGGTTGCGTTTGTGGTTGGCCTCGGTGATCGACAACTCTGCGCGGGCTTGGGCCAGCTGGGCCTGTGGCAGCTGGTCGTCAAACTGCACCATCAACTGGCCCTTGCGCACCCGTTGGCCATCGTTGAAGAAAATTTGTTTCACGCGTCCGCCGACCTCGGGGCGCAGCATCACACCTTGCCTTGAACGCAAACTGCCCACGGCTTGGGTTTCGTCCACCAATGTCATGCTCTCGACCTTGGCCACCTCCACCGAAGCGGGGCGTGCGGGTCCACCACCTGCCGCAGGCCCAGCGCCCGGCTTAGCGGACGCAGTGGCTGTCTTGCCAGCTTCAGCATCAGGGGCTTTGTTTTGCCACCACCAAGCGCCACCAGACGCCATGGAAATGCCCAAAATTGCCAAAACTGTGTATTTCTTTTTGTAAGCCATTCGAATCTCTCTCAAATTGCAAGCCGCAAGACCGAGCCAATGTAACAGCGCAAAGGCCATTTCCCTACTGGTAGTGGGGGATGGCAGGCCAAACGGATGGGCTCGGTTGGGCGTGCCGGCCTTCGCCTTAGGCCGTGCTGGAGCGCCCCAAAGCCTTGTCTACGCCTTGATTGGCCAAGGCGTCGGCCCGCTCATTGCCAGGATCACCGTTGTGGCCTTTTACCCAGCGCCAATCGATGCGGTGTCCCGAAGACGACACCAATGCGTCGAGTTTTTGCCACAAATCGGCGTTTTTGACCGGTTGCTTGGCTGCGGTGCGCCAGCCCCGCGCTTTCCAGCCGTGTATCCACTCGGTGATGCCTTTGCGCACGTACTCGCTGTCTAAATAGAGCGTGACTTGGCAAGGCCGCTTGAGCGCGGACAGACCTTCAATGACCGCCATCATTTCCATCCGGTTGTTGGTGGTGTTCAGCTCGCCGCCAAACAACTCTTGAACATGCTGGCCAGATTGGAGCCGAACCCCCCACCCCCCTGGGCCAGGGTTGCCTTTGCAGGCGCCATCGGTGTGAATTTCAACGGAGGTCAAATGCGGTCTTTCTCGGTCAAAGGTCGGCTGAACAGGTTGTCAGAACGGGCAACAGGCGCGGTTGCAACAGCGGGCGATCGTACCGTGCGCCAAGCCCTTGATGGCAAAAGTCGGCCCGCAGGCACGCGCTTGGTGGCCAACAAAAGATAGACCCCACCAAAAATGGGCCACCAGCGCTCGCCTGCGGTTTCCATCCAACGCCATCGCTGCATCCAAGCCTCTGTGGCGAATGCCGGTGTCCACCCCCCAAAACGACTGACTTGGACTTCAAACCCCAACAAACGCAGCCAGTCGCGCATGCGCCGGTAGCCAATCAGGGGCTGCGCCGGGTTGGACAAAATGCGGCGTTGGCCGCCCCGCGTTTGACGCCAACCCCAAGCACTCATGGGGTTCAGGCCCGTGATCAGCACTTGGCCCTCGGGGATCAACACCCGCTCGACTTCACGCAAACAGGCGTGCGGGTCGGCCGAGCGTTCCAGAGCGTGGGGCAAGACCACCAGATCCAGGCTGTCGGCCTGCCAAGGCCAAGAGCGGCTGTCCAACCAAACATCGGGGCTGAACCCCGCAGGAGGGACTGTGCTGGACCATTCGAACTCAGCGCAGGCTTGCCAGCGGTGGGGCATGCGATTTTGGCGCAAGGCTTTCAGCTCGGGCCAGCCCAACTGCACCGCGTGGTAGCCAAAGACGTCGGCCAACAACTGGTCAGCTTGGGATTGCTCCCAAGCCAGCAAGCGCGAAGCCACCGGCTGACCCAAAGAGGCCAACCAAGCGGTCGTGGGGTCTTGGCTTTCTATAATGAAAGGCTCCATGAAACTCATAGCCCTGCCCGCTTTCGCAGACAACTACATTTGGTTGTTGCACACAGACCGACACGCCCTGGTGGTCGATCCCGGCGACAGTGCGCCTGTGCTGGCCTGGATGCAAGAACATCCGGGAGTGGAATTGGACACGATTCTAGTCACGCACCATCATGCCGACCACACGGGTGGCTTGCTGGAGCTGGTGGCACAAACGGGTGCACGCGTGCTGAGCCCGGCTTTGGAAAAAATGCCAGTGGCCTCGCAAGGCCTTCAGCAAGGCGACCGCTTCGATTGGCATGGCTTGGGTTTTGACACGCTGGAAGTGCCTGGACACACCTTGGGGCACATCGCTTTTTGGGCCCAGCCACAAAACCAAGACCCGGTGCTTTTTTGTGGTGACACCTTGTTTTCAGGGGGATGTGGCCGTTTGTTTGAAGGCACACCCGCCCAAATGTTGGACTCACTGGACCGCTTGGCCGCACTGCCGGACGACACCCGGGTGTGCTGCGCCCACGAATACACCCTGTCCAATCTGCGCTTCGCGCTTGCGGTCGAACCCGGCAACGGCGCATTGCAATCTCATTTTTCATGGTGCACACGGCAACGCGAACAAGACTTGCCCACGCTGCCCGTGGCTATACAAACCGAACGTGCCATCAACCCTTTCTTGCGCAGCCGTGAGCCTGCTGTCGCTGCTGCCGTGCACCAGCAAGACCCTCTGGCTTTGGACGATGTGTCCACCTTTGCGGCTCTGCGCCAATGGAAAAATATTTTTCGATGAACTTGTTTTCTTTCAATCTTGCCAGCATTCCCCGCCTACACGGGAGCTTGTTGTTAGCTTTGATCCTCAGCGGGTGTGCGACCACCGCG
>JBIKKE010000214.1:0-5011 GCA_044360575.1 Limnohabitans sp. | reverse complement strand
GCCCAAGGTTCTGCCGAGCCTTTGCGATTCATTGTCTTGCGTTACAACGGTGCGACGGCCGCACAAGCCCCTGTGGTCTTGGTGGGCAAGGGGATCACCTTTGACACGGGTGGCATCTCCATGAAACCCGCGCCTGAAATGGACGAGATGAAGTACGACATGGGGGGGGCGGCCAGCGTGTTGGGCGTTTTCAAGGCCTTGACGCATTTGAAGCCAGCCCTCAACGTGGTGGGTCTGATACCAGCCACTGAAAACATGCCCGATGGCTTGGCCGTCAAGCCTGGTGATGTGGTTACCAGCATGAGTGGTCAAACCATTGAAATTCTGAACACCGATGCCGAAGGCCGTTTGGTGCTGTGCGATGCGCTCACCTATGCTGAACGCTTCAAACCGCAAGCCGTGATCGACATTGCCACTCTAACTGGCGCTTGTGTGATTGCGCTGGGTGCCGTGCGCACGGGCTTGTTCTCGAGCAACGATGCGTTGGCCTTGCAGTTGCAGCAGGCAGGGGAGACTTCGGGCGACGCCTGCTGGCGCATGCCCTTGGACGATGACTATGCCGAGGGTCTCAAGTCGCGTTTTGCCGATGTGGCCAACGTGGCAGGCCGTGCGGCCGGATCGGTCACTGCTGCCAAATTTTTGCAGCGTTTCACGCAGAATTTTGCTTGGGCCCATTTGGACATTGCCGGCACAGCATGGCGCAGTGGCGCAGCCAAAGGGGCCACGGGTCGCCCAGTGGGATTGCTGCTGCAATACCTGACTGAGCTTGCGGGCGCTGGCCAGCCGTCAGTTGCGACGAAGTCTAAACGGCCGGTCCTGAACCCATCGACCCCGCCCGCCAGCCGTGTCCCGGCCAAGCCCAAAGCACGTGCTTTGCGAAAAGACTGAAGACACTTTGACTCACCGATTTGATGACCCGCATCGAATTTCACTTCAACACCAACGAGCGCTTGCTTCACACCTGCCGCTTGCTGCGCAAAGCGCGTTCTCAAAACATGCGAGTTGCTGTGGTTGGGGCGCCGGTCACTTTGAGGCAACTTGATGCCGAGCTGTGGCGCTTTCAAGATGTGACTTTCTTGGCGCATTGCACCCCAGAATCCTCGCCCGAGGTACAAAGCGCCTCACCCATTTGCCTCGGTCCCGACCCGCTGGTCTGGGGAATGAACGATGTGTTGGTCAATCTCGGTGATGACGTGCCCACAGGGTTTGAGGGTTTCCAGCGACTGATCGAGATCGTTTCCAGCGATGAGCACGGCAAAGCCCAAGCGCGTATTCGGTGGAAACATTACAAAAGCCTGGGTTTCGACCTGGTGCAACATGATTTATCCAAAAGCACTGAGCCATGAACGCTGTATCGAATGCAACGCCCGACGTTCGTCCTTTGCCTGACGAAATTCCCACCTTGACACAAGAGATGGACGAGGTTCCGTCTTCGGTAGAGTGCGCTTTAGACGCCCGGGCAGCAGAAAAACAAGCCTTCATGGCTTTGTCGGCCGAGTTGTTGCAGCAACTCCGTCCGGAATTTGACCGTTTGGCCGCAGGTTTGGTGCATCGCACCCTTGAAACAGCGTGGCATCACAAGGCCAACACCCCCACAAAGCCATAAGGCCTTGTTTTTCAAAATCTGTCACTTTGGTTTTCCCTGAGTCACAAGTGCCTCAATTTGCAGTATCTTTGAGGCTTGCTTAATTGAAGCAATTTTTTTACGGAGTTTTTATGAAATTTTCTGGTTCGCGTTCTTTGACTGTGGTGGCTTTGGCCGCTGCTGCCGTTGCTTTGGCCGCATGCGGCAAAAAAGAAGTTGTCTCCAACGAGATGGTTGTCAAAATTGGTCATGTCGGTCCGGTCAGTGGCGCCATTGCCCACTTGGGCAAAGACAACGAAAATGGTGCACGCATGGCCATTGAAGAGCTGAACGCCGCTGGCCTGAAGATTGGTGCCAAAACCGTCAAGTTTGAGCTGCTGACCGAAGACGACGCAGCAGACCCCAAACAGGGCACTGCAGCCGCACAAAAATTGGTGGATGCCAAAGTCAACGGCGTGATCGGTCACCTCAATTCGGGCACCACCATTCCTGCATCACAGATTTACAACACAGCCGGTATTCCCCAGATCTCACCCTCGGCCACCAACCCCAAGTACACCCGTCAAGGCTATGCCGGTGCTTTCCGTGTGGTGGCAGACGACGTGCACTTGGGTGGCACGCTTGGCAAGTACGCCGTTGAAACCCTGAAGGGCAAAAGCATTGCAGTCATCGACGACCGTACCGCTTATGGTCAAGGTGTCGCTGAAGAGTTCAAGAAAGCCGTTACTGCCGCTGGTGGCGCCATCGTGGGTCATGAATTCACCACCGATAAGGCTTCAGACTTCAACGCCATTTTGACCACGCTCAAGGCCAAGAAGCCTGACATCGTTTTCTTTGGTGGCATGGACGCTGTGGCCGGTCCGATGTTGCGCCAGATGAAGTCCTTGGGCATTCAAGCCAAGTTCATGGGCGGCGACGGCATTTGCACTTCTGAGTTGGCCAAACTGGCGGGCGACGCCATGCGGGATGAAGGCGTGGTGTGTGCTGAAGCCGGTGGTGTCGAAGGCGAGCAAAAAGTGGGCATGGACAAGTTCCGTACCGACTTCAAGGCCAAATTCAACGCAGACGTGCAGGTCTATGCCCCTTACGTTTATGACGCGGTCAAAGTCATGGCAACCGCCATGGTCAATGCCGGTTCTGCTGATCCAGCCAAGTATTTGCCAGCTCTCAAGAGCATCACTTACAAAGGTGTGACTGGTAACATTGCTTTTGATGAAAAGGGTGACATCAAGAACGGCGCTTTGACGCTGTACACCTACAAAGGTGGCGAGCGTTCACAAATCGCTGTGGTTCGCTGATCGACTGCCCCCGTTTCTCGGGGGCTCATGTCAGTGGGGTGCTTCAAGTCACCCCACGACAACTACAGACGAAAAAAAGCCTGCACATGTGCAGGCTTTTTTGATTTGGCGGAGCAGGCGGGATTCGAACCCGCGGTGGGCTATTAACCCACACACGCTTTCCAGGCGTGCGACTTAAACCACTCATCCACCGCTCCGAAGGGGCAGATTGTAGCAGTGGATCCCTTGATTTTTGACCCATGGTGCCGATTGTTGTGAAGGTTCTCAAGGTTTGGCATTGCGAGTTTTTTGCCATTTTGTGATTTAACGTGCTTTGCAGGGGCTTTTTATCCTTAAACTTCGCCTTCGTTTGAATTTCTTTGTCCCTCCTTCGGCACAACGCCCCATTAGCCCATGAAATTTCGTTTCCCTATCGTCATCATTGACGAAGACTACCGCTCCGAAAACACCTCGGGCTTGGGCATCCGGGCATTGGCCGACGCCATCGTGGCTGAAGGTTTGGAAGTGCTGGGTGTGACCAGTTATGGCGACTTGTCGCAGTTTGCGCAACAGCAAAGCCGCGCCAGTGCGTTCATTTTGTCGATCGACGACGAAGAGTTTTCGCCGGGTCCCGATCTGGATCCGGCCGTCATCAATTTGCGCGCCTTCATTGACGAAGTACGGCGCAAAAACGCCGATGTGCCCATTTACATCTATGGCGAAACCAAAACATCGCGTCATTTGCCCAACGACATCTTGCGCGAGTTGCATGGCTTCATCCACATGTTTGAAGACACGCCCGAGTTTGTGGCGCGACACATCATCCGCGAGGCCAAAAGCTACCTCGAGGGCGTGCAACCGCCTTTCTTCAAAGCCTTGCTCGATTACGCCGAAGACGGCTCTTACTCTTGGCACTGCCCGGGTCACTCGGGTGGCGTGGCTTTCTTGAAAAGCCCTGTCGGTCAGATGTACCACCAGTTTTACGGCGAGAACATGCTGCGTGCCGACGTTTGTAACGCGGTTGAAGAGCTGGGTCAGCTGCTGGACCACAACGGCGCGATTGGCGAAAGCGAGCGCAATGCGGCCCGTATTTTCAATGCAGACCACTGTTTCTTTGTGACCAACGGCACCAGCACCTCTAACAAAATGGTCTGGCACCACACCGTGGCGCCGGGTGACGTGGTGGTGGTGGACCGCAATTGCCACAAATCCATCTTGCACGCCATCATCATGACCGGCGCTGTGCCTGTGTTCATGAAGCCCACGCGCAACCATTTCGGCATCATTGGCCCGATTCCCAAGAGCGAGTTCGAGCCTGCGGCCATCATGGCCAAGATCAAAGCCAACCCCTTGCTCAAGGGCGTGGACCCTAAAAAGGTCAAGCCCCGCGTGATGACGCTTACGCAGTCCACCTATGACGGGGTGCTCTACAACACCGAGACCATCAAGTCCATGCTCGATGGCTACGTCGAAAACCTCCATTTCGATGAAGCTTGGCTCCCGCACGCGGCTTTCCACCCGTTTTATGGCCCGTACCACGCGATGGGCAAAAAGCGCGCACGACCCAAAGAGTCCATGGTGTATGCCACCCAATCCATCCACAAGCTGCTGGCCGGTATCAGCCAAGCCAGCCATGTGTTGGTGCAAGACGCCCAAAACGTCAAACTCGACAGGCACTTGTTCAACGAGGCCTATCTGATGCACACCTCGACCTCGCCGCAGTACAGCATCATTGCCAGCTGCGATGTGGCTGCTGCCATGATGGAGCCACCAGGCGGCACCGCATTGGTCGAGGAAAGCATTGCCGAGGCGCTGGACTTCCGC
The DNA here is from genome assembly GCA_044360575.1 of Limnohabitans sp. Classification (GTDB taxonomy): domain Bacteria; phylum Pseudomonadota; class Gammaproteobacteria; order Burkholderiales; family Burkholderiaceae_C; genus Limnohabitans_A. The sequence goes on along the minus strand of JBIKKE010000214.1, from coordinate 325 downwards.
CGGGCCATGCGCAAAATCGATGCCGAGTATGGCAAGGACTGGTGGTTCAAAGTGTGGGGTCCCGAAAAGTTTGCCGAAGAAGGCATTGGCCGCGCCGACGACTGGATCTTGCGCAACGACCCGCGCAAAAAGGCCAGCAAGTGGCACGGTTTTGGTCAGCAATTGGCCGACGGTTTCAACATGCTGGACCCGATTAAGTCCACCATTGTCACGCCAGGCCTGGATTTGGACGGCAAGTTCGACAAAACCGGTATACCTGCTTCCATTGTCAGCAAGTTTTTGACTGAACATGGTGTCGTGGTTGAAAAAACTGGCCTGTACAGTT
>JBIKKE010000023.1:0-16943 GCA_044360575.1 Limnohabitans sp. | reverse complement strand
CACGGCTCTTCAGCAGTTCAAGGACGAATACGCCAAGAACCAGCCGATGTGGAAAATCATGCCGGAGTTCTGCCAGAAGCATCCGCGCTACGAGCGAATGGGACTGCGTGACCTGTGCCAGCATGTGCACGAGATGTATGCCAAGTACGACATCGCCATCCTGACCACCGACATGTACTTGTCTGATTTGGCTCCGGCCATGCGCCCCTCAGACGCCTACGCCCACATTGCCCAGCGCAAGACCGAACGGGTGGAAATCGATCACTTGGAAGGCCGCATCACCGTGGGCTTGGTCACGCCTTATCCACCGGGCATTCCGCTTTTGATTCCCGGTGAAGTCTTCAACAAGAAGATCGTGGATTACCTCAAGTTTGCTCGCGAGTTCAACGAGAAGTGCCCAGGTTTTGAGACAGATATTCATGGTTTGGTCGAGATCACGGACGATGAGGGCAAAAAACGCTATTACGCTGACTGCGTCATGGCCTGATTCCCACCCAAATCGCAGGTCTACCCCGGTGCCCCTACACTAGTGGGTTACCCGAATAGCCCTGCCCATGAACGCCTTTGTAGACGTCTCTTTTTTTCCACGCGACGCCAAGCCGCTGTCCAGTTACCGCAAGTTCTGGGCTCAGCGCTTCGGCACGGCCCCATTTTTGCCGATGAGCCGCGAAGAAATGACCCAGCTCGGCTGGGACAGCTGTGACATTGTGCTGGTCACCGGCGATGCTTATGTGGACCACCCCAGTTTCGGCATGGCCGTCATCGGGCGAATGCTTGAAAACCAAGGTTTCAGGGTCGGCATCATTGCCCAGCCCGACTGGACCAGCGCTGAGGCCTTCAAGGCGCTGGGTAAACCCAATCTGTTTTGGGGTGTGACCAGCGGCAACATGGATTCCATGATCAACCGCTACACAGCGGATCGAAAAATCCGGACCGACGATGCCTACACCCCGGGCGACGTGGGTGGCAAACGCCCCGACCGCGCCGCCATCGTCTATAGCCAACGCTGCCGCGAGGCCTTTCCTGAGGTGCCCATCGTGCTCGGCGGCATCGAAGGCAGCCTGCGGCGCATCGCGCATTACGACTACTGGTCCGACAAAGTTCGCCGCTCGGTGGTCGTGGACAGCAAGTGCGACCTGCTGCTGTATGGCAATGCCGAACGCGCCATCGTTGAAATCGCTCACCGCTTGGCAGCTCGCGAGCCTGTGCAGCAGATCACCGATGTGCGAGGCACAGCCTTTGTGCGCCGCCAGGGCGACGAATCTGCTTCAGGCTGGTTTGAAATTGACTCCACCAGCGTTGACATGCCCGGTCACGTCGAGGCGCATATCAACCCCTATTTAATGATCTCGGATCAAGCCCGAGAGCAGGGCGCCACCTGCGCACGCGAAGAGGAAGCCAAAGAAGTGGCCGATGGCCATAATGCAAAAAGCATGCAGGGCATCGAGGCCGATTTGTCGGCCGCAGTGGCCCAGGCCCGCACGGTGCAAGCGGCCATTCAGCCTTTGACATTTGTGCCCAACCCTGCGCTGCGCGGGAAAGGCACTCACAAAGTCCCCCCCCGCGACAAAAGTGTGATCCGTCTGCCCAGCTACGAGCAGGTCAAGCAAGATGCCGTGCTCTATGCACACGCCAACCGCGTGCTGCATCTGGAAACCAACCCCGGCAATGCCCGTTGCCTGGTGCAGGCCCATGGCGAAGGCCACACCGCACGCGACGTTTGGATCACACCGCCACCTATTCCGCTGACGACAGCAGAGATGGACTTGGTGTTTGACCTGCCCTATGCACGTAGCCCACATCCGCTCTACGCCGATGAAAACGGCAGCCATGACCACGCGACCAAAATCCCCGCTTGGGAGATGATCCGCTTTTCGGTCAACATCATGCGTGGTTGCTTTGGCGGTTGCACCTTTTGCTCGATCACAGAGCACGAGGGCCGTATCATTCAAAGCCGCTCCGAAGAATCGATCATTCGCGAGGTCGAAGAGATCCGTGACAAGGTCAAGGGTTTCACAGGTGTCATTTCTGACCTGGGTGGCCCCACAGCCAACATGTACCGCCTGGGTTGTAAAAGCCCGGCCATCGAGTCAGCCTGCCGTAAACCCAGCTGCGTCTTTCCAGGCATCTGCCAGAACCTGACCACCGACCATGGCCCGCTGATCAACATGTACCGCCGTGCTCGTAACTTGAAGGGTATCAAGAAGGTCCTGATCGGATCTGGCCTGCGTTACGACCTGGCCGTGCAGTCGCCCGAATACGTCAAAGAACTGGTGCAGCACCATGTGGGCGGTTACCTCAAGATCGCGCCCGAGCACACCGAAGGCGGTCCGCTGTCCAAGATGATGAAGCCGGGGATTGGCAGCTATGACCGCTTCAAGTCGATGTTCGACAAGTACAGCGAAGAGGCCGGCAAAAAGCAGTTTCTCATCCCTTACTTCATCGCTGCGCACCCAGGCACCAGCGACGAAGACATGATGAACCTGGCCGTCTGGCTCAAAAAGAATGGCTTCAGGGCAGATCAGGTGCAGACCTTCTACCCCAGCCCCATGGCCACGGCCACGGCCATGTACCACTCCACCCGCAACCCGTTGCGCAAAATCACCCGCGACAGTGAAAAAGTGGATGTTGTCAAAGGCGACAAGCGCCGCCGCCTGCACAAAGCGTTTTTACGCTACCACGACGCCAACAACTGGCCGTTGCTGCGAGAGGCTTTGAAAGCCATGGGCCGTTCTGACCTGATTGGGAATGGCAAACACCACTTGATCCCCAGCTGGCAACCATTGGCCGAAGAAGGCTACCAAAGCGCCCGACGCAAAAACAGCACGGGTGCAGGGGCCAAGTCCTCGGTGTCTTTGTCAACCGCAAAGCGCTCTGCGGGAGCTTCCAATGGACAGCCCAAAGCAGGGCAACTCCTCACCCAGCACACTGGTTTGCCACCCCGCCGCAAGAGCTGATGACAGTTTGAGTTTCAGGCAATGGCCTGAAACTCTTTAGAACGTCTTTGCTTAAACTGCGGCCACAGCACTGAAAACACCAAATTGGCTTGCGCTGTAAGCCAATGCTGGGGTGTCGTTCCAGCCGTAATCGCGCACCTTGCCGAGCACAATCAAATGATCGCCTGCGTCCACCAGTTGGTGCAAGTCGCAGTCAAACCATGCGGAGGTGCCCGCCAGACGCAGGCGGTCACTGTGGTGCCTTTCTGCTGGCACACCCATGAAACGATCGGTCATGTTGCTCGTGGCAAATTGCATGGCCAGGGCTTGTTGGTCATGAGCCAGCACGTTGACCATGAAACCATTGGATTCGGTGAAAGCGATCAAACTGCTGGCTGCTTTGCGGATGCTCCACAAGACCATGGCCGGATTGAGCGAGACCGAGCTGAAAGAATTGCAAGTCATGCCCACGTCTTGCCAGTCGTGGTGAGCAGTGATCACGGTTACCCCTGTGCCAAAGCAGGCCAAGGCTTTTTTATAGTCGCCGGTGTTTTCTGGGCGACCGGGCGGCAAGTCACGGTCAGCGGCATAAGGATCGTTGGTCGTGATGTGAGAAGTCTTGGGCAGGGGCAGGTTCATGGGTTTCATTCAGGAGGGCTGCAAGGTTTGCAGCAACTCGGTTTCAATTTGGATTTGTGTACGGTTGTGTTGCAACTCGGAGCCGCTGATGAGGAAGTTGTCCTCAACCCGCTCGCCCAAGGTACTGATCTTGGCCAAGTGCAGCTGTATGCCATGTCGTGCCAGCACAGTGGCAACGCTGTAGAGCAAGCCAATGCGGTCGCTGGCAGAGATGCTGAGCAGCCATTTTTGGGCTTTTTCGTCGGGGCTGAGGCTGACGCGCGGGGTGATGGGAAAGCTTTTGACCCGTCTGGACACACGGCCACGCGATGGCGTGGGCAAGGGGCCTTGTTGATTCAGGGCTTGTGTCAAACCTGATTCGACCATGGTCATGAGTTCACGGTAGTGCTCGGGCAGCATGGACGTGACGATTTGAAAAGTGTCCAGCGCCCAACCGGTGCGAGTAGTGTGCACCCGTGCATCGAGGATGCTGAAGCCAGATTGGTCAAAGTGACCGCAGATGCGGGCAAACAGATCGGGCTGATCCGGCGTGAAGACCAAAACCTGCAGACCTTCACCCACAGGGGATGGCCGGGCCCGCACGATGGCACGGGCTGGTGATGCTTCGGGCAAGGCCACATGGCGCGAGAGTTGGCGGGCGTGCCACGCGATGTCTGAGGCGTCGTGGCGCATGAAGTAGCTCACATCCAAGGTGTCCCACAGGGCTTTGTGGCCTTCGTGGGGTTGCGCTTGGCGGGCCAATTCAATCAGGGCCTCGCGTTTTCTGGCCTGCACTTCGGTGTTGGCATCGGGGGCGCTGCCACCCAGCACACGCAAAGTGGCCTTGTACAGGTCTTCCAGAAGTTTGCCTTTCCAGGCGTTCCAAACCTTGGGGCTGGTGCCCCGGATGTCGGCCACGGTCAACAAATAAAGCGCCGTCAGATATCGCTCGTCGCCCATCCGTTGTGCAAAACGGGCAATGACTTCAGGGTTGCCCAGGTCTTCTTTTTGGGCCACATGGCTCATGGTCAGGTGTTCGCTGACCAAAAACTCCACCAGTTTGGCGTCTTCTTTATCGACACCGTGCTGCCTGCAAAAGGTGCGAACCTCTGTGCAGCCCAGTTTGGAATGGTCACCGCCACGGCCTTTGGCGATGTCGTGGAACAAGGCGGACGCATACAAGATCCAGGGCTTGTCCCAGCCGCTGGCCAGTTGTGAACACAAGGGGTATTCATGGGTGTGCTCGGCCATGAAAAAGCGTCGCACGTTGCGAAGCACCATCAAGATGTGTTGGTCCACCGTGTAAGCATGAAACAGGTCGTGCTGCATTTGGCCCACGATGCGCCGAAACACCCACAAATAACGGCCCAGCACCGAGGTGTCGTTCATCAGCCGCAGGGCATGTGTGATGCCTTGGGGTTGCTGCAAGATCTGCAAAAACGTTTGCCGGTTGACCGGGTCAGCCCGAAACCGCCCGTTCATGACCGAGCGCACGTTGTACAGAGCCCTTAGCGTGCGGGCGGACAGGCCCTTGAGGCCGGGTGTCGCTTGGTAGAGCAAAAAGGTCTCAAGGATGGCGTGCGGATGCTTTTGGTACAGGTCGTCACTGGCCACTTCGATCAGACCGGCTTTTTCAAAAAAGCGTTCGTTCAAGGGTCGGAAATGGTCAATGCTTTCGCCACGTTCGGTCTTCAGGCGGTCTTCGATGTTGAGCAACAAAATCTGGTTGAGTTGGGTGACCGCCTTGGCCGCCCAGTAATACTGGCGCATCAGCTTTTCACTGGCGCGCAAAGCCAAGCGGCCCTCGGGCGTGACGTCCGAGCTGAAGCCAAATGTTTCGGCCACACTGGTTTGAAGGTCAAACACCAATCGGTCTTCACGGCGCTTGGCTTGCAGGTGCAAACGGGCGCGGATCAAACCGAGCAAGGCTTCGTTGCGTTTGATTTGGCGTGCTTCAAGTGGTGTGGCCAAACCCTTGCGTGCCAACTCGTCCCAGCTGTGACCCAAACCTGCCGCACGGGCTACCCACAAGATGACTTGCAGGTCGCGCAGCCCCCCGGGAGATTCTTTGCAGTTGGGCTCGAGAGCGTACGGGGTGTTCTCAAACTTGTTGTGGCGTTGGCGCATCTCAAGCGTCTTGGCCACCAAGAAGGCTTGCGGGTCCATGGCAGCTTGAAAACGCTGCTGAAAATCACCAAACAAATGGGTGTTGCCGGTGACCCTGCGAGACTCCAGCAAAGAGGTCTGAACCGTGATGTCTTTGGCGGCCTCGGCCAAGCATTCATCCACGGTGCGCACGCTGGAGCCAATGTCCAGGCCCGTGTCCCAGCAGCTGCCAATGAAGCGCTCTAACTGAGCTTGCAGCTCTGGGGTGTGCTCGGGCGACTCGCTCTTGGGCAACAGCACCAGAACATCGACATCCGACTGGGGGAACAATTCCGCGCGGCCAAAGCCACCGACTGCCACCAAACAAAGCTCTGACGAAAAACCAGCTTGCTGCCACAGCTGGATGAGCAAACCATCGGCCAGGATCGACAACTGGCGCAAGGTTTGTTTGAGCCCCCGCGCGGCATAAGTGCTGCTGCTCAAGCCCGACAGCACAGCGACTTTGTCTTGCTTGTAGGTCTCGCGCAGCACGGCCAGATCGGCCAGCGGAGCAGGGGTTTGCATGTCAGGCAGCGGCGGTGCCGGAGACAAAGCTGGGGGCGGCGGGCGAACCCGCAGAGACCGTCAACACTTCGTAGCCAGTTTCGGTGACCAGCACGGTGTGCTCCCACTGAGCCGACAAAGAGTGGTCTTTGGTGATGATGGTCCAGCCATCGCCCATTTCCTTGATGTCGCGCTTGCCGGCGTTGATCATGGGCTCGATGGTGAAAACCATGCCTGCGACCAATTGGGTGAGCGTGCCAGGCTTGCCGTAGTGCAGCACTTGGGGTTCTTCGTGGAACACCTGGCCTATGCCATGTCCGCAGAACTCACGCACCACCGAAAAGCCGTGGCCTTCGGCAAACTTTTGGATGGCGTAGCCGATGTCACCCAAATGCGCACCAGGTTTGACTTGTTCAATGCCTTTCCACATGGCGTCGTAGGTGAGGGCGGCCAAGCGTTTGGCGGCAATGGTGCCATCGCCCACCATGAACATTCGGCTGGTATCACCGTGCCAGCCGTCTTTGATCACAGTGATGTCGATGTTCACCGAGTCCCCTTTTTTGAGGGGCTTGTCGTTCGGAATGCCGTGGCAAACCTGGTGATTGACCGAGGTGCAGATGGACTTGGGGTAGGGCTTGTAGCCGCCTGGTGCGTAGTTCAAAGGAGCCGGGATGGCGTGCTGCACATCGACGATGTAGTCGTGGCAGAGCTTGTCGAGTTCGTTGGTGGTGACACCAGGCTTGACGAATGGGGTGATGAAGTCCAGAACTTCTGAGGCCAGACGACCGGCGATGCGCATGGCCGCGGCGTCTTCCTTGCTTTTGATGGTGATGCTCATACAGCAATTATCCCATTCGCAAGCCTTCCTTTCGATCATGCTTCCCTAAGACCCCTGTTCCCTTTTGTGGAAAGCAAGCTTCATCGAATTGAATCATGGCTATCGGGTTTTCCCTATCACTGCGGCCCATCATATTTTTGTATTCTGTATACAGAGATGATAAATCCAACCACTCAATTGACGACAGCGCCTGATTTGGTAGATCAGGTCTATGCACGATTACTGGATGCCATCAGCGAAGGCAGCCTGCAACCCGGCGCCCGCTTAAACCAGGAAGAGCTTGCGGCAGGATTTTCAGTGTCGAGACAACCAGTTTTGCAAGCCCTGCGTTTGCTCAAAAAAGACGGGTTTGTCGAGGATGCGCCTGGTCGAGGCGTGCAGGTCACGCAACTGGATGTGAATTGGATTGCCAAGGTGTACCAAGTGCGCGGCAGCCTGGATGCTCTGGCTGTGCGTTTAGCCACCGAGCGGGGCGCCAAGATTGACCCAGAGGTCATGAAACAAGGGCGCATGGTTCACCAAACGCGCGATGTGCAGGCCATGATCCAAGCCGATTTGGCTTTCCACCGTGCCATATACAAAGCCTCTGGTAACCCCCTCATTGCGCAAAGCATTGACCTGCACTGGCACCACCTCAAGCGGGTCATGGGCGCTGTGCTGCAGTCTTCTTATCAGCGACAAACCGTGTGGGACGAACACGAAGCCATTGCACAAGCCATCGCCTCAGGCAAGGTTGATGTGGCCGTGCGTCTGGTGCAAGAGCACGCCCATGAGGCCAGCGTGCAACTCACGGCCCGACTTTCCGAACAAATTCAACACCTCAAAACAGGAGCGCAAGCATGAGACTGACCCCCGAACAATTGGAACAATTTGACCGCGATGGTTATTTGTTTTTCCCTGGCCTCTTCACCCCAGAAGAAACCAAAAACATGAACGACGCGGTCCCGGAGTTGTACAGCAGACGCGAGGCCTACAACGTTCGCGAGAAAGGCAGCGATGCTGTGCGCACCAACTTTGCGGCCCACATGTACAGCGAGCCCTTCGCCAAATTGGCACGGCACCCCCGCATGATCGAGCCCGTACAAGACCTGTTTGGTGAAGAGCTGTACATGCACCAGTTCAAGATCAACGGCAAGATGGCCTTTGAAGGCGACGTGTGGCAGTGGCACCAGGACTACGGCACTTGGCTGAACGACGACATGATGCCCACCGAGCGCGCCATGAACGTGGCCATTTTTCTGGACGATGTGAACCCCTTCAACGGACCGCTGATGTTCATTCCCGGGAGCCACAAAAAAGGCGTGGTCGAGGCCAAACATGACCTGTCGACCACCAGCTACCCCCTGTGGACTGTGGACAACGACCTGATTGCCCAGTTGGTGGAGCGCGCTGGCGGCAAAGAGGGCGGCATCGTCAGCCCCACCGGACCAGCAGGCTCCATGATCTTGTTCCACAGCTGCTTGGTGCATGCTTCGGTCGGCAATTTGTCGCCCTGGAACCGGGTGAGTGTTTATTTGAGCCTTTGCGCCGTGTCCAACCACATTCGCCGTCACAAGCGACCCGAATACATCGCGCACCGTGATTTCACACCCATCAGCTGCCTGCCCGACGATTGCCTGGTGAACAGTTACCCCGTGGACTTGCCCTGGAAGGCTGGCATGCCTGAAAGCGCCCTGAAAACCTCGTTGGATGTGTTGAAAGAAGTCGCATGAACCTGCACGCCAAACTTCTGCAACGCGCCGCCGAAAACCGACCGATACGCATCGGTCTGATTGGCGCAGGTAAATTCGGCTCCATGTATTTGGCGCAGATTCCACGCACACCTGGTGTGCATTTGGTGGGCATTGCCGACCTGTCGCCCGACAGCGCGCGCGCTAACTTGGCCCGTGTGGGCTGGAACCCAGAGCGCCTGACCGCAACCTCCCTGGACCATGCAGTCAAACACGGTACCACTTATGTGGGCGACGACTGGCAAAGCTTGGTGCGTCACCCGGCAGTGGACGTGATTGTGGAATGCACCGGCTCACCCTTGCACGCGGTTGACCACATTTTGGAAGCTTTTGCACAGCGCAAGCATGTGGTCAACGTCACGGTAGAAGCCGACGCGTTTTGCGGCCCCCTGCTGGCAACCCGCGCTCAAACCGCAGGCGTGGTGTATTCGCTGGCCTTTGGTGATCAGCCTGCACTCATTTGCGATTTGGTGGATTGGGCGCGCACTTGCGGATTCCCGGTGGTGGCGGCGGGTCGTGGTCACAAGTGGCTGCCGCACTTCAGTGAATCCACGCCCGAAACCGTGTGGGGCTATTACGGCCTGACGCCTGAGCAAGCAGCGCGCGGTGGCCTGAACCCCAAAATGTTCAACAGCTTTTTGGACGGCTCCAAGCCCTCCATCGAGAGTACGGCGGTTTCGAACGCGACCGGTTTGGGTGTGCCCAGCAACGGTTTGCTCTACCCGCCTGCCAGTGTTGAAGACATTCCTTACGTCACCCGTCCGATCTCGGAAGGCGGCGTGCTGGAGCGCAAGGGCATGGTTGAGGTTATTTCCAGCCTAGAGACCGATGGCCGCAAAATTCCCTACGACATCCGCATGGGCGTGTGGGTCACGGTGGAGGCCGAGACCGACTACATCAAGAACTGCTTTGAGGAGTACAACGCACACACCGACCCTTCGGGCCGCTACTTCACGCTTTACAAGCGCTGGCATTTGATTGGCCTCGAAGTTGGCGTGAGCGTGGCCAGCGTGGCCCTGCGCAACGAACCCACAGGCGTGGCCACAGGCTGGAACGCCGACGTGGTGGCCACCGCCAAGCGCGACCTCAAACCCGGCGACATGCTGGACGGAGAGGGCGGCTACACGGTGTGGGGCAAGCTGCTTCCAGCCGCCACCTCCAAGCGCATGGGTGGGGTGCCGCTGGGCTTGGCGCACGGCGTCAAGGTCGTTCGCCCCGTGGCCAAAGGCCAAAGCCTCACTTGGGACGACGTGGCCATGGACACCAGCACCCACGCCTACAAAATCAGGCGCGAGATGGAGGCGACTTCGGTGCTGGGTTGAACGGTCAATTTGCCGGGTAACCAGAAAGCCGTGTAGCATCTGCTGCACGGCTTTTTGCTTCTTGAAAAAGAGAGTCCTGAATCGGTCCGCCTCGCCTCCAGATCAGGGTTTACACCGTTAAAATATCGCCTTTGCCGGTCAGCCCCAGTCAGCGGCCCCGGAATGACGGTTTTCTGTCTCTTTACAAGGCCACCCCGTGTCCCTGCACATCACGACTTTTGAAGGCGCCAGCGCCCTCAGCGACTTTCGCGTTGCCCAACTTTTGCCACGTTTGGCCCGCATTTCGCCGCAAATTCTGGGCATTTCGGCCCGTTTTGTGCATTTGGTAGCCACTGTTCAGCCACTGCAAGACGCTCAAAAACAAACCTTGTCCGCCTTGTTGACTTACGGCGAACCCTATACCGGACCGGTTGACGGCCCATTGATTGTGGTCAGCCCACGTTTGGGCACCGTCTCGCCATGGGCCTCGAAAGCCACCGACATTGCACACAACTGCGGTTTTGAGCTGCGCCGTTTGGAGCGCCTGACCGAATACCGCTTGACGATGAAGTCAGGCTTGCTCAGTACCGCCAAGCTGAGCGAGGCGCAATTGGGTCAAGTGGCGGCTTTGTTGCATGACCGCATGACCGAGTCGGCCATGCCCAGCCGCGATGAGGCGGCGGCTTTGTTCACAGCCCTTGAACCCGAACCCATGGCGCATGTGGACGTATTGGGTGGTGGACGAGCGGCACTGGTGAATGCGAACAAAACTTGGGGCCTGGCCCTGGCCGAAGACGAAATTGATTATTTGGTCACTTCTTTTACGGGTCTCAAGCGCAACCCCACCGATGTGGAGTTGATGATGTTCGCTCAGGCCAACAGCGAGCATTGCCGCCACAAAATATTCAATGCCGAGTTCACCATCGACGGCGTTGCACAACCCAAGAGCCTGTTCGGTATGATCCGCAACACGCACCAGCTGAGCCCCCAGCACACGGTGGTGGCTTATTCAGACAACGCCTCGGTGATGGAAGGCCACACGGTAGAGCGCTTTGTCGCCCGCATGTCCGGAAATACAGCAGAGCAGGGCGCGTCTTATCAAGCAGAACAAGCCTTGCACCATGTGCTGATGAAGGTGGAAACCCACAACCACCCAACCGCGATTTCACCTTTCCCCGGCGCATCGACCGGCGCAGGCGGTGAGATCCGCGACGAAGGCGCAACCGGTCGAGGCGCCAAACCCAAGGCCGGTTTGTCAGGCTTCACCGTGTCCAAACTTTGGGGCGGCATGAGTGATCAAGCGGGCGGCAAGCCCGAACACATCGCCAGTCCCTTGCAAATCATGACCGAAGGTCCACTGGGCGGCGCGGCCTTCAACAACGAGTTTGGTCGGCCGAATTTGTTGGGCTACTTTCGCGAATACGAGCAGACCGTGGACGGTGTGGTGCGGGGTTATCACAAGCCCATCATGATCGCCGGCGGTCTGGGCCAGATCGATGCCGAGCAAACCAAAAAGATTGAATTTCCGGCAGGCAGTTTGCTTATTCAATTGGGTGGCCCCGGAATGCGCATTGGCATGGGCGGCAGCGCGGCCAGTTCCATGGCCACAGGCTCCAACGCTGCCGAGCTGGACTTTGATTCCGTGCAGCGAGGCAACCCCGAGATCGAGCGTCGGGCGCAAGAGGTCATCAACCACTGCTGGGCGCAGGGTGACAACAACCCGATCCTCGCTATCCATGACGTGGGCGCAGGCGGCTTGTCCAACGCCTTCCCTGAACTGACCAACGACGCGGGCCGTGGCGCACGTTTTGACCTGCGGGCGGTAAAGCTCGAAGAATCCGGTCTGTCGCCCAAAGAAATCTGGTCCAACGAGAGCCAGGAACGTTATGTGATGGCGATTGCGCCAGACTCTTTGGAGCAGTTCACCGCCTTTTGCGAGCGTGAGCGTTGCCCATTTGCAGTGATCGGCGTGGCGACCGACGAGTGCCAACTGGTGCTGGAAGACAAAGGCCGTGAATCACCCGTGGACATGCCCATGGACGTGCTGCTGGGCAAACCACCCAAGATGCACCGCGATGTGACCACCGTGACCCGCCAGTCACCCACGATGGACCTGACGGGCGTGAGCTTGCAAAAAGCCGCGATCGACGTACTGAGCCACCCCACCGTGGCTTCCAAGCGCTTCCTCATCACCATCGGCGACCGCGCCGTGGGGGGCTTGACGCACCGAGATCAGATGGTGGGCCCCTGGCAAGTGCCGGTGGCCGATGTGGCCGTGACCTTGGCCGACTACGCAGGCTTTGCCGGTGAAGCCATGAGCATGGGCGAGCGCACGCCTCTGGCTTCGCTCAACGCCGCAGCCTCGGGCCGCATGGCCGTGGCCGAGGCCATCACCAATTTGCTGGCCGCACCCATCGAGCTGCCCCGCGTCAAGATGTCCGCCAACTGGATGGCTGCATGCGGTGAGCCAGGCGAAGACGCCGCGCTTTATGAAACCGTCAAGGCGGTGGGCATGGAACTGTGCCCGGCGCTCGACATCTCGATTCCCGTGGGCAAAGACAGCTTGTCGATGCGCACGCAGTGGCAATCTGAGGGTCAGAGCCACAAAGTCACCTCGCCCGTCAGTTTGATCATCACCGCTTTCGCCAGTTTGAGCGATGTGCGCGGCACGCTGACCCCGCAGCTTGACGCGCAAACCGATGACACCAGCCTGCTGCTGATCGACTTGGGTCAAGGCAAGAGCCGTATGGGTGGCAGTGTTTTGGGCCAGGTACTGGGCCAGTTTGGCGACCAAGTGCCCGATCTGGAAGAGCCACAAGCGTTGGTGAGTTTGGTCAAAGCCATCAACATGTTGCGTGCGCAGGGCCAGATCCTGGCCTACCACGACCGCAGCGACGGCGGTCTGCTGGCGGCCGTGGCCGAGATGGCGTTTGCCGGTCATGTGGGGGTGGCGCTGAACGTGGACATGTTGGTCACGGAAGGCGACGGCATCACTGACAGCCGCGCTGACCATGGCGATGCCAAGAACTGGGCTGGGCAGGTCAGTGCCCGCCGCGACGAACTCACCCTCAGGGCGCTGTTCAACGAAGAGCTGGGCGTGGTGTTGCAGGTGCGTACGGCAGAGCGCAATGCTGTGATGCAAACCTTGCGCGAGCATGGCTTGTCTAAGCACACGCATGTGATTGGCAAAACCAGACCCGTCCAATCGACCATCCAAAAAGGTGTGGGCGAACTCAGTGTGTGGCGCGACACGAAAGAAGTTTTTTCAGCCAAGCTCGAAGACCTGCACCAAGTCTGGGACAGCGTGAGCTGGAAGATTTGCCAACAGCGCGACAACCCTGTCTGCGCCAATGCCGAGCACGCTGCAGCAGGCCGCGTGGATGACCCAGGCATGCATGTGGCGTTGAGTTTTGACCCGACTGACAACGTGGCAGCGCCTTATCTGAAATTGTCTCGCCCCAAAGTGGCGATCTTGCGCGAGCAGGGCGTCAACTCGCATGTCGAAATGGCCTACGCATTCCACAAAGCGGGCTTTGAGTCGCATGACGTGCACATGACCGACCTGCAATCGGGCCGAGCCAACTTGGCCGACTTCAAAGGCTTGGTCGCTTGCGGCGGCTTCAGTTATGGCGATACTTTAGGCGCGGGCATTGGCTGGGCGCGCAGCATCACCTTCAACCCAGCGCTGGCGGACCAGTTCAAGGCGTTTTTTGGCCGCAGCGACAGCTTTGGTTTGGGTGTTTGCAACGGCTGCCAGATGTTTGCTGAATTGGCAGACATCATTCCAGGCGCCGAAGCTTGGCCGCGTTTCACCACCAACCAGAGCGAGCGCTTTGAAGCCCGCCTGTCCATGGTTGAGGTGCTCGAATCGCCCAGCCTGTTTTTGCAAGGGATGGCGGGGAGCCGCTTGCCGATTGCTGTGGCCCATGGCGAAGGCTTGGCCAATTTCAAGCATCGGGGCAATGCAGCCCAGGCCATTGGCGCCATGCGTTTTGTGGACAACCATGGCCAAGCCACCGAGCAGTACCCCTTCAACCCCAACGGCAGTGCGGGCGGCCTCACAGCCGTGACCACGGCTGACGGCCGCTTCACAGCCATGATGCCGCACCCCGAACGCGTGTTCCGCAATGTGCAGATGAGCTGGACGAATGGTGACATCAATGCCTCCAGCCCTTGGCTTCGAGTATGGCAAAACGCCCGCAAGTGGGTGGCTTGACCTGAAGAGCGCATGAAGTCCAACAACCCGGCCCAATGGTTCCCCCCCTCGCAACTGGCTTTTTACTTTGACCAGGGCGCATGGTCTCGCGGTACCACCCTGTATTTGCAAGACAAGGTCTTGTTTTCTCAACTGACACCTGACGGCGACGGCTGGCGTCTGCAGGGTCAAGTTCAGGGCAATGATGCGCAGCCTTATTCGGTCAATGCCGAACTGCGCGTGAGTGCGGGTGGCAACCTCAGCGAATGGCGCAGCGGTTGCACCTGCCCAGTGGGGCGTTACTGTAAACATGGGGCGGCGCTGGGCATTTTGGCCTCGATGCAAGGCTTGAACCTGCAAAACGAATGGGGTCCAGAGGGGCCTTCGGCCGAGGTGCTGGAGCGCCGTTCGCAAATGGAAAAAGAGCGAGCCTTGAGTCAGGCCGAATACCAAGTGCGCGACTGGCTCACCCGCTTGGAAAACGCCAATGGTCCGGCGGCCTACACCTTGCCTGGCAGCACGCACGACCAGTTTGTGTACAGCTTGTCGGTGGTGCAAACCGCTTACAAACCCTTGTTTCATTTGGCCGTAAAAAGGGCAGCGCAAAAGCGCAATGGGGAGTGGGGCAAAGCCAAAAAGCTGAGCAGCGAGCCCTCTTCGCACGACCCGATTTGGCAAACCAGCACGACCCTGGACCGCGATATCTTTGACCTGCTGAAGGCCTGTCCTGCAGCCAGCAGTTTCAGCTCTTATGGCTTTCAAAGTGAGGTCAAACTGCACGGCATGCCAGGCCAATTGTTGTTGCAGTTGTGCAGCCAGACCGGTCGTTTGGTCTCAGACGATGGCATCGCTTTGCGCTGGCAGGACACTCCGGAAGCCTTGGTGGGGACGTGGCGCGAAGTCAAGAGCGATGACCACCAGCCCGATGGCTGGCAGCTGCGCATGCAGCCGATGCGAGAAGGTGTGGTCTTTGGCTTGAACCAGCCCCCTTTTTTCATGGACCCGGTGCAAGGCCTGTGCGGCCCGCTGGATACGCAGGGCCTGAGCGCGAACGAGCTGCAAGTCTTGTCAAACTCACCCGTGTTGCCCGAAAGTGTGGCGTTCAAGTTTCAAAACCAGTTGCTTGAGCGTTTGGGCCCAGTGCCTTTGCCACCCGTGATCCAGAAGTTGCCCGAAATTCGGGGCGTTAAACCACGCGCTGTGCTGGACATTTCGCCCACACACCCAGCCGACCGGGGTTTGCAAGGCCTGTTTTTGGCCGAATTGACGTTTGATTACGGTGGCCACCGCGGCTTTTGGCCGGGCTCTCAAAGCCGCGTCATGGTGGGGCAGGGCACACAAGCGCGCATGTTGCTGCGGGATCTGCCCACTGAGCGCAAAGCTTGGGATGCTCTGGGCGTTTTAGGGCTGGTCACTACAGACGCCAACATGTTGGTGTTGCCTCCTGATCAATCGCAGCAGCGCTGGCTGGCGTGGGTAGAGAGTGACTTTGCCCCGCTGCGCCAAGCAGGTCTGGATGTTCATTTCATTTCGGGCAGCACCCCGTGGTTGCGCGAAGCCGAGGACGTGCACATCGATTTATTGGGGGACGCCGAAGCGCCAGAAACCTCCCCTTGGTTTGATTTGTCGCTGGGCATGGACATCGACGGTCAGCGCATCAACATCCTGCCTTGGGTACCTACGATTTTGACGACCTTGGCTGAAATCAGCGGCGCCACCGGTGAGGGCGAAAAAGCCGCATTGCCACCGTTTTTGTACCTGCCCGACTTGAAGGGCGAGGGCTTCGTCAAGCTGCCTACTGCCAAGATTGAGCCTTGGCTGACCACCTTGATGGAGTTGGTGTCTGAACGCGGGCGTGACTGGGGCGGTGATGGGTTGCGCCTGTCGCGCCTGGAAGCATTGCGCACCGCTGCCTCTCTGGGCGAGGGGGTCGCTTGGGCGGGCGCACAAAGCCTGAAGAATTTGGTTCAACAGATGCGCGGCCTCAGCAGCTTGCCAGGGGTGACGGCTCCCGACAGTTTGCATGCCACCTTGCGGCCATACCAGCAGCAGGGCTTGAACTGGTTGCAGTTCTTGCGCACCCATCAACTGGCCGGTATCTTGGCCGACGACATGGGCCTGGGCAAAACCCTGCAAACGCTGGCGCATATTCTGACCGAGAAAGAAGCCGGACGGCTGACGCATCCCGCGCTGATCGTGGCCCCTGTCAGCTTGCTGGGCAATTGGCAGCGCGAAGCCGCCCGGTTTTGCCCCAGCCTGCGAACCCACATCCACCACGGCCTGACGCGGCATGACGCTGCCCAAGACTTGCGTGGTTTCGACATCGTGCTCACGCCTTACTCCTTGTTGCACCGCGACCGCGATCTGTGGATGGCCACCGATTGGTACTTGCTGGTGCTGGACGAAGCACAAAACATCAAGAACGCCAACACGAACGCTGCGCAAACCGTGGGCGACATCCCCGCCCGACACCGTCTGTGCCTGTCGGGCACGCCCATGGAAAACCACTTGGGTGAACTCTGGAGCCTGTTCCACTTTTTGATGCCTGGCTTTTTGGGCAGCCAAAAGCGTTTTGGCGAGCTTTTTCGAAACCCGATTGAGCGTCAAGGCAACAGCGAAAAAATGGACCAGTTGCGCAAGCGCATCACACCCTTCATGCTGCGCCGCACCAAGGAT
>JBIKKE010000146.1:0-6844 GCA_044360575.1 Limnohabitans sp. | reverse complement strand
GCCCGATTGGCCAGAACCAGGGCGTGCAGTTCCCGATTGCCGACGCTTTCATTGAGCTGGAAGCGGCCAACCTGATGCGCTGGAAGGCCTGCGAAAAAATCGACGCCATGCAAAACGCCGGGGCCGAAGCCAACATGGCCAAGTACCTGGCGGCCAAGGCCAGCTGGGAAGCGGCCAACGTTTGCCTGCAAACGCACGGCGGCTTTGGCTTTGCCTGCGAGTACGACATTGAGCGCAAGTTCCGCGAAACGCGTCTGTACCAAGTTGCGCCGGTCTCGACCAATATGATTTTCAGCTACGTGGCCGAGCACATTCTCGGGCTGCCCCGCTCGTTCTGATTCAGGGTGAAAACGATGACAAGACCTTTGGATGGCATCACCGTCGTCTCTCTCGAACACGCGATTGCCGCGCCCTTTTGCACCCGCCAGCTGGCCGACTTGGGCGCACGCGTCATCAAGATCGAACGACCCGGCGCGGGAGACTTTGCGCGGGCCTACGACACACGGGTGCGTGGCCAATCTTCACATTTTGTGTGGACCAACCGATCCAAAGAAAGCCTGACGCTGGACCTCAAAAACCCAGAGGCCATGGCGGTGTTGAGCAGCTTGCTGCAAAGCGCCGATGTGCTGGTGCAAAACCTGGCCCCCGGCGCGGCCGCGCGCATGGGCCTGTCATTTGAAGCGCTCAATGCGACACACCCCAAACTGATCGTTTGCGACATCTCGGGCTATGGCGAAGACGGCCCTTACCGCGACAAAAAAGCCTATGACCTGTTGATTCAGAGCGAGGCGGGCATGCTGTCCATCACCGGCACGCCCGAAGACCCGTCCAAAACCGGCAACTCGATTGCCGACATTGCGGCCGGCATGTACGCCTACACCAACATCCTGTCGGCCCTGTTGTTGCGCGCCAAGACCGGCCAAGGCAGCCACATCGATGTGTCCATGCTCGAAGCTCTGGCCGAGTGGATGGGCTACCCGCTGTACTACGCCCATGGCGGTGCCTCTCCGCCCCCTCGCAGCGCGGCTTCGCACGCGAGCATCTACCCCTATGGCCCGTTTGCGGCAGGCGACGGTGGCACCGTGATGCTGGGCTTGCAAAACGAACGCGAGTGGAAAGTCTTTTGCGAGGTGGTTTTGGGCGACGCCGCACTGGCCAGCGATCCGCGCTTTTGCACCAACGCACTGCGCAGCGAGAACCGTGCGCAGCTCAAGCAACTCATCGTGGGCATGTTCGCCCGCATGACCACGCCAGAGGTCGAGGCGCGGCTGGACCAGGCGCAAATTGCCAATGCCCGCATGAACGACATGGCTGGGCTTTGGGCCCACCCGCAGCTCAAATCGCGTGAACGCTGGCAAGACGTGGGCTCGCCAGCGGGAGACATTCCGGCGCTGTTGCCCCCCGGGCGCAACAACCGCTACGACTACCGCATGGACCCCGTGCCCGCCGTGGGCGAGCACACCGAGGCCATCTTGCGTGAGCTGGGTCTGGACGATGCAGCCGTGCAAGCCCTGCGCACGAACAAAGCCATCTGACCAAGACATCCCCAACAACATTCCAATACACCGCCATGACACACAGCACGTCATCCCACACCGCCCAACTCGCGGCTTTTGCCGCCAACCTCCGGTTTGAGGACATCCCAGAGCCAGTGGTCCGCAAGATTGAAGACCTGTTGGTGGACTGGTTTGGCTCGGCTGTGGCCGGGCACGGCACCCGGCCGGTGGAGACCATCACCCGTTTTGCACAAGCCATGGGCGCTGCCGAAGGCCCCAGCGAAGTGATCATCAACCGCGCGCGCACCAGCCCCTATCTGGCGGCGATGGCCAATGCGGCAGCCTCGCATGTGGCCGAGCAAGACGATGTGCACAACGGCTCGGTGTTCCACCCGGCCACGGTGGTGTTTCCTCCTGCCGTGGCGGTGGCGCAGGCCTTGGGCGCCAGTGGTCAACAGCTGTTGGCCGCATCGGTGGTGGGTTACGAGGTCGGCATCCGTGTGGGTGAATTTTTGGGGCGCTCGCACTACCGCGTGTTCCACACCACCGGTACCGCAGGCACTTTGGCCGCCGCTGCCGCCGTCGGCCATTTGTTGGGCTTGAATGCGCAGCAAATGCAGCACGCGTTCGGCTCTGCCGGCACGCAGTCGGCGGGCTTGTGGGAATTCTTGCGCACAGCGGCTGACAGCAAACAGTTGCATACCGCGCACGCCGCAGCGGCGGGTTTGATGTCGGCTTATCTGGCCCAAGACGGTTTCACAGGCGCGGCTGAAATTTTGGAAGGCCCACAAGGCATGGCTGCAGGCATGTCTAGCGACGCCGACCCGAGCCGTCTGGTGGATGGCCTGGGCACGCGCTGGGCCACGGCCGAGACCTCGTTCAAGTACCACGCCAGCTGCCGCCACACGCACCCAGCGGCCGATGCGTTGCTGCACGTCATGCAGACCCACGGCCTTCAGCTTGATGACCTCGCGAAGGTCGTCACCCACGTACACCAGGGCGCCATCGACGTGCTTGGCCCCGTGGTGCGGCCGGTCACGGTGCACCAGAGCAAGTTCTCTATGGGCACCGTGCTGGCACTGGTGGCGCAACACGGCCACGCGGGCCTGACCGAGTTCGACCGCGACTTTTTGAGCCAACCGACACAGGCCCTGCGCGACAAAGTCAGCATGGTGCTCGACGCTGAAGTGGACGGCGCATACCCCAAGCGCTGGATCGGTAAAGTGACCGTGACCACCACCGATGGCCGTGTGCTGAACGGCCGCGTGGACGAACCCAAGGGCGATCCGGGCAACACCCTTTCGCGTCAGGAAATCACCGACAAAGCCCTGCGCTTGGCCGCCTTCAGCGGTGGCGCCACACCCGAAGCCATGCGCCACAGCGTGGACGCGCTTTGGCATGTGGCCAGTTGGCCCAAAGTGGGTGCCCTCTTGTCATGAGCGAATCCGCCTTGTCATCGCCCCTGGCGTTGGCGCGCAGCTTTTTGTTTGTGCCCGGCAACCGCCCCGAGCGCTTTGCCAAGGCTTTGGCCAGCGGTGCCGATGCCGTCATCATCGACCTTGAAGACGCTGTGCCGCTGGACGCCAAACTTGCAGCGCGCGATGCCTTGCTGGCGGCTTGGCCGGACTTTGACGCTGCCCAGCGCGCCCGCCTGCTGGTGCGTGTGAACCCGTTTGGCACGCCCTGGCATCAGGCCGACCTGGCCGCTGTGGCCAACCTGACCGGTCTGGGCGCAGTCATGTTGCCCAAGGCCGAAACCCCTCAGCACATCGCGCACGCGGCCCAGACCAGCGGCCTGCCTGTCTTGCCCCTGATTGAAAGCGCCGAAGGCTTGGGCCAGATGGACTTGATGGCCCGCACGCCGGGTGTCTTGCGCTTGGTTTTGGGCCACATCGACTTGCAAGCCGATCTGGGTTTGAGTTGCGGCCCCGACGAAGCCGAGTTGGCGCCAGTGCGTTTGGCATTGGTTGTGGCGTCGCGCCGTGCCGGCCTGCCCAGCCCGGTGGACGGTGTGACCACGGCCACCACCAACGCCGAGGAGTTGGCGCAAGATGCACAGCGCAGCCGGCGCTTTGGCATGGGCGCCAAGTTGTGTATCCATCCTGCCCAAGTGGATGGTGTGCATCAGGCCTTGGCTCCGACCGAAGCCGAGTGCGATTGGGCACGCCGCGTGCTGGCCGCCGAAGTGGCGGCAGGCGGCGGCGCGTTCAGTGTGGACGGCAAGATGGTGGACCCGCCAGTGCTGCTGCTGGCGCGGCGAATTTTGCAGACCCGGTAGGAGCCCACCCCGCTGGCACAATCCCCTCATGTCTGTTCATTTCGATCTGGTGGATTTGCGCCTCATGGTGCGGGTGGCAGAGGCCAATAGCCTCACCAAAGGGGCTGAGGCCTCGCACATCTCGCTGCCTGCGGCCAGTACGCGCATCAAAAATCTCGAAGAAAGCATCGGCGCCAAACTGCTCAATCGCCACAGCCAGGGCGTCACCCTCACGCCGCCGGGCCAGGCCTTTGTGCACCGCGCGCGGCTGGTGCTGGGACAGATCGAACACCTGCGTGGTGATCTGCAGGAATACGCCAGCGGCATCAAGGGCCACCTGCGCGTGTATGCCAACACCACGGCGCTGGGAGAGTTTTTGCCCGAGGTGCTCAAGCGTTACTTGGCCACGCACCCCGATGTGAACATTGATCTGCAAGAAAAGCTGTCGGATGAAATCGTGCGCGCCGTGATCGATGGCAAGACCGACATCGGCATCGTGGCCGGATCGGTGCGCACTGAAAACCTGCAAACCCTGCCTTACCGCTCAGACAGCCTGGTGCTGGTGGTGCCCAACGGCCACCCTGTGGCCGACTTGCCCAGTGTGCAACTGATTGATGCGCTGGAGTTTGACCATGTGGGCCTGCACGAAGCCAGCGCCTTGCACGGGTTTTTGAACCGCGAATGTGAGCAGCTCAACAAGCCACTCAAGGTGCGCATCCAGGTCAGCAGCTTCGAGTCGGCCTGCCGCATGATCGAAGCCGGTGTGGGTGTGGGCGTGCTGCCCGAATCGGCCGCCCGCCGCCACGCCCGCAGCATGGCCATCCGCCTGGTCCCCTTGTCGGACGCTTGGGCCTTGCGGTCCATGCAAATTTGCATGCGCAATTTGGATGAACTGCCCAACTTCGCGCGCGACTTGGTGGAACTGCTGTCAGAGGATGCGCGGCTGGCTCAGCCCTTAGCCACCCTGTGAATGGCTAGCCACATATTGCCGCAGCACGCTGTCCATGCGTGACTGCCAGCCCTCGCCCGTGGACTTGAAATAGGCCAGCACCTCGGGGCTGTAGCGCACCGATACCAGTTGTTTTTTGTTCTCGGACTTGGGGCGTCCGCGCAAACTTTTGAGGGGGACCATCGCCTTCAATTGCGTGGGTGTGAGCGGCTGCGCATCCGGATCACTGCGTGCCGCGGCGGTGATGGCCTTGTCCTCTTGCACACTGGGCATGCGCACGGTTGGGTGCTTAGAAATTTTCGACATAGTGCTTTACCTCGCGTCGATTGGCTCGGCGAAGACTGATGATTCTTCGCGCGGATTCCCAGTCGAGTTCAACGGCCATGCCCAGTGACAGACCATGTTTGATCTGGTTGGACGCATCTTTGATTGGATCGAACTCTATGAGCATTGTATTTGTGTAGCTACTGAAAATCAACCCGTCAGCGCAAAAACCCCAAACTGAACACTTGCGGGCGCAACTTGGTGGTCAGGGCTTCGTAGGCCGACTCAAAGGGCTTGAAGTTGACCGGGGCGGTGTCGCCGCTTTTGTTGCGCTCGGCCAGGGCGTTGCGGATTTGGTACCAGCCCACATCTGGGCGGTTGAGCTTGTATTGGTCGCGCACGGTGCGCACGTCGGTGTGGGCAAAGTAGGCTTTCCACAAGGTGCGGCCCGCATCCAGGACGGCGGTGGCTTCTGTGGACAGGGTAACGCCAGCCAGGTACTGCACCATGAAGTCGGATTCGAAGCGGTCGGGTGAGTCGACTTCGGCTTCGGTGTAGGGGATGAAGTGGTTGACGATGGACCACTTTTGGCCGTTCCATTCGAGGTCGTTGGCGCTGGCGGTGAGGTTGCCTCGGTTCAACAAAGCCCAGATCAAGCAATCGATTTGGAATTCGTCCGTGAGTGGTTCTGTGGGTTGTAAGAATTGATCGCGGTCGTTCAGCCAAGTGGGGCGTACAAGTTTGCGAACCGCAAAGATGGTTACGGCTTGCAGCAGGTTTTCGGGGGTGATGAAAAACCCACCTGCATGACCAATGCTGTGTACTGAGGAAAAAATGGCAGTCTCTTGTTCGGCGTGTTGAACATCGTTGCTGTCGCAAAGCATGTGGCCAATTGCGTTGTCTGCCCATTTGGTACGACGAACGCCCGTGATCTTTGTTGTCGGCGTGATGGCATTGATTAGGGGTAATGCGTCCGTGTCGTTGGCTTTTTGCCGACCTATCCAGTTGGTCAACAACTTTGAGTTGGGCACGTTGCAGTAAACCTTTTCGCCAATAGGCTGCGCTGTTTTATCCAAGACATCCACAGTAATTTCAGTGATGGGTGTTTTGATGGCCTTGAGTTGGTCTGTTTTCCAAATCAAGAAGCCAATGGGAAATTTCCCGTTCAACCCGTCAAATGCTTTGTTGTGCAAGACAAACCCGCCTTGGTATTCAGCATTCCATGCTTGACGAAACTTTTCAAAGTTGGGGGCATTGATGTACTTCATGGTGCTGAACATCGCGACCGTTGCTGTGGGCATTTCAATGCCAATTCGCGCCAAGAATTGAGCAAACAACTCACGGGAGGCATAACCAAAATCAGCCATGCTTTCACCGACTTTGGTGGTGGCCACACCTGTTTTGTTTTCGGTCCCAAGTTTGACCTCGGTGTTTCCGCGATTCGCAGCCTCCGCATAAGGCGGATTGATCAACACCAAAATCTTCTTTCCCTCCGCAATCGCTTTGCGCAGAGTCGGCGGCACTTTGTTCGTCAGGCTGTAATCAATTTGCCCGTCGTCGGTGATGTCGTCGTTCAGGTAGTCGTATTGAAAGCGCTGCGCCGCCACGCAGGTTTTGGTGGCTTTCATCACGTCGATGTCGGCCTGGTCCAGCGTGCTCATGTACAGGTTGCGCGGGTTGCTGTGTTTGACTTCCAGGTTGCCCACGCCGCAGCACATGTCCCAGACGATGTAGTCCTTTTGCCAGTGGGGCCCCAGCGTTTCGGTCAGCTTGTCATAGGCTTTGTCCACCACATGCAGGGGTGTGTAATACGCGCCTTTGAAGCTGCGCTCGTCATACGGGATCAGGCTGTCGCGGCGTTCGAGCAGGTAGTCGCGG
>JBIKKE010000145.1:0-6865 GCA_044360575.1 Limnohabitans sp. | reverse complement strand
TTTGCTTTTGTTTTTCCCGGTCAAGGTTCTCAATCTGTCGGCATGCTTGACGCTTGGGGTGATCACCCTGTAGTCCTTGAAACCTTGAATGAAGCGTCCGAGGCCCTCGGGGAAGACGTGGCGAAATTGATCCACGAAGGCCCCAAAGAAGCGCTGGCCATGACCACCAACACCCAGCCTGTGATGTTGGTGTCGGCTGTGGCCGCTTACCGTGCTTGGTTGGCCGAAGGCGGTGCCAAGCCCTCGGTGGTCGCCGGTCACTCATTGGGCGAATACAGCGCCTTGGTGGCCTCGGGAGTTTTGACCTTGGCGCAAGCAGCGCCGCTGGTGCGCCTGCGTGCCGCTGCCATGCAAGAAGCCGTGCCCGTGGGCGTGGGCGCCATGGCTGCGATTTTGGGCTTGGCCTCTGACAAAGTGATCGAAGGCTGTCACGCCGCTCAAGCCACCTTTGGCGCTGGCAGTGCCGAAGTGGTGGAAGCCGTGAACTTCAACGATGCCGCGCAAACCGTGATCGCGGGCAGCAAAGCGGCGGTGGACAAAGCCTGCGAAGTGCTCAAGGGCATGGGGGCCAAGCGTGCACTGATCTTGCCTGTGTCTGCGCCTTTCCATTCAAGCCTGATGAAACCTGCCGCTGAAAAGCTGCGTGACAAGTTGGCCACCCTCACTTTAGGCGTGCCGCAGATCCCGGTGCTCAACAACATCGATGTGGCCACCGAAACCGATGCGGACCGCATCCGAGATGCACTGTACCGCCAAGCCTTTGGCCCAGTGCGTTGGGTGGAGTGCGTTCAGGCCATCAAGGCACGGGGCGTGACCACGCTGGTGGAGTGCGGCCCGGGCAAAGTGTTGGCCGGCATGACCAAGCGCATTGACCCTGAATTGAACGGCGTGGCACTTTTTGACCCGGCCACTTTGGCTGAAGTGAAAGGACTGTTGGTATGAGCGAAGCACAGAAACAAGTGGCACTGGTCACAGGCGCTTCTCGCGGCATCGGTGCTGCCATCGCGATGCAACTGGCCCAGGCTGGTTATTTGGTCATTGGCACTGCAACCAGCGACGACGGCGCCGCCAAAATCAGCCAATCATTGTCGGCCTTTCCCGGCAGTCGGGGTGCCAATTTGA
Organism: Limnohabitans sp.; assembly: GCA_044360575.1. Classification (GTDB taxonomy): domain Bacteria; phylum Pseudomonadota; class Gammaproteobacteria; order Burkholderiales; family Burkholderiaceae_C; genus Limnohabitans_A. The sequence goes on along the minus strand of JBIKKE010000145.1, from coordinate 5,743 downwards.
ACGTGAACGACGCAGTCGCAAGTGAATCCCTGATCGACGCTATCGTGAAAGAGCACGGTGGTTTGCAGGTTCTGGTCAACAATGCGGGCATCACCCGCGACACCTTGGCCATGCGCATGAAGGACGACGATTGGGATGCGGTGATCGACACCAACCTTAAGGCCGTTTTCCGAATGAGCCGCGCCGTGATTCGCCCCATGATGAAGCAGCGCTATGGTCGCATCGTCAACATCACCAGTGTGGTGGGCGCTTCTGGCAATCCAGGTCAAGCCAACTACGCGGCTGCCAAGGCCGGTGTGGCGGGCATGACCCGTGCTTTGGCCCGCGAACTGGGCAGCCGCAACATCACGGTCAACTGCGTCGCGCCTGGTTTCATCGCCACCGACATGACGGCCAGCCTGCCCGAAGAACAACACAAAGCCTTACTGGGCCAGATTCCTCTGGGCCATCTGGGTCAACCCGATGACATCGCCCATGCGGTGGTTTACCTGGCCGGGCCGCAAGCTGGCTATGTCACCGGACAAGAATTGCATGTCAATGGTGGCATGTTCATGGCCTGATTCCCGGAACCCCTTCCGGACAGGTAAAATCTTCTTTTTTCACAACCCTCAGAGGGACCCCATGAGCGATATCGAAGCACGTGTCAAGAAAATCATTGCCGAGCAACTTGGCGTTGAAGAGTCACAAGTCACCAACGAAAAAGCCTTCGTGGCCGATCTCGGTGCCGACTCCTTGGACACTGTGGAACTGGTGATGGCACTCGAAGACGAGTTTGGCATCGAAATTCCTGACGAAGATGCAGAAAAAATCACCACGGTGCAAGCTGCAATCGATTACGCCCAAAGCAAGAAGGCCTGATCGACGATGACCCGGCGCCGCGTTGTTGTCACGGGTTTGGGATGCGTCAGCCCCGTGGGCAACACGGTCGCTGATGCATGGACCAACCTGCTTGCCGGTCAATCCGGTATCGGTCCCATCACCCGTTTTGACGCTTCGGCCATGTCTTGCCGAATCGTGGGTGAAGTCAAAAATTTCGACCTCGAGTCCTACATCAGCGCCAAAGAGGCGCGGACCATGGACCGGTTCATTCATTACGGTATTGCCGCAGCTGCCCAAGCGATCCAAGACGCTGGCTTGCCTACAGGCGATGCCTTGGGCGAAGAAGAAGCTTGCCGCACAGGTGTCGTGATCGGTTCAGGCATCGGTGGTTTGCCGCTGATCGAAGAAACGCACATCGAATACACCGCACGTGGTGCTCGCCGCATCTCCCCGTTTTTTGTGCCCGCCTCGATCATCAACATGATCTCGGGTCACGTGTCGATGCGTCATGGCTACAAAGGCCCGAATCTGGCCGTGGTCACGGCTTGCACCACCGGTCTGCACAGCATTGGCGAAGCCGGCCGTTTGATCGAGTACGGCGACGCCGACGTGATGATCGCGGGGGGCTCTGAAGGCACCGTCTCGCCATTGGGTGTGGGCGGCTTTGCTGCCATGCGGGCTTTGTCGACCCGCAACGATGACCCTGCAACTGCCTCTCGCCCCTGGGATAAGGACCGCGACGGCTTTGTGTTGGGCGAAGGCGCTGGTGTCATGGTGCTCGAAGAGTACGAACATGCCAAAGCCCGTGGCGCGAAAATTTACGCCGAGCTGGGCGGTTACGGCATGAGCGCCGACGCGGGTCACATGACTGCGCCCAGTATGGACGGCCCACGCCGCGCCATGCTCAATGCCATGCGCAATGCGGGTATAAATGCCAACCAGATCGACTACTTGAACGCTCACGGCACCTCGACGCCGCTGGGTGATCTCAACGAAACCAATGCCATCAAGGCGGCTTTGGGCGACCACGCTTACAAAACCGTTGTCAGCTCGACAAAGTCCATGACCGGACACTTGTTGGGTGGTGCGGGCGGTATTGAGAGCGTGTTCACTGTGCTGGCGCTGTACCACCAAAAAGTGCCGCCGACGATCAACCTGCTCAACCCTGATCCTGATTGCGATCTGGACTACTGTGCCAACACGGCGCGCGACCTGAAAATCGATGTGGCCCTGAAAAACAACTTTGGTTTCGGGGGCACCAACGGCTCTCTGGTGTTCAAACGCATCTGATCTGAGACAAGACCATGCACAACGCCCCACCTGTGGCTTTCCCGGTGGGGCGTTTTGTTTGGGGTCGTTTCGTCTTGATGTTGACCCTCGGCCTGTCAGCCGCGGGATTGACCTCTTGGCAAATCCAAAGCCAAGTGACCCCATTGCAGGTAACCCTAGCATGGGGAGTCTGGCTGTTGTGTGGGGTGGCTGCAGCGTTTTGGGCTCCTCGGCAAGGCATTTCAGGGGGCAGCTTGTTCTGGACGGGTGATGCTTGGGTGTTGCAAGCTGAGCATGCGTTGTCAGGTCAATCTCGGGCCGTCCATTTGACGGTGGCGTGGGATACAGGATCGGGTCTTTTGTTGTGGGTCAAGAGCGTGGACGATCAGGGCAGGGCGAAGGGACCCTTGACCAGTGCGTGGCTGCAAGCGGATGCGATGCCCTCAAAGTGGCATGGATTTAGATGCGCTGTATATTCGCGCCCAAAGACCAATGCGGTCAAAAATGACTTGGGGTTTGACAGCCACTAACCCACCTTGAATCGGTCGTTTTATCCCCCATGTGATGTTGAGTTGAATCCGCTTTTTAAAGACGACAAGGAGGCTTTTGTGATCAAAAGAAATTGGACCCAAGCTGCAACAGCAGCCGTGTTGAGCAGTGCCTTGGTATCGGGTCTGGCCCTGATCCCCGTGGGTCCGGCTTTGGCGCAGTCATCCAGTGCTTTGGTCAGAGGTTTGCCAGACTTCACTGAATTGGTCGAGCGGGTTGGCCCGTCTGTGGTGAACATCCGCACCCTTGAAAAAGCGAGAACCACAGCGCCCGCACCGGGCGGGGCCGATGAAGAAATGCAAGAACTGTTTCGGCGATTTTTTGGTGTGCCGATGCCCAATGCGCCAAGGCAGGCTCCAAGACCCAACCGTCCCTCACCCTCACCAGAGGCCCAACCACGTGGCGTGGGTTCAGGTTTCATCTTGAGCGCTGACGGCTTCATCATGACCAACGCGCATGTGGTGGACGGCGCAGAGGAGGTCTTGGTCACCTTGCCTGACAAGCGTGAATTCAAGGCGCGCATTGTGGGCGCTGATAAAAGAACGGATGTGGCGGTCGTCAAAATCGAGGCTTCGGGCTTGCCGGCCGTGAAAGTGGGGGACGTCAGTCGCCTTCGCGTGGGTGAATGGGTCATGGCCATCGGCTCGCCTTTTGGGTTGGATAACACCGTCACCGCCGGTATCGTGAGTGCCAAACAACGTGATACGGGTGATTTTTTACCCTTCATTCAAACCGATGTGGCCATCAACCCTGGCAATTCGGGTGGACCCTTGATCAACATGCGCGGCGAAGTGGTGGGCATCAACAGTCAGATCTATTCGCGTTCAGGTGGATTCATGGGCATTTCTTTCGCCATTCCCATGGACGAAGCCACCCGTGTGAGTGACCAGTTGCGCAAGAGCGGTCGGGTCACACGCGGCCGAATCGGGGTTCAAATTGCGCCGGTGACCAAGGATGTGGCCGAATCCATTGGTCTGGGCAAGGCGCAAGGTGTCTTGGTCCGGGGTGTCGAGGAGGGCTCACCAGCAGAAAAAGCGGGCCTGGAAGCTGGCGACATCATCCTGCGCTTTGACGGCAAAGCCATTGAGAAAACTGCGGATTTGCCTCGCGCTGTGGGCAATACACCACCCGGTAACCGCGTCACACTCACCGTTTTCAGACGTGGCAGCAACCGCGACCTGTCTGTGACGGTGGCCGAGGTGGAACCCGAAAAAACAGCGGCTGTGGTGCCCGAGAAAAAGACGCCACCTGCGACGGTTGAGCATTTGGGCCTCACTTTGAGTGATTTGTCCGACGAACAGCGCAAAGAAGCCCGCGTTCGTGCGGGTGTCCGAGTCGATGCGGCGGTGGATGCCGCAGCCCGGGCGGGCATTCGAGAGGGCGATCTGATCTTGGCCGTTGCCAATGCCGAGGTGGCCTCGGTGCAGCTTTTTGAGACCTTGGTAGCCCGTATGGACAAGACCAAACCCGTCAGTGTCTTGATTCGCAGAGGCAATGCGGCTGACTTTGTCACCATTCGTCCTGCACCTTGATGCCAACCCATGCCCCAAAAAACCTGACATCACGATGGGTTTTAGTCTTGTGGGGTCTTTCTGGTTTTTTTCGACTTTTTAACCCTGTCATAAAAATTTTCAATGTTCGTGCCTGCTAACATTTTTCGCCAGTCATGATGAATTTGGCTAAAATCACCCGTCTTGAACGACGATTCATGGCACTTAAAGTAGGTCTGGATTCACCATGCGATATTTCACACAGGTGTCCACCGATGATCCACAGACAGCCCACAAGTTGTTCACTTTGAAGCCGATCGAGTTGTGGATAAGTTGTGTATAAATTCTGTGTTGCAAGTCTGCAACGTCCTGCTGAACCCGAGTTTGGGGGTGTGCGATTGGGCCAATTTGCCTACAATGAGGTCCCAACTATCGCAGTTGCCATTGATTGTTGGTTCAGGGCGCGTCACCACCAGACGCGCCCTTTTTTCTTTTCCGGATCATTGATCCACTCCTACTTGCAGAACTTCGTTGATGAATCACATCAGAAACTTTTCGATCATTGCCCACATTGACCATGGCAAATCCACGCTGGCAGACCGGCTGATCCAACGCTGTGGCGGTTTGGAAGCACGCGAAATGGAAGCGCAAGTGCTTGACTCGATGGACATTGAGAAAGAGCGTGGCATCACGATCAAAGCGCAAACAGCCGCACTGCAATACAAGGCCAAAGATGGGCAGGTGTACAACCTCAATTTGATTGATACCCCTGGCCATGTGGACTTCTCTTATGAGGTGTCGCGCTCCTTGTCGGCCTGCGAAGGCGCTTTGCTGGTGGTGGACGCCAGCCAAGGCGTGGAAGCCCAAACCGTGGCCAACTGCTACACCGCCCTTGACTTGGGTGTGGAGGTGGTGCCGGTACTCAACAAGATGGACCTGCCCAACGCCGATCCAGACAATGCCCGCAGCGAAGTGGAAGACGTGATCGGCATCGATGCCACCGATGCTATTCCCTGCTCGGCCAAAACCGGCATGGGCATCGAGGAAATTCTCGAAGCTGTGGTGGCCCGAATTCCGCCGCCCAAGGGCAATCCCGATGCGCCACTGCGCGCCATGATCATCGACAGCTGGTTCGACAGCTATGTGGGCGTGGTCATGTTGGTGCGTGTGGTCGATGGACAATTGCTTAAAAACGAACGCATCAAAATGATGGCCAGCAATGCCGTCTACGAAGCGGGCAGCTTGGGCGTATTCACACCCGCCAACGAGCCGCGCCAATCTTTAAGGGCCGGCGAGGTGGGTTACATCATCGCGGGCATCAAGGAGTTGCAGGCGGCCAAGGTGGGCGACACCGTGACGCTGGAAAAGAAGCTGCCCAACAATTTAGGGCCGGCTGCTGAGGCGCTGCCTGGCTTTAAGGAAATCCAGCCGCAGGTGTTTGCCGGTTTGTACCCGACCGAAGCCAACCAATACGACGGTCTGCGAGACTCTCTTGAAAAGCTCAAGCTCAACGATGCGTCCTTGCATTACGAGCCCGAAGTCTCGCAAGCGCTGGGTTTTGGTTTCAGGTGCGGTTTCTTGGGCTTGTTGCACATGGAAATCGTACAAGAGCGACT
>JBIKKE010000144.1:0-6924 GCA_044360575.1 Limnohabitans sp. | reverse complement strand
TGGCGCTGTTGAACAGGCGCTCGGTGTGCTCTTGCAGGCGGAAGATGGCGGTGCCTTGCTCGGTTTTGTAGGCGCGCACGCCTTCAAAAGCGCCGCAGCCGTAGTGCAGGGTGTGGCTCAGCACATGGATCTTGGCATCGCGCCAGTCAACCATCTGGCCGTCCATCCAGATTTTGCCGTCTCGGTCTGACATGGAGGGAATGACAACGCTCATGAAAGTGTCCTTTAAAGATACTGCAATAAATAGGGTTGATTGGGATTTTAAGGGTTTGACTCTTCTGAGCCTACTTCGGGGCGCACCAGGGCCCACTCGGTCAACTTGCCGCCCACAAAAGTGCAGGTCACCACCGAATCACTGGAATCGGTCCAGGTGTAGATCTCGGGCTGGGCGTCTTTTTCTGTCAAAAGCTTGCCCAAAGAGCGTGTCATGGCGATCACATGCATCAAATTAACGCCTTTTTTCAGTTTGGCATTAAGCATGACGGCGCTGGCCACATGGCCAATCGGCCGGTTGGCTGCTTTTTTGAGGATGGTGACCATGCGTGTGAAGTGCAGCAGCACCCACATGACCACGCCGCCCACGGCCAGGGCAATGCCCGCCCATTGAAAGGCCTGCCAGGCCCCGATGGTGAAAACAAGGATGGCCAGAGGCGCGAGTATTTTGGTGAAATTCATGGGGGCAGATTGTGCCTTGCCTGAGCGGTGCTCAGTCGAGCCCCCGCACCACTTGCATGGCTTCTTCGATGCGATCGACTGGGTAAATCGTCAGGCCCTCAAAAGCCTTGTCGTTTTTCTTGGGGGCATTGGCCTTGGGCACCACCGCCACCTTGAAGCCGAGTTTGGCGGCTTCTTTCAGGCGGTCTTGGCCGCGCGGTGCGGGGCGCACCTCGCCCGCCAACCCCACTTCGCCAAAGGCCAAAAAGCCTTTGGGCAGTGCTTTGCCACGCAAGCTGCTGGTGATGGCCAACATGACGGCCAGGTCGGCGGCGGGTTCGCTGATGCGCACGCCCCCTACCGCGTTCACAAACACGTCTTGGTCCATGCAGGCCACGCCTGCATGGCGGTGCAGCACCGCCAGCAGCATGGCTAGGCGGTCGCGGTCCAGGCCCACAGAGAGGCGCCGGGGCGAGGGGCCGCCGCTGTCCACCAAGGCCTGAATTTCCACCAGCAGCGGGCGCGTGCCTTCCAGTGTGACCATCACGCAGCTGCCGGGCACCGGCTCGGCGTGCTGGCTTAAAAAGATGGCGCTGGGGTTACTCACCCCTTTCAGGCCTTTTTCGGTCATGGCAAAGACGCCAATTTCGTTCACCGCACCAAAGCGGTTTTTGATGGCGCGGATCAGGCGGAAGTTGGAATGCGTGTCGCCCTCAAAGTACAGCACCGTGTCCACCATGTGCTCCAGCACCCGGGGGCCAGCAAGCGTACCTTCTTTGGTCACATGCCCCACCAGCACGATGGTGGTACCGGTAGATTTGGCGGTGCGTGTGAGGTGCGCCGCGCATTCGCGTACCTGAGCGACCGAACCGGGCGCGCTGGTCAGTTGGTCCGAATACACCGTCTGGATGGAGTCGATGATGGCGATGCCCGGCTGGCGTGCTTGCAGGGTGTGCAGAATTTTTTCGAGCTGAATTTCGGGCAGGACTGGCACTTGCGAATCTGGCAGACCCAGTCGGCGCGAGCGCATGGCCACTTGTGCACCACTTTCTTCGCCCGTCACATACAAGGTGTTCATGCCGCTGCGTTGCAACGCGTCCACGGCTTGCAACAACAAGGTCGATTTGCCAATGCCCGGGTCGCCACCAATCAACACCACCCCGCCCTCGACCATGCCACCGCCCAGCACGCGGTCCAGCTCGTCGATGCCTGTGGGGTGGCGTTCAAAGTCGGCGGCTTGAATCTGCGCCAATGGCAGCACTTCGGACGTGGGGGCTAAGGAAGCATGCACCGAACCAAAGCGGTTTTTGCCTGCAGCTGGCTCACTCGAACCCTCGATCAAGGTGTTCCAGGCGTTACAGCTGGGGCATTTGCCCATCCAGCGGGCGCTCGTGCCGCCGCATTCGGTGCAGGTGAAAATCGATTTGTCTTTGGCCATAGGGCGATTGTGCCTTCGAGGTCAAACCACGCACCGCCAGGCCTTGACCATTTCCCGGGTGATCTCGGCAGCGCTCAGGCTGCGAGCGCTGGCGGCGTTTTGGCCGGACCACAGGGGCGTGAAGTCACTCAAGCCCTGAGCTTCAGCTGCGGCGCGCAAAGGGGCAATGCCTGCGGTGGCCAAAGGAAAGGCCGGCGCAGCGGGGTTCAATGGGCCGAGCTCGCGCATTAGGCGGTTGACGATGCCACGCGCAGGGCGGCCGCTGAACAAGCGGGTCAATGCGGTGTGCTGCCCCTCGGGCGATTGCAAGGCCGAGCGGTGCAGGGCGCTGGTGGTGGCTTCGTGGCTGCAGAGGTAAGCCGTGCCAACTTGCACGCCTGCTGCACCCATCGCTTGGGCTGCAGCCACGCCTTGGGCAGAACCAATGCCCCCGGCGGCGATCACGGGCAACTGCACAGCCTGAACAATTTGGGGCAACAAGGCAAACGTGCCCATTTGGGTGGTCAAGTCATCCGTTAAAAACATGCCCCGATGCCCACCCGCCTCTAAGCCTTGGGCGATCACTGCATCTGCGCCTTGCGCTTGAAGCCACATTGCTTCTTGCACAGTGGTGGCCGATGACAGCACCAGACTGCCCCAACTTTTGACACGGGCCAGCAAATCCGGGGCTGGCAGGCCAAAGTGAAAACTCACCACTGCTGGGCGAAAGGCCTCCAACACATCGGCACTGTCATGACCAAAGGGTACGCGGCCTGCACCGCTGGGCATGCTGGCGGGGTCCAGACCCATGCCGGCGTAATAGGGCGACAAAGCCTGCTGCCAGGCCGCCTGCTGCACAGGGTCTGCCACGGGTGGGGTGTGGCAAAAAAAATTGACGTTGTAGGGCCGGTCGGTTGCACCGCTCAAGGCTTGGAGCTCGGCCCGCAGCCCTTCAGGGGTGAGCATGGCGGCTGCCAAGGACCCTAATCCGCCAGCCTCACAAACGGCGGCTGTCAGCCGGTGGTCTTGCACTCCGGCCATGGGTGCTTGAATCACGGGACCTGCAAGGCCCAAAAGCAATTTGGCAAATGACATGGGCAGCTCTCTAACTGGGGTGGGGCTTCAAAACAGCCTTGCATCTTATGAGAAGAAAGCAGGGGTTCAACTTGCCGCAGGGGGATGGCGAGCGCAGAAAGGCGAGGTGTGCTGGTGAAAACCCTCGTGACCGCGCAGCCTTATTCATTTAACATGTTAAATAAATGACTGCCAACACCGCTTTTGCCCACCGCAACCTGCCGCGCCTTTTGCTTGAAGCGCGCGAAGCCGTGATGCTGCACACCCGACCGAGTTTGCGAGAGCATGGACTGTCAGACCAACAGTGGCGTGTGTTGCGCGTTTTGGGTGAGCATGCGCACGAGCCTGGCGGTGTCGAAACCGGGCGTGTGGCCACCGAGGCCTTTTTGCTGGGCCCCAGCCTGACCGGGGTGTTGACCCGAATGGCCCGCGATGGCTTGATTGAGCGTCAGCGCTGTCCGCAAGATGCCCGACGCACCGTGGTGCGGGCCACGCCGGCAGGACTGGCCAAAGTGCAGGCCTTGTCGCAAACCATCGAGGCGCATTACACCTGGATGGCCCAGCATTTGGGGCCAACGCAACTGACGGCCTTGTACCACCTGCTGGACCAGCTGATTGCACTGGAAGTGCCCGGCGCACAAACCCAAGAACCCGATACCGCAACGGTCGAGGAATAAGCGATGTCTAAACCCCCCATATCTCTCAACACGGCCAGTGCAAACCAAGCTTGGCAGCCCCATGGCACGGTCTATGGCACCTTGCTCAACTTTCGCCGCGAGTGGGATATGTGGGCCCCGGGCATGACCCAAGACCCCTACAAAGCAGCGCCACAAGCGCCCGTGCTTTACGTCAAATCGGCCAATACATTTTCCCCATCCGGACAAAACCTGTTGCTGCAAGATGGTGTGACTGAGGTCGATATCGGCGCAACGCTGGGCTTGGTCATGGGCCAGAGCGGCCAAGTGGTGAGTGCTGCGCTGCTGTGCGATTGGTCGGTACCGCACGCCAGTTATTACCGACCACCAGTCAAGTTCCGTTGCCGCGATGGCTTTTTGGCATTGCCGGAGCAACCCACTTTCGGCTCAGTGTCTGAATGGACTGCGCTGCACATGGATGTGCACCGCAATGGCGATCTGGTGCAAACAGTGGACCTTCGTGAGCTGGTGCGTGACCTGCCGACACTGCTGGTCGATGTGGGTGAATTCATGACGCTGCAACCGGGCGATGTGCTGATGGTTGGCACCGATTGTCTGACCGATGGCACACGTCCGCGTGCCAAACCAGGGGATCGGGTGGTTATTTCTGCGCCCGGTTTCGCGTCTGTGTCTGTTCAAGTTGGGGGTGGAGCATGAAGCACGTACGCATTGCCTGGTCTGGTGCCATCCAGCAAGCCGTGGAAGAACATGGCCAGTTGCACATCACCCAAGGCCCACACAAAGGCCTTCGCCTGGCTTTTGATGAGGTGATTTGGTTGCCGCCACTGGCCCCTGTGGCACAGCCGCGCACGGTGATCGCGCTGGGTCTGAACTACGCCGACCATGCCAAAGAACTTGCCTTCAAAGCGCCCGAAGAACCATTGGCCTTCATGAAAGGCGAGGCCTCGTTGATCGGCCATCGAGCGCTGACCTGGCGCCCGTCCGATGTCAAGGTCATGCACTACGAATGTGAACTGGCCGTGGTGATTGGGCGTACCGCGCGACGCGTGAAGAAAGCCGATGCTTATGACTTTATCGGTGGCTACACCGTGGCCAACGATTACGCCATTCGCGATTATCTTGAGAATTGGTACCGTCCCAACCTTCGCGTTAAAAACCGTGATACCTGCACACCCATCGGCCCATGGCTGGTCGACGCCGCCGACATTCCCAACCCCATGTTGCTCAAATTGCAAACGACTGTCAACGGCCAAGTCACGCAAAGTGGCAACACCGCAGACATGATTTTCGACGTTCCCACGCTCATTGAATACTTCAGCAGCTTCATGACGCTTCAGCCCGGTGATCTGATCCTGACCGGTACGCCAGACGGCGTGGTCAACGTGAACCCCGGAGATGTGGTGATCACTGAGATCGAAGGCATCGGGGCACTCCACAACACCATCGTGACATCCAAACCATGAAAATCAATCACCTCATCAACGGTCAAAGCGTTGCAGGTCGGGACTACTTTGAAACCGTCAATCCGGCCACCCAAGAGGTTTTGGCCGAGGTCGCATCGGGCGGCGAAGCCGAGGTGAATGCGGCTGTCGCCGCTGCCAAAGCCGCCTTCCCCAAGTGGGCCGCGACACCCGCGACCGAGCGCGCCAAGATCATGCGCAAGCTGGGCGATCTGATCACGAAGCATGTGCCCGAGATTTCAGAGACGGAAACGAAGGACTGCGGCCAAACCATCAGCCAGACCGGCAAGCAGCTGGTGCCGCGCGCGGCCGACAACTTCCATTACTTCGCTGAAATGTGTACCCGCGTGGATGGCCACACCTACCCCACGCCCACACACCTGAACTACACGTTGTTTCACCCTGTGGGGGTGTGCGCGCTCATCAGCCCGTGGAACGTGCCTTTCATGACCGCCACCTGGAAAGTGGCCCCGTGCCTGGCTTTTGGCAACACGGCTGTGCTGAAAATGAGCGAACTCTCGCCCCTGAGCGCTGCCCGCTTGGGCGAGCTGGCGTTGGAGGCTGGAGTGCCTGCAGGCGTGCTGAACCTGGTGCACGGTTACGGCAAAGAGGCGGGCGAGCCGTTGGTCTCGCACCGCGATGTGCGCGCCATTTCGTTCACGGGTTCTACCGTCACGGGCAACCGAATTGTCCAAAGCGCGGGCCTCAAGAAGTTCAGCATGGAGCTCGGTGGCAAGAGTCCGTTTGTCATCTTTGAAGACGCCGATTTGGACCGCGCTTTGGATGCCGCCATCTTCATGATCTTCAGCAACAACGGCGAGCGCTGCACCGCAGGCAGCCGCATCCTGGTGCAGCAAAGCATCTACGCCGACTTTGCGGCCAAGTTTGCCGAACGCGCCAAGCGCATCACCGTAGGCGACCCGCTCGATGAAAAAACCATCGTCGGCCCAATGATCAGCCAAGCCCACTTGGCCAAGGTGCGCAGTTACATTGAACTCGGTCCCAAAGAGGGCGCTAGCATGCTGTGTGGCGGTTTGCACCAACCCGGCTACGCGGCAGATTTGCCTGCACATGTGAAGCACGGCAACTTCGTCTGGCCCACCGTGTTTGCCGATGTCGACAACCGCATGAGCATCGCTCAAGAAGAAATCTTCGGCCCAGTGGCTTGCCTGATCCCCTTCAAGGACGAGGCCGACGCTATTGCGAAGGCCAACGACATCGAATACGGTTTGAGCAGCTACGTCTGGACCGAAAACATCGGCCGCGCCCACCGCGTGGCCGCCGCAGTCGAAGCTGGCATGTGCTTTGTCAACAGCCAAAATGTGCGCGACCTGCGCCAACCCTTTGGCGGCACCAAAGCCAGCGGCACTGGCCGCGAGGGCGGCACCTGGAGCTATGAAGTGTTTTGCGAACCCAAAAACGTGGCCGTGTCGCTGGGCGGCCACCACATTCCACATTGGGGTGTATGACAAATCACCGCCATCTGTCATACTTGATGTCATACATTCATCTCGAATGTGTATGACAAGGAGTGAGCCATGCTGTCTGTACGCCTGCCCGAAACCCTTGAACGCGAATTGACCCAGTATTGCGCCGCACGCAAACTGAGCAAATCGCACGTCGTGCAAGAAGCCCTTGCCGAGTATTTGGTGGCGGCCAAAAC
>JBIKKE010000143.1:0-6943 GCA_044360575.1 Limnohabitans sp. | reverse complement strand
TCGCCGGGGTTCATGAACACGCCCCAACGGTAGTCACGCATCTTCACGTGGCCAAACTGGGCCCAGCCTTGCGGGTCCACGCTCACGGCCGTGCGCAGGTACACGTCCATGTCGGTCGAGCCTTCGGGGCCCATGTCGTCCCACCAGTTGATGAAGTTGGGCTGCCACTGCTCAAGGGCACGCTGCAAGGTGCGGTCTTCCGACAAGTTGACGTTGTTGGGGATTTTTTCGCTGTAGTTGATACCGGACATGAGAGTCTCCAGAAATTGAGAAGCAACGGTGGGGGAAAAATTTGGTTGCAGCGCGGACCACCGGGCACCACGCTGCACAACAAAAAAACATCAAACGCGGTTCATGTCGAACTGGACTTTTTCGCCTTTGCCGTAAACCTTCAGGGCGCCCTTTTCGCCAACGGCGTTGGGGCGCTGGAAGATCCAGTTTTGCCAGGCGGTCAGGCGGCCAAAAATGCGGGTGGCCATGTTTTCTTTTTGGGCAAAACGCAGGTTGGCTTCCAGACCGGTCAAGGCGTCAGGCGACATGGAAGAACGCTCTTCCAGGGCCAAACGAATTTCGTCAGCCCAGTCGATGTCGTCAGGTGCAGCCGTGACCAAGCCCAAAGCCAGAGCGGCGTCAGCGTCCAAGGCCTGGCCGATGGCGCCGCGTGCGGCTTCCATGGCGGGCACTTCTTCATAGAAGCGGCGCTGCAGGCGGGTCTGGTCGTTGACCATGGGGAAGAAACCAAAGTTCATCTCGCTCAGTTGCAGCTTGGGCGCTTTGTCAGCGTCATCCGGCAGCGCCAGCATGTAAGCGCGGTCGGCGCAGAAAGCCAACTCGGCCAGCGTACCCGCGAAGCAGGTGCCCTCTTCGATCAGGGCGAACAAGCTGCGGGAAGACACGTCCAGGCGGGCCAGTGTGCGGCGCAGGTGACCCATGGTTTCACGCACCAGCCAGTGGTCTTTGTTCGCCAACAAGGTCGCATCAGAGGCCAGAACTGCAGCAGCGTCGCCAGCAGTTTTGAGCACCCAGGTACCGATGCCGAGTTCGTTGGTGCGCATGTGCAAGATGGCGTCGTCGAGTTCGCGCACCATCTGCAGCGGCCACCAGTTCACGCCTGCGGCTTCGATGCCAGCGACATTCGTGGGCTGAGCCGTCGCTGGGGCTTTGACGGTGAAGGTGGCGATGCGCTTGGCACGGTCGATCTCTACCGTGACGTTGGCGTAAGTCAGGGCATCGGCCGCGATGCTGCGGTTCAGCGGAGTCAATTCAACGCCTTTGACGCCTGCGGTGCGGATGCTGCCGGCAGCCAGTTTTTTTGCACGGGTTTGCACGGCTTCTTTGAACACGGCGGGCTTGGCGATCGCATCGACCAGGCGCCAGTCCACGGCTTTTTGACCGCGGACGCCTTCAACGCTGGTGCAAAAGATGTCGGCCAGGTCGTGTCGCACATGGCGCTTGTCGGTCACGCGGGTCAGGCCACCGGTGCCGGGCAACACACCGAGCAATGGCACTTCGGGCAACGACACGGCGCTGGAGCGGTCATCGACCAAGACGATGTCATCGCAAGCCAAGGCCAACTCGTAACCACCACCAGCGCAAGCGCCGTTCAAAGCTGCGACGAATTTCAAGCCGTCGTGCTTGCTGGAGTCTTCAATGCCATTGCGGGTTTCGTTGGTGAATTTACAAAAGTTCACTTTCCAACCGTGGGTCGAAACGCCCAACATGAAGATGTTGGCACCAGAGCAAAACACGCGGTCACGCGCGCTGGTCACAACCACTGCGCGCACTTCGGGGTGTTCAAAGCGGATGCGTTGCAGCGCGTCGTGCAGTTCGATGTCCACACCCAGGTCGTAGCTGTTGAGTTTGAGTTTGTAGCCAGGGCGGATGCCAGCGTCTTCGTTGATGTTGATCGACAAGGTCGCGATCTCGCCGTCAAAGGCCAGGTTGATGTGTTTGTACTGCGAGGGGTTGGTTTGGTAGTCAACCTGGAAAGCTTGCGTCATGGGGTGTCTCCGTAGAAGAAGGTGGTTCTTGATTTCGGTCAAAAAATGCATTTCAGTGCATGTTGCATTGAATTTTATTGCAGGTTTTCTGATCTCACAATATGCACTTTACTGCATTTACTTAGTATTTACCCTAGGAAATGCAATTTCTTTCCCCCTTCAAACCGGCAAGGTCAAATGCTGGCGAACCGAAGTACGCAAGGCCGCAAAGGCCTGGTCTTCACTCCGGCCACTGGTGTTGATGGCCATGTCCGCCTTGGAATAGAAGGCCGCTCGCCCTTCCAAAATGCGCTTGAGGTCTTCCATGGCTTCACGGCTGCCGGCCATAGGGCGCATGTCGCCCTGCGCCGCCACGCGGCCCATGTGGTCAGCGGCATCGGCCTGCAGCCACACGGTGGTGCAGTGCGAAAGCAGCAGATTGAAGTTGGCCGAGTCCGACACCAAGCCACCGGGGGTGGCGATGACCACTTCGGGGTAAATCTGGATCGCTTCTTCGAGGGCACGGCGCTCATAACGGCGGTAGGCGTTGGCGCCATACAGGTTGTGGATCTCGCTGATCTGGCAACCGGCAAACTGCTCGATCTCACGGCTCAGCTCAATGAACGGGTAGCCCAGATCGTCGGCCAGGCGCTGGCCCAGCGCGGTTTTGCCAGCGCCGCGCAATCCGATCAGGGCAATGCGGCCCTTGCGTTCTTGCGCATTGCCGCCTTCGCCAAACATCTCGCCCAGCTGAACACGGGCCCGGCGCAAATCGGCCTCGCTGCGCTTACCCAACAACTCACGGATCAGCAGCCATTCGGGCGACGTGGTGGTCACGTCGCCTAGCAACTCGGCCAGCGAGCATTGCAAAGCATTGGCCACTTGCAACAGCACCAACACCGACACGTTGCCCGTGCCGTATTCGAGGTTGGCCAGATGCCGCTCAGACACATCGGCCGCGACCGCGACAGCGCGGCGCGTCATGCCCTTGCGCGAGCGCAGTGAGCGCACCCGCTCGCCCAGCGATTCCAGAAATGGGCTGCGCTTGCTGTCCGCGTCCGGCGCGCTTGTCTCCGTCTGCACAGATTCTTCTTGTGATGCCATGCTCAACTTTCGTCCTCAGACTAGGGAAAACCCTTTAATTTCAACAAACCCAAAACATGCACTTTATTGCATACTCTCCAACACGCAAAATAATGCATCAACCCGTGTTTATACCGCCAACTGAACCCTCGGAACAGTTTTTTGTTGCATGCCACGGCATGTCAACACCCACACAGCGCCTCAGGGCGCACCCGGAAAGAACTTTCACATGACCACCGCTTTGCTCCCCAACTTTTTCGCAGGCCGCTGGCAAACCGGCACCGGCGCGGGCACGCCGATGTTGGACCCTGTGCTGGGCACCGAACTGGCCCGCGTATCAAGCACGGGCATCGACCTGGCCGAAGGCTTTGCCTTTGCCCGCGAACAAGGCGGCGCGGCCCTGCGCGTCCTGAGCTACGGCCAGCGCGCAGCCCTGCTGACGAAAATCACCGAAGTGCTGCAAGCCAACCGCGATGCCTACTACGAGATCGCCACAGCCAACAGCGGCACCGTGGCCAAAGACTCGGGCGTGGACATCGACGGCGCCATTTTCACCCTGGGCTACTACGCCAAGCAGGGCGCGGCTTTGGGCGAGGCCACACTGCTGCTCGATGGTGAGCGCATCCGCATGGCCAAGGAACCGGCCTTCCAGACTCAGCATATCCAAGTACCCACTCGCGGCGTGGCACTGTTCATCAACGCCTTCAACTTCCCCAGCTGGGGCTTGTGGGAAAAAGCCGCCCCAGCGCTGCTCGCGGGCGTGCCGGTCATCATCAAACCCGCCACAGCCACCGCCTGGCTGACCCAGCGCATGGTGAAAGACGTGGTCGAGGCGGGCGTGCTGCCCGTAGGCGCTTTGTCGGTGATTTGCGGCTCGTCCGCAGGCCTAATGGACCAGCTGCAGGCATTTGACGTGGTGAGCTTCACCGGCTCGGCCGAGACGGGCAAGATAATCCGCAGCCACCGCGCCGTGACCGAGTTGTCGGTGCGCTGCAACATCGAAGCCGACAGTCTCAACAGCGCCCTGCTCTCACCCACTGCAACGGCCGACAGCGAAACCTTCAAGCTCCTGGTGGCCGAGGTGGCGCGTGAGATGACCGTCAAGTCGGGCCAAAAATGCACGGCGATTCGCCGCGTTTTTGTGCCACGCGCTTTGTACCAAGCAGCGGCCGATGCCATTGGCGCACGCCTGGCCAAAACCACCGTGGGCAACCCGCGCAACGAAACCGTGCGCATGGGCGCACTGGTGAGCCAAGAGCAAAAAGCCAGCGTGCTGGCCGGTCTGGCCCAACTGAAAACAGAAGCCACCGTTTTGTTTGACGGCAACAGCGCGGGGCTTGTGGACGCCGATGCCAACAGCGCCTGCGTGGCCCCGGTGCTGCTGGGCACCGAGTCACCCATGACAGCCAAGGTGCTGCACGCGGTGGAAGTGTTTGGCCCTGTGTCCACCCTGATGCCTTACGACAGCATCGAAGAGGCTTACGCCATGATCCGCCGGGGTGAAGGCTCGCTGGTGTGCTCGGTTTACAGCGAAGACCCGGCCTTCACCGCACAAGCCTCTGTCGAACTGGCCAGCAGCCACGGCCGGGTGCATGCGATTTCGCCCGATGTGGCGGCCTTGCACAGCGGCCACGGCAACGTGATGCCCATGAGCCTGCACGGCGGCCCCGGCCGCGCAGGGGGCGGCGAAGAGCTGGGGGGCCTCAGGGCGCTCAACTTCTACCACCGCCGCACAGCAGTGCAAGGCAGCTCACTGGCGTTGGATGCGCTGGCGGCTCAAGGCGTGGCCTTGCCACTTTGAGGCATCAGGGTTAGGCACCTAGAAACTACCCATTGCCAGACCCCAAAATTTGGACACCATGACAGACACCCCGAGGAGACAAAACATGACACGCAGCGTGAACGCCCCCAGCACCGACTTCAATTTCGCCCAACACCTGATCGCCAACAATGCCGGGCGCGCGGCCAAAACGGCCCTGATCGATGATGTGGGCACATTGACCTATGGCGAGTTGACCGAACAGATCCGCCGTTTTGCAGGTGGCCTGCAGGCCATGGGCATCCGTCGCGAAGAGCGCGTGCTGCTGCTCATGCATGACAGCAGCGACTGGGTCGTGGCTTTTCTGGGCGCCCTTTATGCGGGCGTGGTGCCGGTGGCGGTCAACACGCTGTTGACGGCCGAAGACTATGCCTTCATGCTGAGCAACAGCCGTGCGCAAGCGGCGCTGGTGTCGGGGGCCCTGCTGCCTACGCTGCAAAGTGCCCTCGACATGGTCAAAACCGAGGTGCGCCAGGTGGTGGTCTCTCGCCCCACAGGCGTTTTGATGCAGGGCCAATTCAACATGGCCGACTTGGTGGCGCAAAACCAGCCCGTTCTGCCTGCGCAGACGCTGGCCGATGAACCGGCGTTTTGGCTGTATTCGTCGGGCTCGACCGGCAAACCCAAGGGTACGGTGCACAGCCAGGGCAACCTGTACTGGACGGCAGCGCTGTACGGCCAGGGTGTGCTGAATCTGCAAGAAAGCGACACCGTGTTCTCAGCGGCCAAACTGTTTTTTGCCTATGGACTGGGCAATGCCCTAACCTTCCCATTGAGCGTAGGCGCCACGGTGGTGCTGATGGCCGAACGCCCCACTCCGCAAGCAACTTTCAAGCGCATGGTGGACACCCAAGCCACCGTTTTTTACGGCGCCCCCACAGGTTACGGCGGCATGTTGGCCAACCCCGACTTACCCGCCAAAAGCCAGGTGGCACTGCGCCTGTGCTCGTCGGCCGGTGAAGCGCTGCCCCGCGACATCGCCGAGCGCTGGACGGCTCACTTTGGCTGCGAGATCATCGACGGCATCGGCTCGACAGAAATGCTGCATGTGTTCTTGTCCAACCGTCCAGGCGACGTGCGCTACGGCACCACCGGCAAAGCCGTTCCCGGTTATGAGGTGCAACTGCGCAACGAAGATGGCAGAGTGGTGACCGGGCATGACGAAATTGGCGATCTTTACATCCAGGGGCCCAGCAGTGCTTTGATGTACTGGAACAACCGAGAAAAAACACGCGACACCTTCCAGGGCGTGTGGACCAAAAGCGGCGACAAGTACACGCGTGATGCCGACGGCTACTACACCTATGCCGGGCGCAACGACGACATGCTCAAAGTGAGCGGCATCTATGTTTCGCCCTTTGAGGTGGAATCCACCTTGGTGCAACACCCTGCCATCTTGGAAGCAGCCGTCATTGGCAAGCAAGACACCGACGGCTTGACCAAAACCAAGGCCTTCATCGTGCTCAAGCCCGGTCAAAACCTGACGCAAGAAGAAGTCAAAGCCTTCGTGAAAGAGCGTCTGGCCCCTTACAAATACCCGCGTTTCATCGACTTTGTGCCCGAGCTGCCCAAGACCGCCACGGGCAAGATACAGCGCTTTCGGTTGCGCGACTTGGAAAACGCAGCGCGCTGAAAGCAAAAAACCGGCTCAGGCCGGTTTTTTGATGGACCGCCCAGCCGATCAGGTGTCCTTGCTGACCTTGATGGTCGGAAACTTGGCTGAGAAATCCTTGGCCTTGGCCGCAATTTTGACAGCCACCTGCCGGGCCACCGCCTTGTAGATTTGCGCCACCTCACCATCGGGGTCGTAGACCACGGTGGGTTTGCCGCTGTCGGCTTGAAGGCGAATTTGCATGTCCAATGGCAAGGCACCCAAATAGTCCATGCCGTATTCAGCAGCCATTTTCTTGCCGCCATCAGCGCCAAAAATATGCTCCACATGGCCGCAGTTGGTGCATACGTGCACCGCCATGTTCTCGACCAGACCCAAAATCGGCACGCCGACTTTCTCAAACATCTTCACGCCTTTTTTTGCGTCCAACAGGGCGATGTCTTGCGGCGT
>JBIKKE010000142.1:0-6965 GCA_044360575.1 Limnohabitans sp. | reverse complement strand
CTTCAGACAGTTCGCGGTGCATGCCTGCAGCTAGAACTTCCTTGTGGTGGTCCATGTAGTTGCGCACGGCACACACGATTTTTTCCGGCTTGGGAATCACGGGCAAAAACGTGATGTCGGCCATCGCAATGGACGTCTTTTGCTGGGCCGCATCGTGCTGCGCCTGCAAGTAAGCACCCGAGGCAATGTAGTCTGTCAGTGTGGCAAATTGCGGCATCGCTTTGCCGAGATCCACCACGGTGTCGGGGCCTGTCGAGGCACCCCAGGTTTCGCGGCCTTGGTGAACGAAGGAGAGTAATTTCATGGAAGTTCCTTGGGTGAAGTGATTTAGATTTTTTGGACGAATTGCGCTTGCCATTGGTCAATGGGCATGAAGCTGGGGTCACTTCGGCAGATGGCTTCGGTTTCGCGCAGGATGGTGGCGTCGTCTTGACTCAGGTCGAGCGGATCGCCGTGTGGTTGAGAGATGTAGAAAGGCATGTCGATGTAGGTTTCCACCGTGTTGCCCTCTGGGTCCGCAAAGTAAACAGACAAGGCATTGCCGTGGTTCATGGGCATCACCTTGGTTGCGCCCAAGGCAATGGCTTTGTCACGTAAATCTCGCAGCGACTGAATGGAGGGCACTGCAAAAGACAGTTGCATCACCGTGCTGAAGGTGGCCTCTGGCGGACGTCCACCAGCGATGACCAGCTGATGGTGCTGGTCGGGTGTCGAGCTCAAAAAAACCAAGGGGGCTTTGAAGGTTTTGCCTACTCCTCGATCATTGATGACCATGCCAAAAACCGAGGTGTAAAAGTTCACCATTTTGTCGACATCCCAAACATAGATGCCGAAATGGGAGGGGGTAGGTTTCGTGACTTTCAGCATGTGGGCTCTGGGTTCAAAAAGTGAATGAAATCAAACGCGGTTTTTTTGCGTCAGGGCAAAAGCGGCCAGCACATTGGTTTGGGTACTGGCAATGTGCTCGCCGAGCATTTGAGCGGCCGTGGCCGCATCTCGCCGCACCACGGCCTTCATCAAGGCGCGGTGTTCGGCGTCTTTCTTTTTGAGCACGGTTCGGTTACGTGCTGCAAAGTGCCGATAGCGCTCGGCTTGGTCAAACAGACTCATGCTCCAAGCCAATTGCCGTTCAGAGGGGCAGGCGGCGATCAGGGACATGTGAAAGTCCCGGTGGCGTTGGCTCCATTCGGCATCCAGCACCACCGGCCCCTGCGACAGGCGGGACTCGATTTTTTCGAGACGGTGAAAGCTCGCCACAATATTCGCTTCCCATGCGTCATCGCCGTGTTGGATCGATTCGTGCAACGCCGTCAAGTCGAGCAGCAGGCGCATTTTGGTGATGTCGGCCAGATCGTCTGGCGACATGGCGGCTACCCGAAAGCCGCGACGCTCGTCCGCTGTGACCAGCCCTTCTTGCACCAGGCGGTTCAGGGCCTCGCGCAGCGGGCTGCTGGAAAAGCCATATTGCTGCTGTAGAGCGTCAACTTTGAGCTTGCTTTCCGGGATGTGGCGGCCTGACAAAACGTCCAGACGCAAAGCTTGGAAGGCTTGCTCAGAGACGGTGGTGTTGGTGGCTATTTCTTGCATGATTTTCAAATTGTGCATAAAAATCAAGCCAGGCGCACCCTCGCAAACCCTAGCCTAAGGGCCGGCTGAGTGGTGGGTGGCAGTGCAGGGCTTGCCCTTGTCGCTGGGCGGCGTAAGCCTTCAGGGCTTATCCGCAGAGCTTATTTACCAATGCAGAAGCTTGCAAAAATCACGCCCAACAAATCGTCTGCGCTGAATTCGCCAGTGATTTCGTTGAGTGCGTTTTGGCCCAGCCGCAGTTCTTCGGCCAGCAGGTCGAGGTTTTGCGCTTGCGCGGCCAAATGGGCATCGGCCATTTCCAAATGCTCGCGCACCCTGTGCAGGGCCTGAACATGGCGCTCCCGGGCAATGAACAGTCCTTCGCTGGCTTGCTGCCAACCGGCTTGCTGCAGCAATTGCTCGCGCAGGGCTTGCAGGCCTTCACCCGTGCGGGCCGACAGTGTCAAGCCCGTGCGTTCTTGTGCGCTGTTCGCTGCGTCGGCTTTGTTCCACACGTCGATCACGGTCACGCTGGCGGGCAGTCGTGTCTTCAAGGCTGCATCGATGTCGGCATCGGCTTGGTCGTATTCGCTCTGGCCTGCGCGGGTCAGGTCGTGCAAAAACAGCACCGCATCGGCATTGTCGATTTGCCCCCAAGCGCGGGCAATGCCGATTTGCTCAACCTCGTCCACGCCCGCGCCTTCGCGCAGTCCGGCCGTGTCGATCACATGCAGCGGCACGCCTTCAATTTGAATGGTTTGCTGCACCACATCGCGCGTGGTGCCCGCAATCGGGGTGACGATGGCCAGCTCAGCCCCGGCCAACGCGTTGAGCAGTGAACTTTTGCCCGCATTGGGCTGGCCAGCGATCACCACCTTGATGCCTTCGCGCAGCAGTGAGCCTTGTTTGGCTTTGCCCAACACGGTTTGCAAGGCGGCTTGCAGGCGGTTCAGTTGTCCTTGTGCATCGGCCTTTTGCAAAAAGTCGATCTCTTCTTCCGGGAAGTCCAGCGTGGCCTCTACCAACATGCGCAGGTGAATCAGCGCATCGCGCAGCACATGGATCTCTTTAGAAAAATCGCCCGCCAATGACCGGCTGGCGCTGCGTGCCGCAGCTTCGGTGCTGGCGTCGATCAGGTCGGCAATCGCCTCGGCCTGGGCCAAGTCGATCTTGTCGTTCAGGAATGCACGTTCAGAAAACTCGCCCGGTTGCGCCACGCGCAAGCCGGCCAAACGCGGCTGGCCTGTGGCGGGGTCGATGTCTGCTGCAGCCTGCAAACACCGCGCTACCAACAGTTGCAAAACCACGGGCCCGCCATGCGCTTGCAGTTCCAGCACGTCTTCGCCTGTGAACGAGTGCGGGGCCACAAAATGCAACGCCAAGCCATGGTCAATCGGGCTGCCATCGGCATCGGCAAAGGGCACATAGGTCGCCTCTCGCGGCTTGAGCGTGCGACCGCACAGCGCCTGAATCAGCGGCGTCAGATGTCTGCCTGACACCCGCACGATGCCCACTGCACCGCGACCGGGTGCGGTGGCGATGGCGACGATGGGTTCTTGGTGTCTGGCGAGCATGGCGGTCTTGGGCGGGTTGAAGCAAAAAAAGGCCGCTTGCGCGGCCCTTGGGGTGGGGTGGTGCTTACTTGAATTTCGGCAAGTTGAACTGTGGCGGCACGCCCATGCGGGTGTTGATCATCCACTGCTGAGCGATCGACAAGATGTTGTTCGTGATCCAGTACAGCACCAAGCCAGACGGGAAGAAGAAGAACATGACCGAGAAAATCAGCGGCATCATCCACATCAATTTGGCTTGCATTGGATCGGGTGGCGCGGGGTTCAATGCTGTTTGCAGCAAAGTGGTCAGCGTCATGATCAGCGGCAAGATGAAGTAAGGATCGGGTGCGGCCAAATCCTGAATCCAGCCCAGCCATGGGGCATTGCGCATCTCCACGCTGGACAACAACACCCAGTAAAGCGCAATGAAAACAGGGATCTGCACCATGATCGGGAAGCAGCCACCCATGGGGTTGACTTTTTCCTCGCGGTAAATCTTCATCATCTCCTGCTGCATTTGCTGCGGATTGTTTTTCAGACGCTCGCGCATTTCCATGATCTTGGGGTTGATGGCTTTCATCTTGGCCATGCTGGAGTAGGCCTTGGCATTGAGCCAATAGAAAGCGATCTTGATCAACAGCACCAGGGCGACGATGGACCAGCCCCAGTTTTGCAGCACGCTGTGCAGCTGATCCAGTAACCAGTACAAAGGCTTGGACAGCATGGCCAACCAGCCATAGTCTTTCACCAAGTCCAAACCGGGCGTCAAGGCTTCGAGGACTTTTTCTTCTTGTGGGCCGCTGAACAGCTGGTTGCTGATGCTGCGGGTCTGGCCTGGGGCCAGCTCTGCAAACGGCGTGATCATGCCCACGGCGTAAAGGTTGGTGTCCACCTTGCGGGCAAAGTTTTCGCGCTGGATGCCTTCAGGCAACAACCAAGCGCTGGCAAAGTAGTGCTGCACCATGGCCACGTAACCATTGGGGGACGATTTTTCGAACTCGGTCTTGTTCTTTTCGATGTCGGAAAACTCCAGCTTTTGGTATTTTTTGGCTTCGGTATAAACAGCCGGTCCGGTGAAGGTGAAGTAAAAGGCCGACTCGCCCTCGGGCTTGTTGCCATCTCGCACCAGTTGCATATAAAGCTGCGGAGACACAGGTACGCTGCCTTTGTTCACCACATCATGCTTGACGCCGATGACGTGGCTGCCGCGTTTGAAGGTGTAGGTTTTGATGAGCTGCACACCGTTGATTTCGGCCGATTCAAAACGAACCGTTAATTCATCCTGGCCATCTTTGAGTTTGCGATCGCCGCTGAAACTCATGGGGGTCTTGTGGGTCGGGAAGTCCCCGCCAATCAAGCCGGTTTGCGCCATGTAAACGCGGCTGCTGCTCTGGTCCAGCAGCACCATGGTCTTCTTGGGGTCAACCAAGTCGAGGTGCTTGGTGAACTCGCTGCGCACCAGGGAGCCGCCCTCGGTGTCAAAGCTGAGTTTGAGCACGTCGGTTTCGATCTCGATTTTTTCACGGGCAGCAGCCGTGGTGCTGGGTGCCGATGTGGGCACCTGTCCTGGCGATGCCGCTGCTGGCGCCGTGGCCGTGGCCGTGGGCAATGCATTGGCGCCGGTGCTGGCCGAGGCGGGCGCGGAGCCTGCTGCAGGCGTGGGGGCCGGTGCGGCTATTTCAGGCTTTGGGAAAAAAGTGGCTTTTTTCCCGTTGTGCAGTTGCCATTGGTCCCAAAGCAGAACCAGGGAAAAACCAAAAATCACCCAAAGGATGGTGCGACGGATATCGTTCATGGGGTCTTCTTTGACGACGTAGGGGGAAACAAAGCAGAGAACAAGCGGGGTGCTTGTGTGGGAACAGGGTCATGGCCGCCCTTGCACCAAGGGCCGCACCGCACCAAACGGTGCAAAGTCAGGTAGCTGCCCGCAGCGGCGCCATGCGATGACAGTGCGTCCAAGGCATAGGCCGAACAAGTGGGCTCGAACCTGCAAGATGAGCCCAGCCATGGGCTGAGCAGCAAGCGGTAACCGCGCACCACACCCATCAAAAGACGCCGAATGATCATGCGGCATCCCTTGGTTGAGTGGGTTGGAGCGCTGCGCGTTCAAAAAGCTGTTCAAGCTCAAGGCGCACCGCCAACTTGAGTTGGTCGGATGTGGCGCTGATGAACAACTTGCGGTCAAACGTGGTGCGCAGACGCACCACATGTGCAGCCACAGGCAGGCGTTCGCCAAAGCGTTCGCTCACGTTGTAGATCTGTCTTTTGATGGCGTTACGGGTCACAGCGCGACGCGCCCAGCGCTTGGGCACCATGGCGCCTAACCAAACGCCAGACAAGTCAAAAAGGGCCTGCTCCGGTGAGGGTGCAGGCCCGATGTGTTCGGCGGGGGCCGATGGGTTGTCTGTGGGCTTGGACAGGTTCAAGCGGTGCAACGCAAAATGCGCTGTCCGTGAGACCGTACCACCCGCCAGGGCAGCCTGAAACTGTGGGCGTGTCTTTAAACGCTGCACGATGGCCATGCCCCGATTGCAACCGCCCGAAGTGGCGATTGGCCACGAACAGACGGCTGAGCAGTCATTAGACAGCCAGGCGCTTGCGGCCCTTGGCACGGCGTGCATTGATCACAGCGCGGCCGCCACGTGTTTTCATGCGAACCAGAAAGCCGTGGGTACGGGCGCGACGTGTCTTGGATGGTTGGTAGGTGCGTTTCATAACTCTTCCTTTGTGCCCAATGCCATGAATCAGCTTTGGGCGAAACCCAAGATTATCGCAAACTTTCAGGCCCGCGGCAAACAAACTGTATTTTTGTCCATCAGGGTGTGTCCGGAGTGTTCAGGCTTGGATGTGGTTTATGATGAACTTTCTTTTCGATACAGCATGTGGATAAGCTATTGATAAAGCCCGTCGTTCCGTGCATCGTGACCACTTCTGTCCACAATAAAAAAGTACGCAATGACCGAGGGAATGACTCCGGAATTTCAGGCCGATCCAAGCCCATCTTTGTGGCAAGCCTGCGTCGATGATTTGGCGCGTGAGCTGCCAGAGCAGCAATTCAACACCTGGATCAAACCGCTGTCGGCACACGTCTCCAAAGACCATCAAACAGTCACCATTTATGTGGCCAACCGTTTCAAGCTCGACTGGATCCGTGCCCAATATGCGGGCCGTTTGACCGCTTTGCTGGAAAATCTGCAAGGCCACCCCGTCAAACTTGAGTTAGCGATCACTCAGCGCGAAAGCGGCATCAGGCCTGCAAAAGCCTCGACACCTTCCTCCATGGACATGCCGGTGACTTTGGCTGTTGCCGCCGACGAAGCGGTCGCCAACCCTTTTCGAAATCGCCTCAACAGCGCCTTGAATTTCGACAATCTGGTCGAAGGCACCGCCAACCGCATGGCACGTGCCGCGGCCATGCATGTGTCGGGTTCGCCGGGTCATCTGTACAACCCCTTGTTCATCTATGGCGGTGTGGGTTTGGGCAAGACCCACCTGATGCACGCCATCGGCAACAAATTGCTGGCCGACCGGCCTGAAGCCAAGGTTTTGTACATCCATGCTGAGCAGTTTGTGTCGGATGTGGTTAAAGCCTACCAGCGCAAGACTTTTGACGAGTTCAAGCACCACTATCACTCGCTCGATTTGCTGCTCATCGACGATGTTCAGTTCTTTGCCAACAAAGACCGCACGCAAGAAGAGTTTTTTAACGCCTTTGAGGCCCTGCTGGCCAAAAAATCACACATCGTGATGACCAGCGACACCTATCCCAAGGGCCTGGCCGACATCCACGAGCGCCTGGTTTCGCGCTTTGACTCGGGTCTCACGGTGGCCATGGAGCCGCCCGAG
>JBIKKE010000141.1:0-6968 GCA_044360575.1 Limnohabitans sp. | reverse complement strand
CTGGAGCGTTTCATGATCGTCGCCACCAGCGACTTCAACATGGGTGCAATGGAAAACAAGGGCCTGAACATCTTCAACACCAAGTACGTGCTGGCCAACCCGAACACAGCGACCGACATGGATTTCGGCGGTATCGAAAGCGTTGTGGGGCATGAGTACTTTCACAACTGGACAGGCAACCGCATCACCTGCCGTGACTGGTTTCAGTTGTCCCTCAAAGAGGGCCTGACGGTTTTCCGCGACCAAGAGTTCAGCCAAGACATGGCGGGCGAAGCCAGCGCCCGCGCCGTCAAGCGCATCGAAGACGTGCGCGTTTTGCGCACCGTGCAGTTTGCCGAAGACGCTGGCCCCATGGCTCACCCAGTGCGCCCTGACAGCTACGTAGAGATCAACAACTTCTACACAGTCACCATCTACGAAAAAGGCTCCGAAGTCGTTCGCATGATGCAAACGCTGGTGGCCACACCTGCTGACAGCGAAGGCCGCAATGGATTCGCCAAGGGCATGAAGCTTTACTTTGAGCGCCACGATGGCCAAGCCGTGACCTGCGACGACTTTGCCCAAGCTATCGCCGACGCCAATCCTGGCTCGGCACTGACCCATCACCTGAGCGATTTCAAAAACTGGTACAGCCAAGCGGGGACACCTCGCCTGCAAGCCAGCGGCATTTTCAATGCCGCAGAGCGCAGCTACACACTCACACTCAGCCAAAGTTGTCCAGCCACGCCTGATCAAAACCACAAAGCGCCATTCGTCATTCCTGTCACATTGGGTTTACTCAGCCGCGAAGGGGCATCCATGCCCTTGCAACTCGCAGGTGCTGATGAGGCTACGACACAAGCGACATTGGTGCTCACCCAAGCCAGTGCCAGCTACACCTTTGTCAACATCGACAGCGAACCCGTGCCCTCCTTGATGCGGTCCTTCAGCGCCCCCGTGGTGCTGGAAGACGGCCTGAACGCCGACGACTTGCTGATCTTATTGGCCCACGACAGCGATGCCTTCAACCAATGGGAGGCCGGTCAACGCCTGATGCTGCGAAGCGCTTTGGATGCGATCCAACAAAACAAGGACTTGACGGGCCAGCCCGTGCTGTCCGAGTCTCTGGTCGCTGCCTTGCGAAATGTGCTGCGCCACCCCAAGCTGGATGCGGCCTTCAAAGACTTGGCCCTCACGCTGCCCTCAGAAAACTACATCGCCGACCAGCTGGACGTGGTGGACCCCCAACGCGTGCACGCCCTGCGCGAGAACATGCGCCTGCAACTGGCATCAGCGCTCCAGGCCGACTGGCAATGGGCATGGGATGCCCACAAGCACAACGGTGCCTACATGCCCGACGCCAAGTCGAGTGGCCGCCGTGCCTTGGCAGGTTTGTCCATGACCATGCTGTGCGTGGCCGCCATGCAAAGCGGCGATGCCATCACGCCCGGACGCGTGAACCAGCAGTTCAAGGATGCGAGCAATATGACCGACCGCTTCAACGCCTTGTCGGCTTTGGTGGTGAGCGGCCATGCCTTGGCGCAAGATGCCCTGGCCTTGTTCCACAAAATGTTCCAGCATGAAGCCCTGGTGATCGACAAATGGTTTGCCTTGCAAGCCGGTGCCCCCGACCGCGCAGGCGACGTGTTGCCGCGCGTGCGCCAACTCATGCAACACCATGATTTCAGCCTGCGCAACCCCAACCGCGCGCGCAGTCTGATCTTCAGCTACTGCAGCGCCAACCCGGCTGGTTTTCACCGCGCCGATGCGGCAGGCTATGTGTATTGGAGCGAACAAGTACTGGCGCTTGATGCCATCAACCCACAAGTGGCTGCCCGCTTGGCCCGTGCCATGGACCGCTGGAGCCGTCTGGCAGAGCCCTACCGCAGTGCAGCCAAAGTAGCCATTGAGCGAGTGGCAGCCAAGGCTGACCTCTCTAACGACGTGCGCGAAGTCATCAGCCGCACCCTGAAAGCGGCATGACGTCAAGCTCTGAGTGCTGCACCTGACCTCGACGCCAGAACCCAAGGAATGAAGATGAGCTCCAAAATTTCCCTCTCCCGCTACCTTGTCGAGCAGCAACGTGACAAAGGCCATATTCCGGCCGACTTGCGCCTGTTGCTCGAAGTGGTAGCCCGCGCTTGCAAAAGCATCAGCCACGCCGTGAACAAAGGTGCTTTGGGCGGTGTATTGGGCAGTGCTGAAAGCGAGAACGTGCAAGGCGAAGTGCAGAAAAAACTGGACATCATCGCCAACGAGGTGCTGCTCGAGGCCAACGAATGGGGTGGACACTTGGCGGCCATGGCCAGCGAAGAGATGGACAGCATCTACCTGGTTCCCAACCGTTACCCACAAGGTGAATACCTGCTGATGTTTGATCCGCTCGACGGGTCTTCCAACATCGATGTCAACGTCAGCATCGGCACGATTTTTAGCGTATTGAAAAAAACTGACGGCGGTCAAGGCGTGACCGAGCAAGACTTTTTGCAACCTGGCAAGCAACAAGTGGCTGCCGGTTACTGCGTCTATGGACCACAAACCACGCTGGTGCTCACCGTGGGCGATGGCGTGGCCATGTTCACCCTGGACCGCGAACAAGGCTCTTTCGTCTTGACACAAGAGAACGTTCAAGTACCCCCAGATACCAAAGAGTTCGCCATCAACATGAGCAACATGCGCCACTGGGACGAACCCGTGCGCCGCTACATTGATGAATGTCTTGAAGGCAAGGAAGGCCCCAGAGGCAAGGACTTCAACATGCGCTGGATCGCCAGCATGGTGGCCGATGTGCACCGCATCTTGACCCGTGGCGGTGTGTTCATGTACCCCTGGGACAAGCGCGAACCGCACAAACCCGGCAAACTGCGCCTGCTTTACGAAGCGAACCCCATGAGCTGGCTGATCGAACAAGCCGGTGGCGCTGCCACCAACGGCAAGGAACGTATTCTGGATTTGCAACCGAGCCAGCTGCACGAACGCGTGAGTGTGGTTTTGGGATCCAAAAACGAAGTCGATCGTGTGACGCGCTACCACACCCAAGCCTGACTTTGCGCAGCAGAGACATCAGCAAAAAGCCCTGAATCGTCAGATTCAGGGCTTTTTAGTTTCTGACACCCACCCAGGGCGCAGGCTTGTCAAGCGTCAGTGTCTGGCGGTAATCCGACCAATGCTGGAGTGGCCTGAGGTCCAGGTGAAGGTGCAGCCACCACTGCCCGCAGGGTTTCGCGCAACATTTTTTTCTCAGGTAGGCTCAAGGCACGCGTCAGGCGCTGGCGCATGCGCAGCAAAAGCTGTCGGTCCACCTCTTGAGGAATGCCTCGGCTGACCTGAAGCGCGTCGCGCAAGTCCTCGCGCAGGTCTTCGGGTTCGTCGGCCCACCAGGCGGTGATGACCTCGTGCATCGATTGACGCAGCTCTTCCACGTCCTCGACAGTCAAGCCCATCCCAACAGGCAATTTGCCTTGCAGCATGTCGGCCAAGACTTGCGAATTGACCACCACCCTGCGGTCGGCTTGAGCCAACAAACGCGCCCAGCCCGGATCGGTGCGCACCATTTGTGGCATGTTCCGGGCCGATTCGTCCGCCAAGATGTGCACACTGAGACCACCCAATTGGGCCTCATCAATGAGGGCCAAAAAGCGCTCATCGTCACTGGCGACCAACACATGGTCACATGCATGTTGCTGGGCCAACTGCTTGAGGTCGTGACCCAAGGAACGAATCAAAGAGGCCCCACCATCGGCATCGTGTGTTTGAACCAAGCGCACGATTTGATCGTCGATGACCAAGCCATCTGGACGATCGCTGTACCAATAAATGCGGCGCAAATCGACATCCAAACCCGATTGCGACAAAGCCAACGACAACAAGTTCAACAAACCCTGCCGATTGACCGACTCACCCGTGGCCCCTGTGGCACCTTGTTGGGCAAGCCACATCAAAAATCGACCATCGATCAGGGCAATGCATGTGCCGCAGCGGTGCTCACCAAAGCGGCGCTCAGTTCGGTTGTCTTGGGGGAAAAAATCGCGTTTCATCACTATTCCGTATCTCTAAAAAATAACGTTGCTAAGGTACGCAACACGACGATTTTACGGCTTGAACTTAAGACGAAGGAGAGCCCTTGATCTTCTCGGTTATAAATGCCTACTGTGTCCCAAAAACCTCTCTTTGATCCGCGTCAGGTGCCCGTTTGGCAGATCGATCACGATTTGCCCGCCGTGCCGTCCTCGCTTCTTTCACCTCAAGCCTTGAGAGCGCGTTTTTTGAATCCACCGGTCTGGCAACCCGAGGTGGTCAAAGAAAGCTTTTCATCAGAACGCGCACCTGCACAAGCTGCAGTGTTGGTGCCGATCGTCATGCGTGGACCCAATGCCTGCTCGCCAACAGTTTTATTGACACGGCGGGCCGCACACATGAACACGCATTCTGGGCAAATTGCGTTTCCGGGTGGCAAAGTGGACCCCGAAGACGCCAACCACCAGGCAACGGCTTTGCGAGAGGCGCAAGAAGAGGTCGGACTCGATGCCCGGCATGTTCAAGTGATTGGTGAATTGCCCACCTACATCACGGGTACTGCATTTTGGGTGACGCCTGTGGTTGGCTTGGTGTCCTCCGACATGCAGCTTTGCCCCAATGCGGACGAAGTGGACGATGTTTTTGAAGTACCCCTTTCTTTTTTGATGAATCCAGCCAATCACCAGCGGCACGCCATGGATTGGCAAGGCCAAAAGCGACACTGGTTTTCCATGCCATACATCGAAAATCGCGCAAACCCAACTGCTGCAAACGGCGAGATCGAGTCGATTGAGCGCTTTATTTGGGGCGCTACGGCCGGCATGCTTCGAAACTTTTACCGCTTTCTAGCGGCCAACCCGACCCCATGAGGCAACCATGAGTTTTTTTGCCATCTTGCTGGCTCTTGTACTGGAGCAGGCTCAGCCCCTCAAGACCGATAACGTGGTGTTTAAGACGGTCAACCGGTGGATTCACTGGACTGTACGCACCCTTGACGCGGGCGCTCGCTCGCAAGCATGGATCACATGGGGTGTGACTGTGATTGGGCCCGCCCTGTTGGTCATGCTGGTGCATTGGATGCTGACATGGGGACTGGGTTGGTGGGTGGCCGTTTTGTGGAACATCGCCCTTCTTTATGCCACGCTGGGTTTTCGCCAATTCAGCCACCACTTCACGGGCATCCGTGAAGCCTTGGACGGGGGCGACGAAGACAAGGCCCGAGAGCTGTTGGCCCAATGGCAACAGGTGCAAGTAGGACAAATCCCCCGCAGCGAGATTGTTCGCCACGTGATCGAGTACTCGGTGATCGCTGCACACCGCCATGTGTTCGGTGTCTTTTTTTGGTACGCCGCCTTGTCCATCATCGGACTCGGTCCAGTGGGCGCCGTGATTTACCGACTGACCGAGTTGGCTCAGCGCCATTGGCAAGAACCCGCAGCCGATGGCTCTCGGGCCAGCGAAGTGCTGCGCTCTGTCAGTCAGCGGGCTTGGAGAGCCATGGACTGGCTGCCCTCTCGCATGACCGCCCTGGGTTTTGCCATCGTGGGCAGCTTTGAGGACGCGATGGACGGCTGGCGCAACCATGCGCAAAACTTTCCGGACGACAACGATGGCGTTATTTTGGCGGCTACCGCGGGTGCCATCAATATCCGCCTGGGTGGCGCCGCCCTTGCGGCCACCAGAGAAGTTGAATCCAACGATCAAGGGGACAGCAGCAGCACACCAGGACGTATCGCCAGCTTGGCCCACTTTGCACAAGTGGTCGGGCTGGTTTGGCGCACCGTGATCTTATGGCTGCTGTTATTGGCCCTGTTGACCATGGCCAATTTGGTGGGCTGAAAGGGCCTGCGCTTTCACCAGCGCTGCTGGCCCAACTCTTCAAACAGCTGCGCATAAATGCGGTGACGACGCAGACTGATGGTGCCCGGATTTTCTGCGCTTTCCACCTGCGCTAAAACGGCGCAACCGGGCTCATGCAAATGCGTGCAGTTGTAAAACTTGCAGCCGCCCAAATGATTTCGCAAATCAGGCATGCAGTCGGCCAAGCGGGTGGGTTCGATGTGGTTCAAACCAAACTCTTGAAAGCCGGGCGAGTCGATCAGGGCCCCGCGCTTGACACCCAGTTCTGCACTGGCGTCGAGCGCAGGCACCCAATACCAGCGCGTGCTGGTGGTGGTGTGTTTCCCTGAATTGAGCGCCAGGGAAATTTCGCCAGTTTCAACCTGCGCGTCAGGTACCAAGCGGTTGATCAGCGTGCTTTTACCGCTGCCCGACGGCCCCAACACCAGCGTGGTCAGGCCTTGCAATAAGGTGCACAAGTCGGCCACGCCGTCATCGGTCACAGGGCTGCGCGGGCTCAAGCTGATGGGCATGACCTTGTAACCCATGGCACGGTACGGAGCCAAGCGCTCCCAAGCCTGCGCAAAGGGTTGGGCCAAATCGCTTTTGTTGAGCGCAATGATGGGCGTGATGCGTTCGGCCTCGGCCGCAACCAGCGCACGCGAAAGCTGACTTTCAGAATACTCAGGGTCAGCGGCGATCAGGATCAGCACGCGGTCCAAGTTGGCCGCAAAGGATTTGGTACGTATTTCGTCTTGGCGGTAAAAGAGGTTGCGTCGATCCAGCAATTTTTCGATGCTGCCCTCGTCACCTGCGATTTGCCACAACACCTGGTCGCCCACCACCACCTGATTCTTCTTACCCCTGGGGTGGCAAATCAGGCGTCGGCCTTCGGGCGTCTCAACCAAGCAGTGGCGGCCATAGGTAGCGACCACCAAGCCCGGCGCCAAATCGTTGGCTTCAGGCAACGCAGGGCGCGCTTTGGGTTTATTCATTCGAGTTCATGCCGGTAACAAGGCGTCGGTTTGGGTTGCGGCCTCAAAGTCCAGTCGGCTCAAGCCGCGCACATCGTGGGTGTTCCAGCGCACCACGCAGCGGCAGTAGGTCAGCACCACTTCCGGGTGGTGATTGAG
>JBIKKE010000015.1:0-22567 GCA_044360575.1 Limnohabitans sp. | reverse complement strand
TCTTGCACCGTTTGCTGGTGGCGCTGTTTGACAATGGCGTTGGTTTTGTCACAACGTCCAATTTTGAGCCCAACGGTCTGTACCCCGATGGACTGCACCGCGACCGCATCTTGCCCGCCATTGCATTGCTGAACGAGCGCATGCGGGTTTTGAATGTGGACAACGGCACGGACTACCGACGCCGCACGCTGGAGATGGTCAAGCTCTACCACTCGCCTTTGGGTGAGCAAGCCGACCGCGAGATGAACGAGGCCTTCAACCGCCTGGCCACAGGGCCAGACGAAGACCCGGTGCTGCACATTGAGGCGCGCGAAATCACCGCCAAACGCCGCGCCGGAGATGTGGTGTGGTTTGATTTCAGAGCCATTTGTGGCGGGCCACGGTCGCAAAACGATTACCTGGAAATCGCCACTCAGTTCCACACGGTCTTACTCAGCAATGTGCCTTTCATGCCCGTCAGCATGGCATCCGAGGCACGCCGATTCACATGGCTGATCGACGTGCTTTACGACCGCCGGGTCAAGCTCATCATGTCTGCCGCTGTGCCACCCGAAGGGCTTTACACCTCGGGTCCCATGTCCCATGAGTTTCCTCGCACGGTGTCTCGCCTCCATGAAATGCAGTCCAGTGAATTCTTGGCTTTGGAGCACCGCACTGTGGACACCAACCTCACATGAGCCGCGTGCGCCTGTTCTGGCTGGCTGGCTGGTTTGCGGCTTGGGGACTGTTGGGTGGGGCACATGCGCAAAACATGGGGTCTGCAACATCAGACAGCTCAGAACTGCAGGCCGAACCCCAAGACATTGCCATTCAAAGGCAGGCATTGGCGGTGCAGCGTGATGCCATATTGAAATCTGATGAGCAGCGACAAGCGATCTGCTGGCAAAAGTTTGCGGTCAATGCGTGTTTGATCGAGTCCCGCCGGATCCGCAGACAAGCCCTTGATCAGTTGGCTCAGCAAGAGCTGGTCTTGAACGCTCGTGAACGTGAGTGGCGGTCAAAACAGCGTGACCTGCGTTTGCTTGGCAAACAGCCTGACAAGCAGGGCACGCCATGATGGACAGCTCGCCGCCAACGTCGCCGGGCTTACCCGGGTTTGATTTGCACTCACCCCAGCGTCAATTGATCGAGTGGCAAATGGCGCATGCCGATTTGGATGCTTTGATTGACCAGGCATCGGCCGTAGCCGCAAATCAGGATGACCTGAGCCTGCGGCGTATGAAAAAAAGGCGCTTGGCACTGCGCGACCAAATTGCTTTGCTACAGGCCCGTTTGCAGCCCAAGGAGCCTGCTTGAATTTGCTTGACCAGCGGGTGGCCGATACCTTGTCCAGCCAAGGCATCTTGGCCCAAGCAGTGCCTGGTTTTCAACCAAGGCAGGGACAAACTGACATGGCCTTGGCCGTGAGTCGAACGGTGCAAGACGGCGGGCAGTTGGTGGTCGAGGCGGGCACGGGTACCGGTAAAACCTACGCCTATTTGGTGCCGGTTTTGCTCAGTGGTCAGCGGGCCTTGGTGTCCACAGCGACCAAAGCCTTGCAAGACCAATTGTTTTCTCGTGACATTCCCCGTTTGATCGAGGTCTTGGGCTTGCCGATCCGCGTGGCTTTGCTCAAAGGGCGGTCCAACTACTTGTGTTTGCACCGCATGGAGCAGGCCCGGCACAGCCCTGAATCGGCCCAACCGGGCGCACAAAAAGCTTTGGCCAAGATTGAGACCTGGTCGCAGTCCACGCGAACGGGCGACATGGCTGAATTGACAGGTCTGGACGAGCGTTCATCTTTGTGGCCACTGGTCACGTCCACCCGCGACAACTGTTTAGGCTCCAGCTGTCCTCGCTACCGTGCCTGTCATGTGAACTTGGCCCGCAAAGAGGCCATGGCGGCGGACGTAGTGGTCATTAACCACCATCTGTTTTTTGCCGATATGGCGGTGCGTGAATCGGGTGTGGCCGAGTTGTTGCCTACGGTCCGCGTGACTGTGTTTGACGAGGCGCACCAACTCAACGAGATTGGCGTGAATTTCTTAGGCCAGCAGTTGTCCACAGTGCAATTGCACGAGTTGGTGCGAGACACTTTGTCCACGGGCTTGCAGCTGGCGCGAGGCCTTGTCGATTGGCAGGGATTGAGCGCAGGTTTGGAAAAAGCGGCCCGTGATTGGCGCTTGGCCGCTGGCATGCACCGGGGGGCTGTGCGTTTGCGTTGGACGGGTCAACAGCCAGAGGGTGTTGACCCCCACGAGTGGGACAGCGGTTTGCAAGCCGTGACAAAAGCGCTTGCCGACTTGCAAAATGGCTTGGACATGGTCAGTGAACTGGCGCCTGATTTTCAGCGCTTGGGTGATCGCACCCGCGAACTGATTCAACGTGCCGCCATGTTTGCCGACACACCCAAGCCAGAGGGGGTGCGCTGGGCAGAAGTCAGTGCACAGCTGCGCCTGATCGAGTCTCCCTTGGACATTGCGCAGTCTTTTTCAGCACTGACACGGCCCGTTTCAGCGACACCGGCCAGCGATGCAGGCCAATTGGTCGAGCCTGATTCCTTGGAAGCGCTGATGGCTGGGGATCCCAAGAGTAATTCATTGGATAGAGCGTCCAGTGGCGCTTTGGTGGGTGTGGGTCAGCGTGCCTGGATTTTCACTTCGGCCACTTTGGGCGACGAGCCGACCTTGCGTTGGTTCACCGAGCCTTGCGGCCTGAGCTCTGCCGAGGTCATGCAAGTCAGCAGCCCTTTTGACTATGCACGCCAAGCTGCGCTGTATGTGCCCACCCATTTGCCACGCCCGGGTGATACCGATCATGCGGCTCAGGTGGCCCGTCTGGTCTTGGAGGCCATGACCATTTTGGGCGGCCGAACCCTGGTGTTGACCACCACATTGAATGCGATGCGCAGCATTGGCGAACATTTGCAGCTTCAGGGCGATGCCAGCGTTGAAGTCTTGGTGCAAGGGCAAAGCCCCAAGCGTCGGTTGATGGAGCGTTTCCGTGAGGGAGGAGGGCAGGGTGATCCTCATGGGCGCAGCGGTTGTGTGCTGGTGGCCTCCGCTTCTTTTTGGGAAGGCTTTGACGTGCCCGGCGATGCTTTGCAGCTGGTGGTGATCGACAAACTTCCGTTCCCACCGCCCGGCGACCCTTTGTTCGAAGCCCGCAGTCAACGCATGACCCAACAAGGCAAGAGTGCTTTTGCCGACCACGCTCTGCCTGAGGCTGCCGTATCTCTCAAACAAGGAGCCGGTCGGTTGATACGGAGTGAATCCGATCGGGGGATTTTGGTGGTGTGCGACAGTCGCTTGGTGAGCATGTCTTACGGGCGCCGCTTGGTGCGAGGTCTGCCAGACATGCGCCGTTTAGAGGATCATGAAGCCTTTGTGCAGGCTTTGCAGCAGCTCACCAAGGACGCCACCAGCCTTTAGTGCGCGTTGGAGAATTGCCCGGAAGGTAAACCGACTGAGGGTAATTTTTGGTCAATACCCGCAATGCGTCGTCTCGCAACAGGGTCATGCCCATGGCGTCATAAGATTTGACCAAAATGGCCAGGGCTTCTTCGATGGCCGGTACACCTTCGAAATCGATGATCGCTTGTTGTGCCCGGTTGATGGCCGCCACATGAGCGCCGCGTTTGGCGTAGTAGCGTGCCACATGCACCTCGTAAGCAGCCAATGAATTGACCACATGCGTCATCCGCAGGCGAGCGTCGGCGCTGTACTTTGAATCGGGAAAGCGTGTCGTCAGCTCAAGAAAGGATTCATAGGAATCTTTGGCGGCTTTTTGGTCGCGCTCTGACAAGTCTTGGCGTGTCAAAAACGAGAACATTCCCAAGTTGTCGTTGAAATTGACCACGCCTTTTAGAAACAGGGCGTAGTCCAGTGCAGGGCTGGTGGGGTGCAAGCGGATAAAGCGGTCCAAAGTGGCCAAAGCTTGGATTTTGTTGCCCGTTTTGAACTGGGCATAGGCCTTGTCTATCTGGGCCTGTTGAGCCAAAACAGTCCCAGCGGCGCGCCCTTCAAGCTTTTCGTAGTAACCAATCGCCTTGTCCCAAGCACCCGCGTTGACCTCGTCGCGGGCTTCGCTGTAGATTTTTTCAGGCGTCCAGCCTACGGTGGGGTCTTTGGGGTTGTTGGCACAGCCGCTCAGAAGAAGTCCCGCAGCCATAAAAAGGCTGGCAAGAACCGTCGATAATCTGAAGCTTTGCATCTAAGACACCCTTGAGCTGTTGAACACTTTGATTATATCGACCGACCCCGAAATGGAAGACCCCGGTCAAGCGCTCGATGACGCTGAGCGCTTGGTAGAGGCCACCCAAGAGGTGCGCCACGCTTTGGTGCCTTCGACTTTGCACGGTCAGCGGTTGGACCGTGTTTTCGCGCAATTGGTCCCTGAGTTTTCACGCAGCTACTTGCAGCAATTGATTGAACAAGGCGACGCCTTGGTGGACGGGCGTGTGACCACCAAGGTCTCGGCCAAGGTCCGCTTGGGCCACCAATTGCAAATCACCCTGCGTGCAACGCCTCAGTCACAAGCCTTTGTGCCTGAAGCCATGCCGATCAATGTGGTTTACGAGGATGAGCACCTCCGGGTGATCCATAAACCCGCCGGTTTGGTGGTGCATCCAGCTCCAGGCAATTGGGGCGGCACCTTGCTGAACGGCCTTTTGGCCCTGGACCCCAAAGCCTGCGAAGTTCCTCGTGCCGGCATCGTCCACCGTTTGGACAAAGACACCAGTGGCTTGATGGTGGTGGCCCGAACGCGCCAAGCCATGGACGCGCTGGTGGCCCAGATTGCTGCCCGTGAGGTGCACCGTCAATACTTGGCTTTGGCTCATAAAGCCTGGGCAGGTCCTGTCCAAAAGCATGTCGAGGCGGCCATTGGCAGGGACCCGGGCAATCGTTTGCGAATGGCGGTCGTGGATTTGACCCATCAGTCGGGTAAAACCGCTGCAACGACCCTTGATTTGCTGGCACAGGGCGAGCGTTGCTGCTTGGTTCGTTGCACCTTGCACACGGGGCGGACACACCAAATTCGGGTGCACATGGCCCATATCGGACA
This sequence comes from Limnohabitans sp., assembly GCA_044360575.1. Taxonomy (GTDB): domain Bacteria; phylum Pseudomonadota; class Gammaproteobacteria; order Burkholderiales; family Burkholderiaceae_C; genus Limnohabitans_A. Next base: position 17,524 of record JBIKKE010000015.1, on the reverse strand, counting down.
CGCATTGATCGGCGATGGGGTTTACGGCGGTGCGCCATTGGGCGGCATGGTGCGTCAAGCACTGCATGCATGGCGATTGGCGTTCGTACACCCCATCACTGGCGCCAACATCGATTTACAAACCGACTGGCCACACGACATGGCTGCTGCATTGCAGCCATTGGGCCTCAGTTACAATTTGAAGCTTGGAATTTAAGCGTCACTTGACGCCTTAGTGCCAGTCATGGATGTCGAGTCGGTCCCGATACCTGCTTTTGACCATGACGGTAGCCGATTCCCTAACCACGCCGTGAGGCGTTTTTTTCCGAAAGACCGACACCATGAACATGGCGCAAGCCAAGCGTGTCCTGGAAGCGGCGCTGCTCACAGCAGGTCAGCCACTGTCTCTGCGCGACCTCCGCGTCTTGTACGACGATGAGCTCGGGGCCGATACCCTGAGGCTGATGCTGCAAGAAATCGAACTCGAATGGGCCCACAAGGGCCTGGAATTGGTCCATGTGGCCAGTGGTTGGCGCTTTCAAAGTCGACCCGAGCTGCGGTCTTATCTTGACCGCTTGCACCCAGAAAAACCGCCTAAATACACGCGAGCGGTTCTCGAGACCCTGGCCATCATCGCTTACCGGCAACCCGTCACTCGTGGCGACATGGAGGATATCCGAGGGGTCACGATTGGCTCCCAGATCCTCAAGCAACTCGAAGATCGGGGATGGGTTGAAGTGATTGGACACCGGGAAACCGTGGGTCGTCCCAGCCTTTTTGCCACGACGCGCCAGTTTTTGGACGATTTGGGCTTGTCTTCATTGGATCAGCTTCCCTTGTTGTCTCAAGTTGACCCGCAGATGTCGGCCTTGTCCGGCATGCTGGACGACTTGCCCTTGCAAGCCAGTCTGTCTTTGGACGAGGTGCTGTCCAGCGCCCCAACTGACTTGGAATCCCTCTCCAATTTGCCCGATGTGGCCCCCACAATTTCCCTGAACGGGGATGAAGCCCCCAACTCATGAACGATCATTCTTCCAACGACCAGAACACCAACGCTGGCGTTTACGCCAAACGCAAGCCTGGCGCCATGGCGCAGGACCTGCAGGTATCTTTCAAGCCCATCGCCTTGGCCGATGTGGTGTCCGGTCAATTTGATGACGAAGAGGTTGTTGAGGCTTTGTCCGAAGATTTGGGCAAGCGGGTTTTGGCACCGCAAACCGATTCTCCCAAGTTGCACAAAGTGCTGGCGCAAGCAGGTATGGGTTCTCGGCTTGAGATGGAAAAGCTGATCGCCGAAGGCCGAATTGCAGTCAATAACGAGCCTGCTCACGTGGGGCAGCGTGTTCAATATGGTGACCAAATCAAGGTGGATGGCAAGCCGATTCGCATCCGCATTGACCCGCCACCAGCCCGTGTGATTGCTTATCACAAGCCTGCCGGTGAAATCGTCAGCCATGACGATCCGCAAAACCGCCCCTCTGTTTTTCGCAAATTGCCGCGTTTACAAAACGGAAAATGGCAGTCGGTGGGCCGTTTGGACCTCAATACGGAAGGGCTTTTGTTGTTCACCAGCTCCGGTGAGTTGGCCAATCAGTTGATGCATCCCCGCTTTGGTTTGGAGCGTGAATATGCTGTTCGTGTGCTGGGCGCATTGAGCAAAGATGAAAAGCACCGTTTGCTGGACGGCGTGATGTTGGACGACGGCCCTGCGCAATTCGGATCGATTGAAGATGGCGGCGGAGAGGGGTCCAACTGTTGGTACCGCGTCACTATTTCTGAGGGACGCAATCGGGAAGTGCGCCGCATGATGGAATCCGTGGGTCACGCGGTCAGCCGTCTGATCCGCATTCGATATGGCGCCATGGTGCTGCCCCATGGGTTGCGCCGAGGCGCTTGGCTGGAGTTGGACGAGGCAGATATCCGCTCTTTGATGCGCGCAGCGGGAACTTCCGAGCGCCCCCGTGCTGTGACTGAGCCGGCATCGCGTACAAACCGCAACGACAGACGTCCTCGGACCGGTGGGCAAGGGCGTGCGGGCACGGCTGTGCCTCGAGCCAAACCCGCAGCCAAGCCGAATCAAGCGCCCGGAGGTTCCGGTTTACACGCCAAATCCGATGCTCCCAAAAATGAAGCCAAGTACATTGGTGCAGAAAGCTTTAACCGTTTGAAAAAAGTTCCTGGTGGAACGGGACGGGGTGGACGTGGTGGCAGCAAAACCAGCCGATGAGTCCGCGTGTCTTGGGCAATTGAGCCGGCCTGGAATGAGACCCTTCCTTTGGCGGGGTCGGGGATGCCATCAGCCTTGCTCGGGTTAGAATATCTGGCTTTGCTGCTGGGCAAATTTGCTTTATAAAACTCTTGAAATAGGAAGAAATCATGGCCATCGAACGCACACTCTCCATCATCAAACCTGACGCCGTTGCCAAGAACGTCATCGGTCAGATCTACGCACGTTTTGAAGCTGCTGGCCTCAAAGTGGTCGCGGCCAAGATGGTTCATCTGTCACGTGGCGAAGCCGAGCAGTTCTACGGTGTGCACAAGGCACGTCCTTTCTTCAAGGACTTGGTCGATTTCATGATCTCCGGCCCAGTGATGATCCAAGCCCTCGAAGGCGAGAACGCCATCGCCAAAAACCGTGACCTGATGGGTGCGACTGATCCCAAGAAGGCCGACGCTGGCACGATTCGCGCCGACTTCGCTGACAGCATCGATGCCAACGCGGTTCACGGTTCTGACGCCCCTGAAACTGCCGCTGCAGAAATCGCCTTCTTCTTCGCTGGCTTGAACGTTTACGCACGCTGATCGCGTTGCTGCCCTAGCCCGTCCCCGAACCCCATGACGGCCAACCTTCTTGAATTTGATCTGGATGGTTTGGCCGTTTTTTGCGAGGGGCTGGGCGAAAAGCGATTCAGGGCCACCCAGTTGTTCCGCTGGATACACCAGCGGGGCGCTGCGGATTTCGATCAAATGAGCGACTTGGCCAAATCATTGCGCCAAAAGCTCCAGGGTCATGCCCACATCTCCTCTTTGCCTGTCATCAGCCAACACATTTCAACCGACGGCACCATCAAGTGGTTGTTCGATGTCGCTGACGGCAATGCCATCGAAACAGTGTTTATCCCTGAAGACGACCGTGGCACCCTGTGCATCTCTTCTCAAGCCGGTTGTGCCGTAGGCTGTCGTTTTTGCTCTACGGGTCATCAAGGCTTCAGCCGCAACCTCACCACGGGTGAGATCCTGGCTCAGTTGTGGTTTGCCGAGCACTTTTTGCGCAAGCACCTGAACACGCCAGATCGCGTCATTTCCAACGTGGTAATGATGGGTATGGGTGAGCCGCTGCAAAACTACTCGGCGCTGGTTCCTGCTTTGCGCGCCATGCTCGACGACCATGGTTATGGCCTCTCTCGCCGCCGTGTCACGGTGTCCACCTCTGGTGTGGTGCCCATGATCGAGCGCCTTTCGTCCGATTGCCCAGTGGCTTTGGCGGTATCCCTGCACGCGCCCAACGATGCGCTGCGGGATAACTTGGTGCCGCTCAACCGCAAATACCCCCTCGATGAGCTCATGCAAGCTTGCATTGGTTATTTGGCCCATGCGCCCCGTGACTTCATCACCTTTGAATATTGCATGCTCGATGGCGTCAACGACCAAGCTGAGCATGCCAGTCAATTGGTGGATTTGGTTCAAAAGCATGCCCGCCAAGGGCTGCGTTGCAAGTTCAACCTGATTCCCTTCAATCCTTTCCCGGCCTCAGGTTTGCTCCGATCACCCCATGCCCGTGTGCAGGCCTTTGCCAAACAACTGCAAGACGCAGGTTTGGTGACCACGGTGCGCAAAACCCGGGGCGATGACATCGACGCCGCGTGTGGCCAGTTGGCTGGCGATGTGAAGGACCGAACCCAGGTTCAGTCACGTATGGCTCAACAGCGTGTTGTGCCTTTGGTACGCTATCCAACACGCGTCAACCAGGAGTGATCGCATGACCAGCCATTCCGAATCCGAGACCCCGCCGATCTTGTCGGCCGGTCAACTGCTGCGTGAGGCCAGACTCAAGGCGGGCGTGCATGTGGCGGTTTTGTCGGTGAACCTCAAGGTACCGGTTCGGCAGTTGGAAGCACTTGAGGCCAATGAATTCGATGCCGACAAAGGGCCGGTTTTTTACCGTGGTTTGGCCGCCAGCGTTTGCCGGCAACTGAACCTCGACCCGGCGCCCGTTTTGGCACTTTTGCCCCGCCCATCAGGGCAACTCGCCGCCGGCAAGCACATGCTTCAACCGACAGCAGCCCCGAGATTGAGCAAAAGCGAGTCGTTCCAAACGCGTTCCTCGTTGAAAGTTTTCGGTTTGGGGGCTTTGTTGTTGGCTCTGACCTTGGCATTTGTCTGGATGCCTTCGCCGCTTCAATGGACCTGGTTGGAGGGGGTAAAACTCCCTTGGGCAAGCTCCGACTCGCCCGCCGAAGTGACCCAAGAAGTCCAGATGGTCCCGTCTCAAGTGAGTTCCAATGCGGTTTCTGTGTCAGCGCCGGTGGTTCCATTGAGCCCATCTGTCGCAGTGATGCCCCCCTCGGTGACAGCCTCTGTCTTGCCTAATTCGCCCACAGCCGCCAACAGTCCCGGCGCAGCTGTGTTGCCCAAGTCGGCCAACACAGTACCCTGGGTTTTTACGGCCTCTGCTGAAAGCTGGCTGGAGTTGCGAGACGCTCAAAATTCAGTGGTTTGGAGCGGCGTTTTGAAGGCCGGTGAGACCATGCGGATTGAAAGTCCCTTGCCAGTTCGCGTGGTGGTCGGCCGTGCCCAGGCGGTCAGTGTCACCCTGCGCGGCGCGGCGTTTGATTTGAAGCCACACACCCAGGTTGCCGTGGCGCGGTTTGAAGTGAAGGAGTAATCATGTCTTCTGTTTTGACTTCATCATCGGCTCATCCGATTGAAATTGCCAAACCTCTCAAGCGAGTCAGTCGGCAATCCAATGTGGTTTGGGGATCCAAAGTTGTCACCGTGGGCGGTGGTGCACCTGTCAGGGTGCAATCCATGACCAATACGGACACCGTGGATGTCATTGGAACCGCCATCCAAGTCAAAGAGTTGGCTATCGCGGGCTCTGAGATGGTGCGCATCACGGTCAACACCCCTGAAGCTGCCGAGGCGGTCCCGCACATTCGCGATCAACTCGACAAAATGGGCATCGACGTACCGCTGATTGGTGACTTCCATTACAACGGTCACCGCCTGCTGACCGATTACCCTGCGTGCGCCGAGGCGCTGTCCAAATACCGCATCAACCCCGGCAACGTGGGCAAAGGAGATAAGCGGGATATTCAATTCGGTCAGATGATCGAAGCGGCCATGCGTTGGAACAAGCCCATCCGCATTGGTGTCAATTGGGGTAGCCTGGACCAAGATCTTTTGGCTGAGCTGATGGATGTGAACAGCCAGCGTGCAGCGCCGTGGGAAGCCCGGCAAGTGATGTACGAGGCTTTGATCGCTTCGGCCATTTCGTCTGCGCAGCGCGCAGAGGAAATGGGTTTGTCCGGCGACCAAATCACGCTGTCTTGTAAAGTGTCTGGCGTTCAGGACTTGATCTCCGTTTACCGCGAGCTTGGCCGCAGAACCGACTACGTCTTGCACCTTGGCCTGACAGAAGCGGGCATGGGCACCAAGGGCACCGTGGCTTCGGCGGCCGCCTTGTCTGTGCTGCTGCAAGAGGGCATTGGCGACACCATCCGCGTGTCGCTCACCCCTCAGCCGGGTGAGGCCCGCACACAAGAGGTGGTGATTGCATCTGAGATTTTGCAGTCCTTGGGGTTGCGTATTTTTGTTCCCAGCGTCACGGCCTGCCCCGGCTGCGGCCGTACCACCAGCAGCACTTTCCAAGAGCTGGCCAAGCAAATTGACGACTTTTTGCGCGCCCAAATGCCCGTCTGGCGTGTGCGCTACCCAGGGGTTGAAAACCTCAAAGTGGCGGTGATGGGCTGTATCGTGAACGGCCCAGGCGAGAGCAAGCACGCCGACATCGGCATCAGCCTGCCGGGCACTGGCGAGGCGCCAGCTGCGCCGATCTTCATTGATGGCGAAAAGCGCATGACTCTGCGCGGTGAGGGCATTGCGCAAGAGTTTCAGGTACTGGTTGAAAACTACATTGAGAACCGTTTTGGTTCGGGATCTGCTGAGAAAAAATGAGCGAATCTTTGAAAGAGAACACAGCCAAGGCAATCAAGGCCCAGAGGCTGGTGGGCGTCAAGGGTATGAACGATATCCTGCCGCCCGATTCGGCGCGTTGGGAGTGGTTGGAGGGTCAAGTGCGCTCTTTGATGGCGCGCTATGCTTACCGCAATGTGCGTTTGCCCATCGTCGAGCCAACGGCTTTGTTCGTGCGTGGCCTGGGCGAAGTGACCGACATCGTTGAAAAGGAGATGTACTCCTTTGAAGACCGCCTGAACGGCGAGCAACTCACCCTGCGGCCCGAAGGCACAGCCGGTTTGGTGCGTGCGGTGGTTGAGCACAATTTGCTTTACGAAGGCGGCAAGCGCCTGTACTACATGGGGCCGATGTTTCGGCATGAGCGCCCGCAGCGCGGTCGTTACCGCCAGTTTCACCAAGTCGGTGCCGAGGTGCTTGGGTTTGGTGGTGCCGAGGTAGATGCCGAGCTGATTTTGTTGGCCAATGACCTCTGGAAGGTGTTGGGTCTGAAGGATGTCCGCCTGGAACTTAACAGTTTGGGGCAGCCGGCCGAGCGCCAAGCCCACCGCGCCGCCTTGATCGCCCACCTTGAAAAGCACAGTGATGTCCTCGACGAAGAGGCGAAACGGCGCCTTCACAGCAACCCTTTGCGCATTTTGGACACCAAAAACCCGGCCATGCAAGGCGTGGTTGAAGCGGCCCCCCGATTGCTTGACTTTTTGGGCGAGGCTTCCTTGGCGCACTTCAACGCAGTCAAGTCGATTTTGGATGCCAATGGCGTAGCCTACACCATCAACCCGCGCTTGGTCCGCGGCATGGATTACTACAACCTCACAGTTTTTGAGTTCATCACCACCAGCCTGGGCTCGCAAGGCACGATTTGCGGCGGCGGCCGTTATGACTACCTGATTGAGCAAATTGGCGGCAAGCCCTCGCCAGCCGTGGGTTGGGCTTTGGGTGTCGAGCGTGTGTTGGAACTCATCAAGGAGCAGGGCGAGGCTTTGCCCGATTTGGCCCCTGAGGTTTACGCCATCATTCCAGAAACAGTGGCCTTGCCCGTTGCCATGCAGGTGCTGCAGACCTTGCGCGCTTGTGGCGTGTCGGCCCAAATGCATGCGGGCAGTGGCGAAGGCATGGGCAGCATGAAGACCCAATTCAAAAAGGCCGATGCTTCTGGTGCTCGTTATGCCTTGGTTTTTGGGGCCGAAGAATTGGCCTTGGGGCAAGTGGCAGTCAAATCCTTGCGCGACGGGGCTGGGGCACAACGCACCGAGTCTTTGAACTCGGTGGCAGACTGGGCCCACAGCCTACAATCCTGATCTTGATGTTTACCGAATAATTCTTACACCATGGCCAAAGCCCTCGACCTCGAAGAACAAGAACAACTTGACCAGATCAAGCATTTTTGGAAGAAATACGGCAACCTGATTTCTTGGGTTTTGATCGTCATTTTGGGCGGGTATGCCGCTTGGAATGGCTACCAATACTGGCAGCGCGATCAGGCCGCCAAAGCGGCCGTTCTCTTTGATGAGGTTGAACGGTCGGCCAATGCTGGCGATTTGGCGCGGGTCCAGCGGAGCTTTGCAGACATCAAAGACAAATTCCCAGGGACCTTGTTTGCCCATCAGGCCTCTTTGGTTGCGGCCAAGTTCCTGAACGCCCAAGGCAAATCGGCTGAGGCTCAAGCTGCCCTGAAATGGGTGGTGGGTGCGGCGCCTGATCCTGCATACCGTGACATTGCCCGTCTTCGTTTGGCTGCACTTTTGTTGGACGGTGGCTCATTGGATGACGCCTTGGCTCAATTGGCTCAACCCATGGTTCCTTCTCTGATGGGTTTGGCTTCGGACTTGAAGGGCGATGTTCTGTCTGCGAAGAATCAAAAGCCTGAAGCCCTTACTGCTTACAAAAAGGCCTGGGATGAATTGAGCGAAATCCCTGACTTTCGCCGTTTGGTCGAGGCCAAGCTCAACGCTTTAGGTGTCGATCCTCTTGCCTCTGCCTCATCAGGAAACACAAAGTGATGAAGCCTATGTTTTCAGTTGTGTCGCGTCTCATGCTTGTGGCCTTTGCCTTGGTTGTGGGTGCTTGTACCAGCGCACCTGAAAAACCCAAGCCTTCGCCCTTGCCTCCAATCAGTGGTTCTTTCAAAGTTCAACCTGTTTGGAAGAGCCTAATCGGCCCGGTGTTTGCGCATTTGCTACCCTCCGTGCATGGGCAGCAGGTGGCATTGGCCTCTGCTCAAGGCCAGTTGGCCTTGATCGATCTGCTCAATGGCCGTGATGTTTGGCGCCTCAACCTGAATTCGCCGATTCAAGCCGGTGTGGGTGGCGATGGCCGCCGCTTTGCAGTGGTGACCCAAGCCAATGAGTTGGTGGTTGCCGAGGCGGGTAAGGTTTTGTGGCGGCATGTTTTGCCAGCCTTGTCCTACACCCCTCCATTGGTGGCAGGTGATCGCGTGTTTGTGATGACCGGGGACAGAGCTGTGACGGCTTTTGATGCCGATACAGGACAACGCCTTTGGGGCCAACAGCGTCCTAGCGATCCTTTGTTGCTTCGCCAGGCGGGTCTGTTGATGCCGCTCGGGGACAACCTCTTGGTCGGATGGGGTGGTCGATTGGCTTCTCTGAATCCATTGACCGGTGCTGTGCGCTGGGAAACTTTGGTGGGCGTGACACGCGGTACCAATGAAGTCGAGCGCCTGGTTGATTTGGTCGCCGGGGCCAGCCGGCAAGGCAATGGCCTGTGTGTTCGCTCTTTCCAAACTGCTGTCGCCTGTTTGGATGGTTTGACGGGTCGCATGGCTTGGTCCCGTCCGGCCCAAGGTCATCAAGGTCTCGATGGCAATGAACAATTCTTGGTAGGCGCCGAGTCGGATGGGAAAGTACTGGCTTGGCAGCGCAGTACGGGTAACCCACTTTGGTCCCAAGACGCGCTGCGCTTTCGAGGTCTGAGCACGCCTTTGCTTTTGAACAATGCGGTTGTGGTGGGTGATCAAGAGGGTTGGGTTCACTTCTTGTCACCACAAAATGGCCAAGCTTTGCAACGCGTGGCCACAGATGGCAATGCCATCATGGGCAAGCCCATTTGGTCTGGACAGATGTTGGTGGTGGTGACACGTACCGGGGGCGTGCATGCATTTCGCCCTGAATGATGGATCGGAAAATTTTTAAGTGAAACCTGTTTTGGCCCTTGTTGGCCGCCCCAATGTGGGCAAGTCCACGCTCTTTAACCGTCTGACCAAAAGCCGGGATGCCATCGTGGCCGACTTTGCGGGCCTGACCCGCGACCGCCATTACGGCAATGGCAAACAAGGTCGTCAAGAATTCATCGTCATCGATACCGGGGGGTTTGAGCCCGATGCCAGCGCGGGCATCTACAAAGAAATGGCCAAGCAAACGCAGCAAGCGGTTGCGGAAGCTGACATCGTCATCTTTGTGGTTGACGCTCGGGGCGGGTTGTCTGCACAAGACTACGATATCGCCAAATACTTGCGGAAAATTGGCAAGCCGACTTTGCTCGTCGCCAACAAAGCCGAGGGCATGCTCGAAGGCATACAACTGACGGAGTTTTATGAGCTGGGTTTGGGTGAGGTGATCGCCATCTCGGCCGCTCACGGTCAAGGTACGCGTGGCTTGGTCGAGTTGGCATTTGAATCGCTGCACCTGCCCGACGACCCGGAAGAGACCGAAGACGATCCCTCGGTCATCAAGCTGGCCGTAGCCGGTCGTCCCAACGTGGGCAAGTCAACATTGATCAATACCTGGTTGGGCGAAGAACGCTTGGTTGCGTTTGATATGCCCGGCACAACACGCGATGCGATTTCTGTCCCGTTTGAAAAGCAAGGCCAAAAATTTGAATTGATTGACACGGCCGGTTTGCGTCGCAAAGGCAAAGTGTTTGAGGCGATCGAGAAGTTTTCAGTGGTCAAAACCCTGCAAGCCATTGAATCGGCGAATGTCGTGCTGTTGCTCCTGGACGCGGAGCAGGGCGTGACCGACCAAGACGCGCACATCGCGGGTTATGCCCTCGAAAGTGGCCGCGCCATGGTCCTGGCCGTCAACAAGTGGGATGCGGTCGACGAATACCAGCGCCAATTGGTGCAACGCTCCATAGAAACACGTTTGCCGTTTTTGAGCTTTGCCAACATGCACTTCATCTCGGCCAAAAAACGCCAAGGTTTGGGGCCTGTCTGGGCGTCAATCGTTCAGGCTCATAAGGCGGCCATGTGCAAGATGAGCACGCCCATTTTGACGCGCTTGTTGCTGGAGGCGGTTCAGTTCCAAAGTCCACAGCGCGGCGGCATGTTCCGTCCGAAGCTGCGTTATGCCCATCAAGGGGGGATGAACCCTCCGGTGATTGTGGTTCACGGCAATTCGCTGGAGCACGTCACCGACACTTACAAACGGTTTCTTGAAGGGCGCTTTCGCAAGGCCTTCAATCTTTCTGGAACGCCTCTACGGATCGAGATGAAAACATCCACCAACCCCTTTGCGGACAAGGAATCCAGTTGAGGGGCGAGGGCATCACTTCATCTCAGCGGGCCACCCCATGCCCTGTGGTAAGGTCAAGTCTTTCAAACTTCTGAACACGGAGAATATCGTGAGCAACAAAGGCCAACTTTTGCAAGACCCCTTCTTGAATGCACTGCGCAAAGAGCATGTGCCAGTGTCCATTTACTTGGTAAATGGCATCAAGCTGCAAGGTCAAATTGAGTCCTTCGACCAGTACGTTGTTTTGCTGCGAAACACGGTCACCCAGATGGTCTACAAACACGCTATTTCGACCATCGTTCCCGGTCGCTCTGTCACTTTCAGCACGCCTGAAACTGGCGAAATCACAGCCTGACCATGCCCTTTGTGGTTTGGTGGTTCCTCTGGCCACCAAAGGCTGCTGAATTTGTCTGAAATGTCCATGAAAAAAACAGCACCGACGCTTTTGATCGGTGTTGATTTTGGCCTGCCTCACTTTGATGCCGAATTGGTTGAATTGGGTCTGCTCGCTAAAACTGCCGGTTTGCACCCAGTTGCACGCTTGACTTGCAAACGAAAAGCCCCAGATGCTGCCCTTTTTGTCGGCACTGGCAAAGCGGACGAAATCAAAGCCTTGGCCTTGCTTCATGGGGCGGTTGAGATCCTTTTTGACCAAGCCCTCAGTCCTGCGCAGCAACGCAACCTGGAGCGTCACATCGGTTTGCCGGTCAATGACCGCACTTTGTTGATCCTGGAAATTTTCGGGCAGCGGGCACGCAGTCATGAAGGCAAGTTGCAAGTCGAATTGGCCCGCCAGCAATACCTGAGTACACGTTTGGTTCGGCGTTGGTCTCACTTGGAACGCCAAAGCGGCGGCATTGGCATGCGCGGAGGTCCCGGTGAGACTCAGATCGAATTGGACAAGCGGATGATTCAAGACTCGATCAAACGCATCAAAGAGCGATTGATCAAAGTCAAGCGCCAGCGCAGTACCCAGAGGCGCCAACGCGATCGGCGGGATACCTTCAATATATCCTTGGTGGGCTATACCAACGCCGGTAAATCCACGCTGTTCAATGCTTTGGTCAAAGCCAGGGCTTATGCGGCCGACCAACTTTTTGCAACGCTGGACACCACCACTCGGCAGCTTTATTTGGGTGAAGCAGGGCGCTCGGTTTCTTTGTCAGACACGGTGGGCTTCATCCGTGATTTGCCGCACGGCTTGGTGGAGGCTTTTCAAGCGACTCTGCAAGAAGCGACCGATGCCGATCTGTTGATTCATGTGGTGGATGCGGCCAACCATGATTTTCCCGAGCAAATGGCCGAAGTTCAAAAAGTTCTGTTTGAGATTGGTGCAGATCAAGTGCCCCAATTGTTGGTATTCAATAAAATTGACGCATTGGACAGTTCCAATTACCCCCTTCATTTGCAAGACCAATACGAGTTGGACGGTAAGCCTGTTTCTCGTGTTTTTTTAAGTGCGCAAAGTGGTTTGGGCTTGTCGGTCTTAAGGACTGTGCTTTCAGATATCGTCAAGACTGCGCTGCCCGCCGAGCAGTTACCAGAAACTGATCCCCGTGACATTGACCGGGAATATGAGGGTGACATGCCTTGAGAGGCCTTCATTTTCGGCACAATACTGTTTCGTCAAATTGACAAAGATTTATCACCATGAATTTTCACCTCCCCCCCCTTCGATGGTCCTTGCTGCCTGCAAAGATTCGAGGCATGTTCAATCTGAACGATCCTCGTTGGGGCCGTGACGACGACAAGTCATCCAACGATTCGGGCACCAAACCCAACAACGATGTGCCGCCTCCTGGCCCCAAGCCTGATGCGTGGCAGCAGCCACCCGGACGCAACCCTCAGCAGCAGAGCGGCCCACCTGATTTGGATGAGTTGTGGCGCGACTTCAACCGCAAGCTGGGCCAGATTTTTGGAGGCAAAGGAGGCCCTCAGCGTCCTCAAGGCCCAAGCGGTTCGGGCGGAGGTTCAGGTGGTCCTGAAATTCCGGCCTTCATCAAAAATTTGGGCATCGGGGTGATTCTGGGTGGTGCCTTGTTGGTTTGGCTGGCCACGGGCTTTTTCATTGTGCAAGAAGGTCAGCAGGCGGTGATCACACAGTTCGGCAAGTACCACTCCACCGTCAGCGCTGGTTTCAACTGGCGCATGCCTTACCCGGTTCAGCGTCACGAGTTGGTTTTCGTGACCCAAATCCGGTCGGTTGACATTGGTCGTGACAACATCATCAAGGCCACGGGCCTGCGTGAGTCGGCCATGCTCACCGAAGACGAAAACATTGTTGAAATCAAGTTTGCTGTTCAGTACCGCTTGAACGACGCGCGCGCCTACCTTTTCGAAAGTCGTGACCCAACTCAAGCGGTGATCCAGTCCGCAGAAACCGCTGTGCGTGAGGTGGTCGGCAAGATGAGAATGGACTCGGCCTTGGCTGAGGAACGTGACCAAATCGCCCCCCGCGTCCGAGAAAAAATGCAGACCATTCTGGACCTGTACAAGGTCGGTATTGAAGTGGTGGGCATCAACCTGCAACAAGGTGGCGTTCGCCCCCCCGAGCAAGTTCAGTCTGCGTTTGACGATGTCTTGAAGGCAGGTCAAGAGCGTGAGCGAGCGAAAAACGAAGCTCAGGCTTATGCCAACGATGTGGTTCCCCGTGCCGTCGGTGCTGCATCTCGCCTGAAAGAAGAGGCTGACGCCTATCGCGAACGCATCGTGGCCCAAGCCGAGGGTGATGCGCAGCGCTTCAAAACCATATTGCCTGAGTACCAAAAATCGCCGCAAGTCATGCGCGATCGCATGTATACAGACACCATGCAGCAGATCTACAGCAACGTGACCAAAGTTTTAGTGGACAGCAAGCAGGGCTCCAACCTTTTGTATCTGCCGCTTGACAAAATCATGCAGCAGGTGTCGCAGGTTACTCCCCCGGTCATGGACATTGCGCCAGCGTCTGGCGTCAATTCCAACGCTGTTTCAGCTGAAACGCGCTCCAGGGATACACAACGTTCGCGCGACCGCGATCCACGATAAGGACTAAGAAAATGAATCGCATCGGATTGTGGATTTCCAGCGCTCTGGTTTTGTTTGCGCTGTTGAGTTCAACGCTTTTCGTGGTGGACCAACGTCAATTTGGCGTTGTTTACGCTTTGGGTCAGATCAAAGAAGTGATCACTGAGCCGGGTCTGCACTTCAAATTGCCTCCGCCTCTGCAAAATGTGAACTACATTGACAAGCGCTTGCTCACCCTGGACAGCCCTGACAATGAACCCATGCTCACGGCTGAAAAGCAACGTGTGGTCATCGATTGGTATGTCCGTTGGCGCATCACCGATCCTCAAGCCTACATTCGAAACGTGGGTTTGGATGAGAAGGCTGGTACCAGCCAACTCAACCGTGTTGTTCGCAACGCTTTCCAAGAACAAATCAACAAACGGACCGTCAAAGACTTGTTGTCCCTCAAGCGTGAAGAATTGATGGACGATGTCAAAGAAGATGTTCTTGTAGTCGTTCGTGGTGCCAAGCCTTGGGGTGTCGATGTGGTGGATGTCCGCATCACCCGTGCCGATTACGTCGACACGATCACCGAATCGGTTTATCGCCGTATGGAAGCCGAACGCAAGCGTGTCGCCAATGAATTGCGCTCCACGGGTGCTGCTGAGGGTGAAAAAATCCGTGCGGATGCAGACCGTCAGCGTGAAGTGACTGTGGCCAATGCTTACCGTGATGCTCAAAAGATCAAAGGTGAGGGAGACGCCATGGCTGCTCGCTTGTACGCCGAATCTTTCGGCCGTGATCCGCAATTTGCACAGTTTTACCGAAGCTTGGAAGCTTACAAGTCCAGCTTCAACAGCAAAGGAGATGTCATGGTTCTGGACCCCGGCAGTTCAGAGTTCTTCAAAGGCATGCGGGGCACACCCTCCAGCGCACCTTCGCGAAAGTAAAACTTGTTGGGCTCTCTCCTTTTGGCTTTGGGCTTGATGCTCATTCTGGAAGGACTGATGCCCATGGTTCTACCGCGCCTCTGGAAAAGACTTTTTGAGCAAATGCTCAAGATGGAGGATGGCCAGATTCGTTTCTTTGGCATGCTCATGGTATTGGCTGGTATCTCCGTTATTTGGTTTCTGGCTTGAGCTTCTGAAGCGCATGCTTCGCCGCTCAATTCTGTTCTTTGTGTCAATTCAGATCCATTTGACCGTCGCTTGCCCGAAAAACAAGCCTTCAACCCGGTAAAATCTCGGTTTTAACCGTCTCCCCCCATCCCCTCATGTCTGCTTGGGTCCTCCCGGATCACGTTGCCGATGTCTTGCCCTCTGAGGCTCGCCACATCGAAGAACTCCGCCGCGAACTGTTGGATACCGCCCGTGGCTATGGCTACGAGCTGGTCATTCCCCCGTTGCTGGAGCATTTGGAATCCCTGCTGACAGGCACGGGTGAAGCTTTGGACTTGCAAACCTTCAAATTGGTCGATCAACTTTCCGGTCGAACGCTGGGTTTGCGCGCGGACACCACACCTCAGGTGGCGCGAATTGACGCGCATTTGCTGGGCCGTTCATCCCTCACACGCCTTTGCTATTGCGGCCCTGTTTTGCACACACGCCCAGCACGGCCGCACGCGACCCGTGAGCCTTTGCAAATGGGTGCAGAGATCTACGGTCATGCGGGCCCCGAGGCTGATCTGGAAATCCTCCAGTTGGCACTGGACTGCTTGTCTGCAGGTCGTGCGGGAAGTTTGCAAGTCGATTTGGCCGATGCCCGCATCGTCAATCGTTTGTTGCAAGACGAGAATTTGAGCGTAGACCTCCGCCACGACATCCATGACGCCTTGGCACGCAAGGATTCTTCCGCTTTAAAGGCGTTGTGCAAAAGCATGTCCACGCCGTCTCGCGAGGGTTTGCTTGCACTGGTCGACTTGTACGGTGATGTGCGCGTGCTCGATCTTGCGCCTGAACGCTTGCCGGCCTACCCTGAAATCACCCAGGCTTTGGTTCAATTGCGTTGGTTGGCGTCGCAAATTTCAGGCGTTGCCGTCAGCTTTGATCTGGGTGATTCGCGTGGTTACGCATACTACAGTGGCATGCGTTTTGCCATCTATGCCCAAGGCGCATCTGATGCTTTGGCCCGAGGCGGTCGTTATGACGGCGTAGGGGCCGTTTTCGGCCACCGCATTGACCGTGATCGTCCGGCAGTTGGTTTCAGTTTGGATCTGAAAGAATTGGTCGCCGCTGTCAAGCCACTTCCTTTGCGTGCAGCCATTCGGGCCCCGTGGGGACCAACCGCTTCTTTGCGCGCCGCGATCGCCTCATTGCGCAGTCGGGGCGAAACAGTGGTTTGTGTTTTGCCTGGTCACGAAAGCGAAATCGACGAATTCCATTGCGACCGCGAACTGGTTGAAGCGGCAGGGCAATGGGTGGTACAGGCTCTTTGAGAAAGAACATTTCAAGCATGAACAAGTTGCAAGGCCGTAACGTGGTCGTCGTGGGCACCCAATGGGGCGACGAGGGTAAAGGCAAACTGGTCGACTGGTTGACCGAAAGCGCCCAAGGCGTGGTGCGTTTCCAGGGTGGTCACAACGCTGGCCACACCTTGGTGATCAACGGCGTGAAAACCGCCTTGCACCTGATACCCAGTGGCATCATGCGCGCGGGCGTCAAGTGCTACATCGGCAACGGTGTTGTGCTGTCCGTGCCCAAGTTGCTCGAAGAAATTGCGGGCCTTGAAAAGGCTGGTGTTGAGGTTCGTTCGCGCTTGCGTGTGAGCGAGGCCTGCCCGCTCATCTTGCCTTACCACGTCGCATTGGATGTGGGCCGCGAAGCTGCCAAAGAGAAAGCCGGTACGGCCAAAATTGGCACCACTGGACGAGGTATTGGACCCGCCTACGAAGACAAAGTAGCTCGTCGTGCATTGCGTGTGCAAGACCTCAAGTACCCCGAGCGTTTTGCCACCAAGCTGCGCGAAAACCTCGCCTTGCACAACGAGATTTTGGTCAATATTCTGGACGCTTCGCCTGTGGACTTTGATACCACGTACAACGAAGCCATGGCTTACGCCAAGGACTTGTTGCCCATGGTGGCCGATGTTTCTCGCGAACTCAACGAGGCTCACAAGGCGGGTGCTAATTTGCTTTTCGAAGGCGCACAAGGGACTTTGTTGGATGTGGACCACGGCACTTACCCCTTTGTGACTTCCAGCAACTGTGTCGCGGGCAACGCCGCTGCTGGTGCGGGTGTGGGTCCGGGCATGCTGCACTACATCTTGGGCATCACCAAGGCGTATTGCACCCGCGTAGGCGGCGGCCCATTCCCCACCGAACTCGATTGGGAAACCCCCGGCACCCCCGGTTACCACATGTCCACTGTGGGCGCTGAAAAAGGCGTGACCACCGGCCGTTCGCGCCGTTGTGGCTGGTTCGATGCAGCCTTGCTCAAGCGCAGCGCGCAGGTCAACGGCCTGTCGGGTTTGTGCATCACCAAGCTGGATGTGCTCGACGGCTTGAAAGAGTTGTGGCTTTGCACCGGCTACGAGCTGGACGGCGAAACGATTGACATCTTGCCCATGGGCGCAGATGAGATCGCCCGCTGCAAGCCGATTTACGAAGTGATTCCTGGCTGGACCGAGACCACCGTGGGCGTGACCGAGATGGACAAACTGCCTGCCACGGCCCGTTATTACCTGGACCGCATTGCCGAAGTGACCGGCGTGCCCGTGCATGTGGTGTCCACCAGCCCTGACCGTGACCACACGATCTTGCTGCACAACCCCTTTGCCGCCTGATTTTTCCAGTCCGCGAAACCCATCGATCTCAACCCCTGAATTTTTGGAGTGACCCCATGTTGACCGAAGACGGCAAGCACCTGTACGTGAGCTACGACGAGTACCACAAC
>JBIKKE010000140.1:0-7098 GCA_044360575.1 Limnohabitans sp. | reverse complement strand
AGTGTGAGGTAGCCAATGCCCACGTCGCACAGGTATTTGAGGCGGGTGGTGATTTCTTCTAACAGCAGTTGCAGGGCTTTTTGTTCGGCGCTTTTGCTTTGTCCTGGTTCTTTGGAGGTTCGGTCTGCATCAGAGCGTTTTGCTTCGCTGGTTTCTTCGGCGATTCGGTCTGCATCAGAGCGGGGGGCGGGCTCCTCATACGGCGGGGGTACGCCAAAATCGTCGCCCGCCCCCCGCTCTGACGCAAACCTTGTGGTTAATCGAGCGTCCCGTTCCCTCTCTATCGCTGTATCAATCGCCGTCTTGGTGACGCCGTGTGTCGGAGCGTTTGCACCCGCCCCCACGGCTTCGGCCGGGGATGGGCTGGGTGACGATTTTGGCTTACCCCCGCCATATGAGGAGCCCAGCCCATGCCCGGCCGGAGCCTCCCCTGCCGCTAGGGAAACATGCCCAGAAGCCGACACCCGATCAAAGAACAAGCGCAAGCGATCGAGCGGCATGATCATCATGTCGTGCAGACTCAAGCCCGGCAGCGCTTCCAACTGCGCCCGCGACCACTTCACACCTGCGGGCATGAAACGCTTTTCTACCGGCAACACCCCATCGGCATCGGAGTGGCTGCCAATGCGCCACAACAAACTCTCAGTCTTCAACCGCGCCCCTTGGCAGGTCGGGCACTCGGTGTAGCTGCGGTACTTGGACAAGAGCACGCGGATGTGCATCTTGTAGGCCTTGCTCTCCAGGTACTCGAAAAAGCGCTTCACGCCGTACCACTGGTGGTTCCAACGGCCCTTCCACTCAGGTGAACCATTGATCACCCAGTCTTGCTGCGCCTGGGTCAGCTTGTCCCAGGCGGTGTCGCGCGGAATGCCTGCAGCCTCGGCATGGCGCATCAGGTCGTCCTGGTTTTCTTGCCAGGCCGGTGTTTGCAGCGTCTTGATGGCGCCGGCCCGCAGCGTGAGCTTGGGGTTGGGAATGACCAGGCCGTAATCGACCCCGATCACCCGGCCGAACCCCCGGCAGGTCTCGCACGCGCCCACGGCCGAGTTGAAAGAGAACATCGACGGGATCGGGTCCGTATAGCGCTGGTCGCTGTCAGGGCAATGCAGGCCGGTCGAAAAACGCCAGATGTCAAAGGCCGCGTCGGCTGCAGATGATGAAGCTGAAGAATTGGGGTCTGACCCCAATTGATCGGCATACACATTCAGGCGGCCGCCGCGCTTGAGGGCCACTTCGATGGCTTCGACGACACGGGCTTTTTCGGCATTGCCGATGCGAAAGCGGTCGGCAATCACGTCCAGCACCTTGCGCGGGCCGGTGGGTGTGGCCACTTCGCGCTCGGCCTGCACTTTGGTGAAGCCGCTGGCTGAGAGCCACTGCGCCACTTGCTCGGCGCTGGTGTTGGCGGGCAGCTCGACCGGGAATGTAAGGTACAGGCGCGGGTCACCAGCCTGCGCTGCACGCTGTGCCAGCTCGGCATAAATCGTGTCGGGGTTGTCGTGGCGCACGGGCTGCGCGGTGTCTTTGTCAAACAATTGGCCCAGACGGGCAAACAACAACTTCAGGTGGTCGTTCAGCTCGGTCATGGTGCCCACGGTCGAGCGTGAGCTGCGCACCGGGTTGGTCTGGTCGATCGCAATGGCCGGTGGCACGCCTTCGACCTTGTCCACCGCCGGTTTGTCCATGCGGTCTAGAAACTGGCGGGCGTAGGCGCTGAAGGTCTCCACATAGCGGCGCTGGCCCTCGGCGTACAGCGTGTCGAACACCAGGCTCGACTTGCCCGAACCGCTGGGGCCGGTGACCACCGTGAGTTCGCCTGTGCGGATGTCCAAGTCGAGGTTTTTGAGGTTGTGCTGACGGGCACCACGGATGCGAATGAGACCTTGGGACATGCTGGGCTTTGTGGGGTGGAGGCCAAACATTCTAGGGCCGCGCCCGATGCAACTTGCACAGGTCAAGTTTGCCCCCTTTTCTTGACCGGGATCATGAAAACCAAGGACTTTTCAGCCGCACAAACCTGGCAGGTGACAGAATGAAATCACCTTGTTCACCCATAAAGGACGAGGCCAGAGCATGTCCATTGAGAGCAACGATCACGCTGCAGCACCCAACGCCATCGCCTTGCCCGATTCAGCCCAAGAACTCGCTGAAAACGCAAGCTTGTCAGGCATGCCATTGCAAGCCTTGGTTCAACTCAACCCCATCACCTTGCCATTGAATGCCAGCGTGCTCGATGTGGCCCGCACCCTGCGCTGGATGGGCATGCTTACAGCCTCCGACCTGATGCGTCAGCAAAGCACATCTCCGGTGCACTTGGCGCGCCATATCCACCGACAAAACACGCTCGAGGGTCTGGTGGGCATCGGTCGACAGGTCAAGGCCTTGCAAAACCATTTGAGTGCAGCCAACACCAGCGCTTACAACACCGGTCACATCATCACCGCCATCACCGATGCTCTGACCTGCCGCTTGATTGCACTGGCCGAGGCGGAATTAGGCCCACCACCCGTGCCCTATGTGTGGGTGGCGGCAGGTTCGCAAGGGCGTTGCGAACAAACCGCCAAGTCGGACCAAGACAACTGCATGATTTTGGATGACGCGTATCAACCGCTCATGAACGGCGACTATTTCAAGACCTTGGCTCGCCGGGTCTGCGACGGGTTGGCAGCCTGCGGCTACATTCACTGCCCAGGTGAAATGATGGCCATGACCGAAACATGGCGGCAACCCCAGCGCATTTGGCGCCATTACTTTCAACGCTGGACAGAAAACCCCGAGCCCAAAGCTTTGCTGTTGATCACAGTCTTTTTTGATCTGCGGGCGGTTCACGGTGAGTTCGAACTGCTTCAGGCATTGCGCCGGGACGTGTTGGCGCATACGCCCCAGAAAAGCCTGTTTTTGGCGCATGTGGTGAACAATGCACAAAGGCAACGCCCACCACTCAATTTGTTTGGCCAAATCGCTAGCAGCCACAGCGGCGCGCACGCCGGGACGGTCGACCTGAAAAACCATGCCATCACCCCCATCGTGGATTTGGCCCGCATCTGCGCCTTGGAGTCCGGCTTGCTCGAAGTCAACACCTGCGACCGTATCGAAAAAGCCTCGAAATTGGGCGAATTGTCTGAGCCCAGTTCGCGCGACTTGCGGGATGCTTTCGAGTTCGTTTCCCGCTTGCGCATCGCCCACCAAACCCTTTGCATGCAGCATGGCCTCGAGCCTGACAACCACCTGCATTTGCAAGAACTGTCGAACTTCGAACGCCATCATCTGCGCGATGCGTTATCGGTCATTCAATCGCTGCAAGATGTCTGGGCACAGCGCTACCCATTGGGAATGCTTTGAAACTCTGGACGCTCTAGGATGCTTGCCATGCACCAGGTTTGCATGCAAGGGTAAACACTGAATATCGGTGTGGCGCTGCGCATACAAACGCCATGGGTTTTTGCGTATCCTTGCGCATGCCTGAAATTCACACGCCATCTGCCGCGCTGAAAAAACGTCAAAACCGTTTGAGGTGGTCCTTGCTGTCGGTTTGGCTTTTGACCAGTTTTGGGCCTGGTTTTTTTGCACGCGACTTGGCCATCGAGATCAATGGTTGGCCTCTTTATTTTTGGATGGCCGCTCAAGGCTCTTTGCTGATTTTCATGGCCATCGTGGTGATTTATGCATGGCTCATGAACCGCTGGGAAGCCGAAGAAATTGCCCAACTCAGCACAAGCAAGCATCGTCCGTCTCTCGCAGACCCGCACGATCCCCACTGACTGCACCTTCAACACACCCCAACACAAGGCCGTGTTGAGTTGCGCTCTTCTCCTGAGCCGCTTGGGCAGCATGCGATCTCGACACAGCCTTTGATTTGGGTCAAAACAACTTGCGGGCGGCATCGCTATGGTTCCGCCTGAGCATGCGCATACCGTTAACTGATCTACAGGCAAATCAAGCGACACCTGCCTCAATTTAAGTGTTTACCCTAGGTTTGGCGGCATCTTATAGCCGATGCAATCCCCAAGTAAGTTAACAAGCCTAAATTTATAAGGTAATTATGTGGCAGGCACCCCACCGCCCCATCAGTACAGGCTTTACCTAAACCGTCGGGCTTTGAAACCCGACAACCCTTGAGGAAACGACATGTCAACAACAGATCAGTCAACCAACGTGCGGGAGCGCTCCCGCCCGATGACGCCGGAGGAGAAGAAGGTCATCATGGCTTCTTCAGCCGGCACCATTTTTGAGTGGTACGACTTTTACCTTTACGGTGCTCTGGCCGCCATCATTGGTGCGCAATTTTTCACCGCCTTCCCGGAAAACACCCGCAACGTTTTTGCTTTGCTGGCTTTTGCCGCCGGCTTCATCGTGCGCCCCTTCGGCGCGCTGGTGTTTGGCATGTTGGGCGACATGATTGGTCGCAAATACACCTTCTTGATGACCATCGTCATCATGGGCATCTCCACTTTCTTGGTGGGCGTTTTGCCTAACTACGAAAGCTGGGGCGTTGCTGCACCCATCATCCTGATCCTTTTGCGGATGGCACAAGGTCTGGCTCTGGGCGGTGAATACGGTGGTGCGGCCATCTATGTGGCCGAACACGCGCCCGCCAATCAGCGCGGCTACTTCACGGCGTTCATTCAGACCACGGCCACTTTGGGCCTGCTGCTCTCGCTGATCGTCATTTTGTCGGTGCAAGGCTATGTCAACGGCAACTACCCCGACGTGCCTTTGTTGAAAGACGGCGTGGCCGTGCTCATGGCCGATGGCAACCCCACCATGGTCAAGGCATTCAATGCATGGGGTTGGCGCGTTCCTTTCATTGGCTCCATCTTCTTGTTGGCGATTTCGCTGTACATCCGCTTGCAAATGAATGAAAGCCCTGCCTTCAAGAAAATGAAGGAAGAAGGCCGCACCTCCAAAGCGCCTTTGAGCGAAGCTTTTGGCAACTGGAAAAACGGCAAGATCGCCCTGATCGCTTTGCTGGGTCTGGTGGCGGGTCAAGCTGTGGTTTGGTACACCGGCCAGTTCTACGCTTTGTTCTTCATGCAGAACGTCATCAAGATCGACAGCTTCACGGCCAACGTGATGGTGGCTTGGTCGCTGATCTTGGGTACAGGCGGCTTCTTGTTCTTCGGCTCTTTGTCTGACCGCATTGGTCGCAAGCCGATCATCTTGGCCGGCTGCGCACTCGCTGCTGCCACCTTCTTGCCCGTGTTCAACTTTTTGACCGAAACGGCCAACCCCGCCATTTACAAAGCGCATCAGACGCAGGTTTCTGTGAAAGTGTTTGCTGAAGATTGCTCTTTCCAGTTCAACCCCACGGGCACTGTGAAATTCACTTCGTCTTGCGACATTGCCAAGGCTCAATTGGCACGTTCTTCGGTGAACTACACCACCGAAGAAGGCGCTGCCCCTGGCACACTGACCATGGTGAAGGTGGGCGACACAGCCATCGAGTCTTATGACGCTGGCAAGCTGACAGGCGACGATCTGAAAAAGGCCAAGGCCGCTTTCGACGGCAGCTTGAACGCAGCACTCAAGCAAGCGGGCTACCCACTGGTGCCCGCTGACAACAAAACCATTGCCAAGGCCAACAGTTTTGTAGACATCTTCACCGCTCAGAAGATCACCATCATTGTCATCCTGACCTACTTGGTCCTGCTCGTGACCATGGTCTACGGCCCCATCGCCGCCATGCTGGTTGAAATGTTCCCCACACGCATCCGTTACTCGGGTCTGTCTTTGCCGTACCACATCGGCAATGGCTGGTTCGGTGGTTTGATGCCTGCCACCGCGTTTGCGATTTCTGCGCAGACCGGCAACATCTACTCCGGCCTCTGGTATGCCATCGTGATTGCGGTCATGACCGTGGTGATCGGTACGCTGTTTGTGCCAGGCGGCACGCACAAGAAGGACATTTTCGCCGGCGACCACGACGCCCGATAAATCCAACTCCAGCCCGACTCGGTCTTTCACAAGGCTGAGCTCGGGTACAACCGGTCAATCGCTCCTGACAAGACGATGGACTGGTTGGCTTCTTGCAAATCGGGCTCTTCCAGTCCAGCCCGATTTGCAAGGCGCAGACCATGGCAAACTTCATGCTCGCTTCACCCCTTAGGAATTGACACCGTGATTGACCTTGTGTTCTCGCAATTGAGCGACGTGTTTCGCATTGGTCTGATCATTGCCTTGGTGGTCACCATGCTCAGAACATCCACGGTGACGGGGCGCGTTCTGCCTTTGGTCGCTGGCGTGGTGTTCGTGGCCGTGATACTGCCCACCACCATGCCCAGCAGTTCAGGTCACCTCAGAGATGAAATCATCGCTGGGCTGATTTCAAACCTGATCATTCTTGTACCGGTGCTTGTGCTGGCACGCTTGTTCACGCATCTACGCCGCTGAATTCCAACTGCTGCAAGCCCTCGGTTTTGATTTCATGGCATCTGAAACATCGGGGCAATGGCTTGTGCCCTCTCTGTGAATTCATGCAAAAAAGCTAAGTGTTTTCCCTCAAATTCTCACCATGCAGGCTGTAAGCCCTTAGACAGCGAGGTGTCAGGCTTGTGTCAGATTGCCATTTTCCCCGAGTGACGAAGCGGAATAAGCATAAATAAATAAGGGATTATTCGAGCGGTCAAAGGGTTTTTACTCTGATTCGATGGCTTTGGACTATTGCAAACTTCCTCATAGAATCCGCCAAATTGTTTGGTTGTCACCCATGGATGTCTATGTTGCTCGCTGTCGTTATCGCCAAAAGTCTGATTGAACTGTCTTTGATGTTCATCGTCGGGCGTTTCTTGCTGGGATTGCTGGCGGGGTCCAACCGTGACAACAATGTCTTTTGGCAATTGCTGGACGTGGCGTCCAAACCTGCGCTTTGGATCACGCGCAAAATCAGCCCCAAACTGATCCTCGACCAACACATCCCACTGGCCACCAGCAGCTGGTTGCTCATTGCCTGGGTGGTGGTGGTGCAATTGAAAATCGAGATTTGCCTTGAGTTGGGAGTGGCCGCATGCCAGTGAACACCCATGTGGCTCCCGCCAAGCTTGACTCCTCCATGCGCAGCAAGTGCCTTTGGCTGCGTTTCAAAGCCAAGGTTCTTTTGGT
>JBIKKE010000139.1:0-7101 GCA_044360575.1 Limnohabitans sp. | reverse complement strand
CTGTTGGGATGCTTTGGCACAACCGGATCCTGCTTTCAACCCCGCTTTGCTTCAAGAAGTCGTCCAGGTCTTGGTCTGGGCACACCACTTTGACACCCAAGGCCCAGGCCCCCTGGAAAATGGCGCCAACTGGGACTTTGACCTTCAGGTCACCTTGCTGCCTAAAGGCCAAGCACCGCAAGTGGTCGCCCCCCGCTTTGTGCCCAGCACCGGCCAGCTGAGCCTGGTGCCTCAGCCCCAAGCCGACCAACACATGGCGCTTAGCCTGACCCTGAGTGGCACGCCAGCTTTTGTCCAAGCATTTTGTGAACAGTTCGATCTGGCATGAGCACTGACGGGCCTCAGCAAGACCCCACTGGCGCCACGGCGCCGGTCAGCTTCAGGCAGGCTTTGAGGTTTTGGTTGTGGCTGGGCTGCGTGAGTTTTGGCGGACCTGCCGCACAAATCGCTCTCATGCATGAAGAACTGGTGGTGCGTCGCCGGTGGATCTCTGAAAAACGCTACCTGCACGCCCTGAATTACTGCATGCTGCTGCCTGGCCCTGAGGCGCAGCAACTGGCCACCTACACCGGTTGGTTGATGCACGGCACCCGCGGCGGTCTTGCCGCAGGGGCCTTGTTTGTGCTGCCCTCTTTGGTGTTGTTGGTGCTGCTGAGCTGGACTTACACCGCTTGGGGCAGTCACCCTTGGGGTCAGGCCTTGCTGTGGGGCCTGAAGCCTGCGGTGACCGCACTGGTTTTGCACGCGGCCTACCGCTTGGGGCTGCGCACCTTAAAAAAACGCTGGCTGTGGGGGGTAGCGGCCTTGTCCTTGCTGGGCATGCTGTGGGGCCTGCCCTTTCCCTGGATCATTTTTGGCGCAGCAGCGGCTGGGTTTTACATGACCCGCACGGATGTCCCGCTTTCGCCAACGCCTGCGCCCTTGAGCGCTCAGGCCAATGAGCCGCCTCAAGCCGCTCCCCATACAGACCCCGACAGCCGCCTGACTTGGCTGAGCGACGAGACCCCGCAACCCGCCCACACCCGCTTCAGCCTACCCCGCTTGCTGCGAGCCTTGGGTTTGGGGCTGGGTTTGTGGGCACTGAGTCTGGGGATGCTAGCGCTGCTGTTGGGGCTGGGTCACAGCTTGACGCAAATGGGCGGTTTTTTTACCAAAGCGGCTTTGTTCACCTTTGGCGGCGCTTACGCGGTTTTGCCTTATGTGACGCAAGCGGCTGTAGAACAGTACGGCTGGTTGACAGCACCGCAAATGATGGATGGCTTGGCCTTGGGCGAAAGCACACCCGGGCCTTTGATCATGGTGGTGGCCTTTGTGGGCTTTTTGGGCGGACACAGCCAAGCCCTGCTCGGCCACCCGGTGCTGGGCGGTGTGGTGGCCGCCTGCGTGGTGACCTGGTTCACTTTTTTGCCTTCATTTGTCTTTATTTTGGCGGGTGGCCCACTGGTCGAATCGACCCGCCACATGCCCTCACTGGCAGGGCCGCTGCAAGGCATCATGGCCGCTGTGATCGGGGTGATCGTGCACTTGGCTGGCGTGTTTGCCCGGCAAACCTGGCTGCCTGGCGGCTGGCACATGCTGCCCGATCTGGCGGCAGTGGCGCTCACGGTCTTGGCCACCTGGCTTTTGATCAAGCGCCAAATGGGCGTGGTCACTGTTTTGGGTGTTTGCACGGCTTTGGGTTTGATGCGCCCGTTTTTCACTTAACGCACAAGCATGACCGACGAATTCCAGATCGACATCCCGCCCTCTTTCATGGCCTTGTATGTGCCACCCGGAAAAATCAAACCCACATTGGGGCAGCGAGACTTGGCTGGGCGCTATGAGTTGTGCGAAGACTTGGCCAATTTGCTGACTGAAAAAGCCGCCAACCTGCAGTTCACCTTGGGTATCACCGAAGATTTGGTGTTGCTGCAATGCGAAACCGGCTTGTTGACCACGCCTGCCGTGGTCACCCCCTTGGAGGCGCGATGGGTGGTCTGCCGTTTGGCCGAGTTGCTGCAGTGGCCCATGGACCATCTGCTGCAAACACCCGTTGCGGCTGCGCAGGAGCCCGGCCTGTGAGCGAGGCTAACCCTGATTTACAGCGGCTATTGACCGCCCCTATTTTGCCCACGCTGCTGCGCATGGCTGCGCCCAATGTGCTGGCCATGACCATGTCGGTGCTGGTGGGCGTGGCCGAGATTTATTTCGTGGGCCAACTGGGGACAGCACCCTTGGCGGCCATGGCTTTGGTCTTTCCGTTCGCCATGCTCACGCAGATGATGTCAGCGGGCGCCATGGGCGGCGGCGTGTCGGCGGCCATCAGCAGAGCCTTGGGCGCGGGTGACCTGGTTCGCGCGCACATCTTGCTGCAGCATGCCGTGGTGATTGGTCTTGGTGCGGGTGTCTTGTACAGCCTGATTTTTGTGTGGGGTGGGCCTGACTTTTATGCCCTGCTTGGCGGCCAAGGAGAGGTCCTGCGAGAGGCTGTTCAATACAGCCAGGTCTTGTTTTCAGGGGCTGTTTTGATTTGGTTGATCAACACGCTGGCCTCGGTTTTACGGGGCACTGGCAACATGAAAACCCCATCGGTGATCTTGGTGGCAACAGCCGGACTGCAAATCGTATTGAGCGGCGTCTTGGCTCTGGGCGCAGGGCCCATCCCTTCCATGGGCATGGTGGGTTTGGCCTGGGGACACCTGATCGCTACTGCGGCCGGAGTGGCCTACTTTTTGGTTTATCTGGTGCAAGGGCAAGGCCGCTTGAAGTTGAAAGTGCAGCGGTTTGCGATGCAAAAAAACATGTTTGCCGACATCCTCAAAGTCGGTGCCGTCGCCTGCCTGTCGCCGGTTCAATCGGTATTGGCCATCTTGGTTTTCACGGCGCTGTTGGCACAACAAGGCACCGAAGCCCTGGCCGGTTACGGCATTGGGCAGCGCTTGGAGTTTTTATTGATCCCGATCGCATTTGGCATTGGCGTGGCGGCTGTTCCCATGGTGGGCATGGCCATGGGCGCTGGCCAAGTGGACCGCGCACGGCGGGTAGCCTGGACGGCAGGCGCTGTATCGGCCTTCAATTTGGGATTGATCGGCGCCGTGGTCACAATCGCACCCGACCTGTGGGCCCGCATGTTCACCCAAGACGAGGCGGTGCTGAGCTTTGCACGGCAATACTTGGTGACCGCCGGCCCCGCCTTTCCATTTTTTGGCTTGGGATTGACTTTGTACTTTGCATCTCAAGGGGCTGGGCAAGTCGTTGGCCCCGTCTTGGCGGGCACGGCGCGGCTGGTGCTGGTGGCAGGCGTTGGCTATGTTTTGGCACACAACCAAGGCACAGCCGGGCACTTTTACATGCTGGTGGCCGTGGCCATGGTGGCCTATGGCGTGCTGACCGCTGCGGCAATTTGGTTCACCCCATGGGGCCCAAAACCAAGGGAAATCCCCTAGACCAAAGCGTCATCCATGTGGGGACAATAAGGTTATCAAAAATAACTTTATTGGCCCTTGCGCCAAGCCCTTTTCAGGAGCCATGAATGACCCCCTCGCCCGATCCCATCCTTGAGCGCGCAGCCGCTAATGGCGTAGCCGTTGACATGCATGGGGCAGTGGCCGTGGTGCGTTTGTGCCGCCCAGCCAAGCGCAACGCGCTGAACGACGGCCTCATCGAAGCGCTGCGCGACGTGTTTCAAAATTTGCCTGCCGAAGCCCGTGCGGCAGTCATCCACGGTGAAGGCGATCATTTTTGCGCCGGTCTCGACCTGTCGGAGCTCAAAGAGCGCGATGCAGGTGAAGGCATTCACCATTCGCGCGGTTGGCACGTGGCCCTGAATGCCGTCGAACAAGGCCGGGTGCCGGTGGTGGCCGCCCTGCATGGCGCGGTGGTGGGCGGAGGCCTGGAGCTGGCCAGCGCCAGCCACATCCGCGTCGCCGACGAAAGCACTTTTTACGCATTGCCAGAAGGAACCCGCGGCATTTTTGTGGGTGGTGGTGGCTCGGTGCGCGTGCCCAAACTCATTGGCACAGCGCGCATGGTCGACATGATGCTGACAGGCCGTGTGTACGACGCTCAAGAAGGCGAACGTGTGGGTTTTGCCCAATACCGGGTGCCCACAGGCTCGGCTTTGAGCAAAGCCATTGAGCTGGCGACACGCATCGCCACCAACGCGCCTTTGACCAATTTTGCGCTCACGCATGCCATGCCGCGCATTGCAGAACAACCCGCCGACCATGGGCTGTTCACAGAAGCCCTGATGGCCTCGATCGCCCAAGCGGCACCCGAGGCCAAAGCCCGTGTGCGCGCCTTCCTCGAAGGCAAGGCGGCCAAGGTCCAAAAAAGCTGAATACCCAGCCCCAACCGAGGCACAGACTCCATGAGCGACATTCAATTCCGTCCCCTGAAATTCGGCGTCACCCGCGTGGCCCTCAAAGACGGCGCCCCAGGCACCCGATATGTCGAAGCCGACCAAGCGCTGCAAGATTACCCAGACCGGCTAACCGACCGGCTGCAGCATTGGGCTCAAGTCAAGCCACAACACACCTTCATGGCGCGGCGCGTCCCGCAAGCCGATGGCACTTGGGGCGACTGGAAACACCTGACCTACGGACAGGCTTGGCACACCGCACGCAACATTGCACAAAGTCTGATCAACCGAGGCTTGAACACCGAACGCCCTGTTGTCATCCTGAGCGAGAACAGCCTGGAACACGCGCTGTTGGCTTTGGGCTGCATGCTGGCCGGCGTGCCTTTTGTGCCGACATCCCCGCCCTACTCATTGGTCAGTGTTGACTACGACAAACTCAAGCATGTGCTGCGCACCGTCACGCCGGGCTTGGTGTTTGCGTCGGATGAACGCTACGCCAAAGCCATCGCTGCAACGGTCAGCCCCGATATGGAAGTGGTCATGGCGCAAGGAACGGTACCTGGCCACAACACCACCTCATTTGACAGCTTGTGCGACACACCGGCCACCGCGCAAGTGGACGCGGCAATTGCAGCCACCGGACCGGACACCATCGTCAAATTTTTGTTCACCAGCGGATCGACCAAGCTGCCCAAGGCTGTGATCAACACACAAAGACTGTGGTGTTCCAACCAAAGGCAAATGGCTCAATCCATGCCCGTTTTGGCCGACACGGAGCTGGTGCTGGTGGATTGGCTGCCGTGGAATCACACCTTTGGCGGCAACCACAACTTTGGCATGACGGTGTTCCATGGCGGAACCTTGTACATCGACGATGGCAAGCCCACACAGACCCTCATCCCAGAGACTCTGCGCAATCTGCGTGAGATCGCCCCCACGGTGTATTTCAACGTGCCCACAGGTTTTGATGCCATTGCCAGCGCCATGAAAACCGACGACGCGCTCCGCAAAACCCTGCTCTCGCGGGTGCAAATGTTTTTCTATGCAGGGGCTGCATTGGCTCAACCGATTTGGGACAGCCTGTACGAATCACAAGAGCGAGAAGTGGGTGAACGGATTGTGATGACCACGGGTTTGGGCATGACCGAATCCGGGCCATTTGGTATTTTTGTCACCAACCCCAACGTCAAGGCGGGTGACTTGGGCGTGCCCACCCCGGGCATGGAGCTCAAACTGGTGGACATGCAAGGCAAGACCGAGGTGCGCTACCGCGGCCCCAACGTCACACCCGGTTATTGGCGCGCACCGCAAGAGACAGCCGACGCTTTTGACGAAGAGGGATTTTTCAAAACCGGCGATGCCGTTCAATGGATCGACGAGACCAACCCACACTTGGGTTTGAAATTTGACGGCCGAATTGCCGAAGACTTCAAGCTGGCCACCGGCACATTCGTCAGCGTGGGCCCTCTTCGGGCCAAGATCATCTCTTTGGGCGCGCCCTTCATCCAAGATGCGGTCCTGACAGGCATCAACCTGAAAGAAGTCGGCGCCATGATCTTCCCAACTCCTGCCGTGCGCAGTTTGTGCGACTTGCCCGCCGGGGCACCTTTGGCCGATGTGCTGGCCTCGCCTGCCGTGCTTGCCAAGTTTCAAGCCATCGTCAATGAACTGGCCCAAACCGCCACTGGCAGCGCCAACCGCATTGCCCGCCTGTGCCTGCTGAGTGAGCCACCCACCATCGACAAAGGCGAGATCACCGACAAAGGCTCGATCAACCAACGTTCGGTGCTGGCGCACCGTGCCGACATGGTGGCCGCTTTGCACGCAGATGGCTTGCCAAACATCCTCAAACCCCAATGACTCCCTTCTGGGCGGTTACAGGCCCAACACACCGTTGTTCATCGCCCAAAGGGGCGGACTCCTACACAACACAGAAAGAACTGACATGAGCGCCAAAGGATTTTTCAACGCATTTGCCAATGTGTGGATGCATGAGGGCGTGCGCACGCCCATGGTCGACTACTGCGGCGCTTTGGGCCACATCTCGCCCACCGACCTGGGCATCAAAGCGGCGCGCGAAGCTCTCAAGCGCGCAGGGATCGCACCCAGCGAGATCGGCTCGGTGATTACCGGCAACATGGCGCCCGGCGACTTTGACCAGTTTGTGCTGCCGCGCCACATCGGCCTGTACGCAGGCGTGCCACAAGAGGTACCCGCCATCATGGTGCAGCGCATTTGTGGCACTGGCTTTGAGTTGTTTCGCCAAGCGGGCGAACAAATTCAGGCAGGGGTCTGCGACGCCGCCTTGGTGGTCGGCACTGAGAGCATGACGCGCAACCCGATTGCTGCTTTTGACCACCGCACTGGCTTCAAGCTGGGCGCGCCCGTGGGCTTCAAGGACTTTATGTGGGAAGCCCTGAAGGACCCGGCAGCTGGCATCAACATGATCCAGACCGCCGAGAACCTGGCCAAAAAGTACAAGATCACCCGCGAAGAGGTCGACCAGTTCGCCTCTGAATCGTTTGCCAAAGCGGTGGCCGCTCAGGCAGCAGGTTTTCATGCGGGGGAAATCGTGCCCGTGGTCACTGAAAAGTTCGAGCTCGAAGGCTACATCCCACGCGGCATCAAGCTCCAAGGCAAAGTGACCGAAGTCAGTGCCGACACCCACCCACGCATCTCCCCTGCCGATGTGCTGGGCAAGCTCCGGTCCGTTTACGAAGGTGGCGTACAGACCGGTGGCAACAGCTCGGCCTTGGTCGATG
>JBIKKE010000138.1:0-7104 GCA_044360575.1 Limnohabitans sp. | reverse complement strand
AAAGCAAATGTGGTCATGTGCAAATTTGGTATTTGGAATGAACTTGGTCCGGCCAACAAGCAGCGCAGACCCAATTTGTCATGTGGTGGGTGGGTCAGTAACGCAAGAGGACAGAGCCCCAAGTGAAGCCCCCGCCAACGCCCTCGAGCATCAGGGTCTGACCACGCTGGATGCGTCCGTCGCGCACAGCAGTGTCCAGCGCCAGAGGAATCGAGGCCGCCGAGGTGTTGCCATGCTGGTCAACGGTGACCACCACTTTGTCGGGGCTCAGCTTCAGTTTCTTGGCAGTGCTTTGCATGATACGGATATTGGCCTGGTGAGGAATCAACCAATCGATGTCTGCATCGGTCATGTTGGCCTTGGCCAAGCTGGCGCGGGCGGTTTCTTCGAGCACACCCACGGCCAGCTTGAAAACCGCTTGTCCATCCATCTTGAGCACCGGATCGCCCAAAATACCGCCACGGTTGACATGACCCGGCACACACAAAATGTCTTTGTACTTGCCATCGGCATGCAAATCGGTGGCCAAAATACCGGGGGTGTCCGAGGCTTCCAACACCACAGCACCTGCGCCGTCACCAAACAACACGCATGTCGTTCGGTCCTTGAAGTCAAGGATGCGGCTGAAAATTTCGGAACCAATCACCAAAGCGCGCTTGGCTGAACCGGTCTGGATCATTGAATCGGCCACGGTGAGTGCATAAATAAAGCCACTGCACACGGCTTGCACATCAAACGCGGGACAACCTGACGCACCCAGTTTGTGCTGAACCATGGTCGCCACAGAGGGGAAGACCATGTCAGGGGTGGATGTGGCCACAATGATCAAATCGATGTCTTGTGCGGTCAAGCCTGCTGCACTCAGGGCATGACGCGCGGCATGGGTGGCCAAGTCGCTGCATCCCTGCTCATCGGCAGCGAAGTGCCGCGCGCGAATGCCCGTGCGTTCTACGATCCAATCGTCAGAGGTCTCAACCCCTTGCTGAGCCAGTTCAGCGGCTAGGTCGGCGTTGCTCAGGCGTCGCTCGGGCAAATAGCTGCCCGTGCCCAAAATGCGTGAATAAATGCTCATACAGGGGTGACCGCGATCTCTGAAGGCTCTGCTTGAGCGCCCATCAACAAGGGGGCTGCATGGGCAATTCGCTCTCGAACGCGATCCAACAATTGGTTTCGGGCTGCATCATAAGCCCGGTTCAAGGCATTCTCAAAGGCCAACTCGTCTGCCGATCCATGGCTTTTGAACACCAGACCACGCAAACCCAACAAGGCTGCGCCGTTGTATCGACGGTGGTCAACCCGGTTTTTGAATGCCGTTAAGACCGGATAAGCCAATAAGGCAGCAAATTTAGTGAAGATGCTGCGCGAGAACTCTGCTTTTAGAAAGCCACTGACCATGGTAGCCAAGCCCTCGCTGGCTTTCAGGGCCACATTGCCGACAAAGCCATCGCAGACCACGATATCGACCGTGCCTTTGAAAATATCATTGCCTTCCACGTTGCCATGAAAGTTCAAATCACCCGAATTGGCAGCCGATCGCAACAGTTCACCTGCTTTTTTGATGATTTCATTGCCTTTAATGGCCTCTTCACCAATGTTGAGCAAACCCACCGTGGGTTGGTTTTTGTTTTGCAAGACCGAGACGAGGGCTGAGCCCATCACAGCGAACTGCAACAAATGCTCCGGGGTGCAATCCACATTGGCACCCAAATCCAGCATGGTGGTGCCACCGCCCTTGAAATTGGGCATTTGACCTGCAATCGCTGGACGGTCAATGCCTTCCATGGTCTTGAGGACATAACGGGCGATGGCCATCAAGGCGCCGGTATTGCCGGCAGAGACCGCCACTTGAGCCTGACCATCGCGCACCTGCTCAATGGCCAGACGCATCGAAGAGTCTTTTTTCTTGCGCAAAGCCACTTCCAACGGGTCATCCATCTCCACCACTTCTGTGGCCACAACCACTTGTGCCCGTGAATCAGAAAACCCCGCTAAGGCCTCAGCCCGGCCCACCAAAATCAAGCGCGCTTCAGGATGCTTGTTCAAGAATCGGCGGCAAGCCGCGAGCGTGACGCGAGGGCCGTGGTCACCGCCCATGCAATCGACAGACACAGTGATCGGGTTGGGTGATGTCATGTCATCCTTCGGATCAAAACCGGGAGAAATACAAGCCATAAACTAAAAAGCCCGAGGCTACTCAAAAAGTAGCGCCGGGCCTCTGTAGGCTTGAGGGTTGCGGGCCGATCAGGCTTCCGATTTGTTTTTGAGCACTTGACGGCCGCGGTAAAAACCGTTGGGGCTGATGTGGTGACGCAGATGTGTTTCACCCGTGGTTGGCTCCACAGCGATACCCGGCACATTCAGTGCGTTGTGCGAACGGTGCATACCGCGCTTGGAAGGCGACTTTTTGTTTTGTTGGACGGCCATGGTGGCTCCTTGAAAGCTTGGAGGCCGCGACGATGTGAACGCAGCTTCTGGTTGAAGGGATGTCACTTGGCGCACCAAGCGAAGCTCACGATTATAGCCCAAGCTGCGTCAGCAGCATGGAACTTATTTGGACACACCTGTTTTGAGACCCGCCAAGACGCCAAACGGGTTGGGCCGCTCGGAGGCAGCCTCGAACTCCGGATCGGCCACAGACATGGGTAACACCTCTGGACACACCTCGTGCAAGGGCACCAAAGGCAA
Source organism: Limnohabitans sp. (assembly GCA_044360575.1). Lineage (GTDB taxonomy): Bacteria > Pseudomonadota > Gammaproteobacteria > Burkholderiales > Burkholderiaceae_C > Limnohabitans_A. The sequence goes on along the minus strand of JBIKKE010000138.1, from coordinate 4,419 downwards.
GGCCAAGATCAACTCATCTTCCACCAAAGCCAAGGCATCAAAGTCGCGACTGATCACCAAAAAATCTTCTTCCGACTCGTCATCCAAAGCCGCTGCCGTCGCCTCATCGGCCACAAAACGAAAGGATCGCTCTGCTGAAACCTCCTGCAAAACAGGTGTCAGGCAGCGCTGGCATTGCATGGGCAACTGCACAGAAGCCCGCAAATCCAGCCAAATTTGGTCTGCACCACCAGTTTGCTCTACCCAGCGCCCCTCAAGCTGCCAAAGCACGGCACCTGCTGCAAGTTCCTGACCGTGCTCCTCGACAGCCAAACGAGGCCAATCGGCCAAAGCGCCCTCTCCGCGCAACGCCAAGCCGTCTCGCGCAAACGACTGCAAATCCAAGTGTTGGGGGTCGATTTTTTTATCCATGGGCAGCAGTGTAAGAGAATCACCCCTCTGCACACACCGGGATCTGCGCTGTGACGACGACTTTTGCCAATTCACCCCTTCAAACCCCTGTCAGCCGCTCTGTCGTGCTGGGCTCGACCTCCCGCTACAGGCGTGAATTGCTTGAGCGGCTGCGCATTCCTTTTGAAGTGAGAGCCCCAGAGGTTGACGAAACACCTCAGGCTGGCGAGCGCCCCAAGGCTTTGGCCTTGCGCCTGGCTTTGGCCAAAGCCCAAGCGGTCGCAGCACTTCACCCCGAAGCGGTGGTGATCGGCTCCGACCAGGTGGCCGATCTGGCGGGACAGCCCTTGGGCAAACCGGGCGATCACGCCCGCGCCGTGGCCCAATTGCGCCAAATGCGGGGCCAAACCGTGATTTTTCAAACCGCTTTGGCGGTGGTTTGTTTGGCTTCGGGCTTTGAGCAAGTTGATTTGGCCGAGGTGCGGGTGGTTTTTCGGGATCTGAGCGACGCCGAAATCGAGGCTTATTTGCAAGCCGAACAACCCTATGATTGCGCGGGCAGCGCCAAGAGTGAAGGCTTGGGCATTGCCCTTTTGGAGTCCATCGACAACGATGACCCGACCGCATTGATCGGGCTTCCGCTCATCCGCACCGCGCGACTGCTGCGCCAAGCTGGAGTGAAACTGCTGTGAACACCCCCACCTTGCACAAAGGACGCTTGTTTTTGGTGCCCACCCCTCTCGACTTTGGTTGTGCCGAGCAAGCCCCCATTCAGGATGTGTTGCCGAACCACACATTGGCATGCGCATCAGGCATCCAACATTGGGTGTGCGAAAACGCCAAAAGCACTCGGGCGTTTTTGAAGCGCGTCGGCGAAACCCATACCTTGATCGCCCCCCTGCCCGAACAGGCCATCACCGAGCTGCCTCGCCATGTGCACAAAAAAGGCGATCACCAATCCGGTTTTGACGGCAAGCCCCTCTTGGCCGCTGCCTTGCAAGGACGCGATGTGGGTTTGGTCAGCGAAGCAGGCATGCCTGCGGTCGCCGACCCAGGCAGCTCTGTGGTGCGGGCTGCGCACGATCTGGGCATCACGGTGGTGCCGCTGGTGGGCCCCGTGTCTTTGCTGCTGGCCCTTGCGGCCAGTGGCCTGAACGGACAAAACTTTGCATTTGTGGGCTATTTGCCCCAAGACGCGGCGCAGCGGTCGGCTCGCATCAAGCAGCTGGAGTCATTGGCCTTCAAAACCGGCCAAACTCAGCTGTGGATAGAAACCCCTTACCGCAATGCCGCCATGCTGGACGGCTTGCTGCAAAGCCTGCAAGCCTCTACTCGGCTGGCCATTGCCAGCGGCCTGACCTTGCCATCGGTCAACATCCAAAGCCACAGCGTCGCCCAATGGAAAAAGGGCAGACAAGGCCCTGATGGTCATACGCCCGCGGTTTACGCCATCGGGCCTTGATGTTGGGGCAAGGTGATGGTCAGCGCAAGACCGCAGGCTTGTTCAACAAACGAACAGAGCCCTCGCCCACCGCCACGCCAAAGCGCTTGACCAGGCGCTCGGCCACATTTTCACGCTGGGTGTAGTCGATCACATCCGGGGCTTTAACCACATCTCTGGCCACGCCATCGATACTGCCCAAGCTGTCGGCCAAGCCCAAATCCACGGCTTGCTGTCCGCTCCAAAACAAACCACTGAACATGTCTGGATGGTTTTTGAGCCGATCACCCCTGCCCTTTTTCACCACGTCAATGAACTGCTTGTGGATTTGGTCCAACATGGCCTGCGCATGCAAGCGCTGAGGCGCGGTTTGGGGACTGAAAGGATCCAGAAATCCTTTGTTATCACCGGCCGTCATCAGGCGACGCTCAACACCGAGTTTATCCATCAAGCCCGTGAAACCAAAGCCATCCATGAGGACGCCAATGCTGCCCACCAGACTGGCTTTGTCCACAAAAATTTGATCCGCAGCAGCGGCAATGTAGTAAGCCGCCGAAGCGCAAGACTCTTCCACCACGGCGTAAATGGGTTTGTTGTGCAAAGCCCGCAAGCGGGTGATCTCATCGTTGATCAAACCCGCTTGCACCGGACTGCCGCCCGGAGAATTGATCAACAGCACCAGTGCCCTGGAGCCCGGATCTTCGAGCGCGGTGCGCATGGACGACATGACGTTTTCTGCACTGGCCTCCGTGTCTGATGAGATTTCTCCCACGATGGTGACCAAGGCTGTATGCGGGAAGCTGGTGCTGGTCGCCGGTGAGCCGAAGCTGAAGACTTGCCACAGCACAAAAACGACCAGGCCCATCCAAGCCAAACGCAAACCCAATTTCCAGCGGCGATCGCTTTGCTGCTCTTTCAAGTTGGCAAAAGCGAGTTTCTCCAAGGTTTCGCGCGCCCAACTTTCTTGAGCAGCTAAAGCGGGGACATGGGCAGCGTCGGCCGAGCTCACAGGCGAATTTTCAATGGGCTTGGACGTGTTGTCCTGGGGGTCTTGCATGGTCAAAATTCGAGGGGTTTTAAGTTGTAGGCAGTATGCCAGTGAACCACGCCTTCGCGCTCTGTCAAGTCTATTTTGACCAAGCCGCCTCGACACGGACCACCGGAGCAAGCACCGGTATCGGGCTGGTAAGTGGCGCCGTGCGTGGCGCACATCAGCCAACGACCGGTATTGTCAAAAAACCGGTCCGGTTGGTAATCCATCTCCATGGCCACATGGGTACATCGGTTCAAGTAGGCATGCACTTGGCCCTGGTAACGGATGGCAAAGGCACGGCAAGTCTGACCAGCGTAGACGATGTCAAAAGGAACAGCCCGCCCGCCATTGACCAGGTCGGCGCTGTTGCACAAAGGGACCGTGGGTTCCATGGGCGCTCCTGATCAGGCGTGTTGCAGCAACCAGTCGTGCAAATCGCGCACGCTGTGGGCCACATGGCGTGGCTTCAGTGCATGAAAGTCATCAGGCTCATGCGCGCCATAGCTCACGCCTACGCTGGCGCAACCCGCGTTCAGGGCCATTTGTAGGTCGTGTGTGGTGTCGCCGATCATCAAGGTGCGCTCGGGCTCGACGCCAAACTCGCGCATCAATTCGTTGAGCATCAAGGGGCTGGGCTTGCCCGCCGTCTCATCGGCCGTGCGTGAGCCGTCAAAACGGTGCCGCAACTCGACCGCCTGCAGGGCCTCGTTCAAGCCAGAACGGCTTTTACCGGTGGCCACCGTGAGCCAGTGGTGCCGGGCTTTCAATTCGTCCAGCATGCCCAATACCCCATCGAACAGGCTGATGTCGTGCTGGTGCTGCAAGTAATGGTGGCGGTAGCGCTCCCCCAGGGCCGGGTACATGTCTTTGGGCACATCGGGCGCGGCGTGGGCCAAAGCTGGCATCAGGGCCATGCCAATCACATATGACGCGGCCTCTCGGGTGGGCTCTTGGCCACCCACATCGACCACCGCCCTCTGGATGCAGCGGGTGATGATGGCTGTGGAATCGAACAAAGTACCGTCCCAATCGAAAGCGATCAGGTCAAACTGGCGGGGTCTGGTGTTGGGCATGGTCAACGTAGGCTTTCAATTCAGGGGGCAAATCGGCTTGCAGAGCGACGCGCTCGGCGGTCACGGGGTGGTTGAACTGCAAGCGCCAAGCATGCAAAAACATCCGCTTGAGGCCAGGACTGGCGCCCGGCCTTTGCAACTGACGGTTCCAGTCAAAATCTCCGTATTTGTCGTCGCCAGCAATCGGATGGCCTTGCGAGGACAAATGCACCCGAATCTGGTGCGTGCGGCCGGTTTTGATGGTCACTTCCAGCAAGGTGGCCCCTGGCAGGCGCTGTGCCACCTTGACCAAGGTGATGGAGCGCATGCCGTCCGGGTCATCGGCTGTGGTCACCTTGACACGGCGCTCGCCTTCCATCCCATCCTTGCCTGGCAGCAAGAATTTGTGCAGCGGCTGGTCGATCACCTTGAGCTTGGCGGGCCAATCCCCTTTGACCAGCGCCAAATAGGTTTTACCGGTCTCGCGTTCACGAAACTGGTCT